>CANQNX010000001.1 GCA_947625345.1 Candidatus Gastranaerophilales bacterium
TATAAAATCGAAAATTATTTACTCGCTTTTTCGGTTTAACGGAAAAATTTTATCGGGTATATTAAACAATTTATTACTGACTTTTATGTCTTCTTCATTTTTGGGTTGTGTCTTATTTATTATTATTAAAATTTCATCATCACTTGCCATTTTTAAATTATTTCTTGCTATTGATTCTAAAGTTGACGCAGAATCAAAATTTTTTATATCATCTTTTAGTTGTCTGTTTCTGTCTTGTTCTTCATTTCTTTTTGTTTCTAAATCCTTTATTTTTGATGTGAAATGAACATGTTTATTTACATTTTGAAGAGCACTTATCGTTAATTCAAATATACAAATTATCAAAACTATAGTAAGCATTGAATAATGAGCATTATTTTTCCTTTTCGGATGTTCATAAGGAATATTTTGCTTTGCTTTTCTTTTAGTTTTTATATTTTTTACATTTTTTGGTTTCGTTTGTTTATCAGATATTTCCATATTTAAATTATACTCTATATTTATTTTATTGTACATGGCAATAATTTATCAGGAGTCAGCTAAATAATGTCCGAGTAAATTTTTACGATAAGCCGAAGGTGTTACAAAGCGAAGCACCGCAACGGAGTGAAGACTGAGCAACTTTACGGTTGCGAGGAGCAAGCGTAATGTTGCGACACTAGATTAAGTGACACAAAAAAACTCCCGCTCAAGGATTCGAACCTCGATAGCAACATCCAGAGTGTTGCGTCCTACCATTAGACGAAACGGGACTATATTTATATTTTATTACAAAAAATTTTATTTACTACTGTTATTTAAAAAAAATACCTCAGTTTTTTACCGAGGTTTGCAAACTATTATGTATATCATTACATTTAAAAGTTATTCACTTACACCTTTAATATTACAATCTAACTGCCCGATTGTCTATTAGACACCAGTCTAATAAATATTCATCCCTTTAGTTATTTTATTGTCCTCAATTCTACATTTACATTATTTTTGTTTAAATCTCCGTTTAATTTTACTCTGAAATATTTTTCTTCCTCTTCTCTTGCCTGTATTTCAGGTATCTTATCCAATTTATCAAGGTATAAATGTTTTGTTTGCTCGGGACGAAAAATTATGTTCACAATCCAAGACAAGGGTATAAATAATATTCTTACTCCTTTTTGAGCATTCTTATTATATTTGCCCCATAAATTTAAATCAGCATATTCATCTTCTATATTATATTCACCCTCTATTAACATTGACATATATTTCTGTTTTGAAGTTATACATACATTTTCTAACTTATAATTGTTTATATCAAAATTCCCTTCTATATCGGAACTCAATGCCTTTGTCTTAGATATATCTACATTTATGATATCCTGCAGCCTTATTTTTATCGGTTTCTTTATTTTCTTTGATTTCTTTATAATAAATTCCGTACTTCCTAATTTTAATAAGTAACCGTCTTTTATTGAAAATTGAGCATGAGCTTTTATTTCATCCAATTTATTTTTTGTTTGTGCATGTATTTTCGCACCCGCAATACCGTGTATTTGTCCGGGTAAGTTAAATATAGAATCCGCAACTATATTTGAATCAATGTTATTAGCGGAAAAATCAATCATTGATGAGTTATTACTAAAATTATAATATCCGTCCGCCTTTATTAATCCGTCTGCAAATTTAGCCTGAGTCATTATAAATTTAAAAATATTATTCTTTAAACTTCCTGATAAAGCTATATCTTTAACTATTATCTTTTTATGGCGTATTTCATTTAATCTTATATTCCACTTTTTTACGGTTACATCTATTTCTTTTGCAGCTTCCAAAATATCCGTACTTGATATTTTACTTATTTCATTTGAAGCTTTCATTTTTTGCACTATATATTTATCTAAAAACAAATCCAAATTATTAATGGTAATTTCTTTATCAAAACTGTTTATTGCATCTATGACACACTTAAAATCGGAATTATTATATTTCCCATATGCACTTATTATTAAATTTTTGTCTTTAGCGTCAACTTCTGCCTCATCAACATAAAAACTCTTATACTTTGCATCTTTGAGTTTAAATTTTCCGGTTATTTTATTGTCTATATAGTCATATTTCAAATTACCGTTGAAATATCCGCCGTATAAATATCTGCTGATTGAACCCGTTGCCGAAAAAGGTGCATATCCGTCAGTTTTAAATGTTAAGTATTTTAACCGGAAATGACCGTCTATTTTCTCAAAAAGCCCGTTACCAAACATTAATTTTTTATATTCTTTATCATACTCTATATCAGAACTATAACTGTATTCTTCTACAGAAAGTTTATCTCCATCTTTTAAAGTCTTTACTTGAAGCTTTCTTCTAAATCCCTCTAATCCCAAATAGGCACTTCTAAAATATAAATCAGCACCTTTGTCCAATTTAGCAAGATACTCTACTCCTATTTTTCTGTTTTTTATATGGTATTTTAATGATGCCTCAACTGTTTTCTTTATTGTTAAATTGGGGATATATTTATCAGCAAATTTATCACTTAAAACTGACTTTACTTCCCCTGTTACGGTTTGTTCGTCAGTTAACAAATTATCCATTTTGAAAAAAGTTTCAACTTTTTCATTTCCTAATAAACCTTCTTCTCTTGCAACAATATCTCTTCCGTTGAACTTAAAATCAGCCTTTTTAAATAATACCGGAACATTATATAAAACAGTCTTTGCACCTAAATTTCTCGCAATACAGTTACCGAATATTAAGCCATCTTTAAATGTTAAATTAACATCCATATCCCCTGAAAATTCTTTAAAATTTTCCAAAAACTGCTTCCCCGGCTTCTTTATTTTTTGAAAATATAACAACGAATTTTCTATATCACTGACAGGAAGCTCATCTCCCTTCAGGGTGAAATCATTTTTCTTATCATCATCAATTAATTTACCGTTAACATTTAATGAATGAATACCCATTAATATCTGAACATTATCGGCATATAATGCTTTGTTTGTTATATAAAAATTACCTTCCCGTCCGATATTTAAAGTATTTTTTAACAGAGGAGAAACAATTTCCGCATCAAAATTTATATATGTTTTTTTGTCTTTTTCATTTAACAACTTAATATCTGAAATGTTCAAAAAAACTTTATTTTCATTCCCTCTATCTACCCAAATTTCAGCTTTTTCTACATTTACCGACGGCAGGTTTTTAATTCTGTATGATGAAGTCTTTTTCTTTTTATTTTCCTTTATCAGATTCTTAAATCCGGTTTCATTTATAAAAATATATTTTATATTCAATTCTCTCATACATCTTAAAGGAACAAAATAATCAAAGCTTACATCATCTGCGGTTAATAAATCCCTGTTTTCTTTATTGTTTAACTGTATTTTGTCTGCCTTAAAGGTATAAAGCAACTTTTTATCGGATTTAACTTCAAATCCTTCTAAAATAAATGACATGCCGGTTTTTTTATTAACTATATTTTCAATTTTTTTTCTTGTATATTCTTTATTTAATAAATCAGGAATAACAAGTAAAAAAATAAAATATAAAATAAGTAAAAATATTAATATTGAAATAGTTAGAAAAATAAATAATTTTTTTAATATTTTCATTGTTTTATACTTACTTAAATTCTAAAACTTTTTGAACGGCATTTTTAGCCATTTCCTGAACAGTGTTTAAATCTGAGAACTTATATAAAGCTCTGCCAAGTCCGACCGCTTTTGCTCCGGCTTTTAAATAAAGCGGTATATCATCTATTTTTATACTTCCTGCCGCAATGACATTTATAAATTTCATAGGGCGCAAAATATCTTCAATATATTCGGCACCGCCCATCGGGTTTGCGGGAGATATTTTTATTAATTGCGTTCTTGCTTTCCAAGCGGAATATGCTTCATTAGGTGTGGTTGCAGTCATAATTAACGGTATTCTTTGGCTTTTACATAATCTGACAAGATTCATTTGAAAAACGGGAGAAACAATCACATCAGCTCCCGATTCTATTGCAATTTGCGCTTGTCTTTGAGTTATTATACCGCCTGCCATTAGTAAAGGATGCGAGCTTTCTGATGATAATTCCTTTAAAATACCAACCATTTGAGGATTATCTATTACTATCTCAACTATATTTATTCCGCCTCGTTTAAGTGCATTTACAATATCTATTGTTTTATTCGGCTCTTGCATTCTCAATACTGCAAATATTTTTTCTTTAGAAATTAATTCTATCGGATTCATCTTACTTTTTTCCCAACTTCAACAAATTCCTTATAAATGCATTCTCCATTTTATCGGAAGCATCATTTATTATTAATTTTTCCAAATCATCTTTAAAACTTGTTATATCGTCATATTTTCTTAGAATACCATCAATTGCAATAGAGATATCTCCTGTTTCTTCCGATACAACGATACAAGCAGAGTCTGATATTTCGCTTGCTCCGATTGCCGCTCTGTGTCTTGTTCCGTATCTCCAGCTCAATTTAGGATCCTCAGTTAACGGCAGCAATACTCCGGCAGCCAATATTTTTTCATTGCATATTACCATCGCACCGTCATGTAAGGGAGTATTGGGGAAAAATATTGTCAATATTAATTCTGCAGTTATATCAGCATTTATTGTAATACCAACTTCATTATAAAATGATTTATCTTCCGTTTTTTGGATTACTATTAATGCACCTCTTTTAACTCTGCTGCAATACTTTACCGCTTCCGTTATTTCCTTAACTATGTTAGTTTTTATAGTCGTATTATTTTTAAAGAAAAATAAGTTTTTTGCATCAAACTTTGTCTGCCCCAAATGCACCAATAATCTTCTCAATTCGGGTTGGAAAACTATAACTAAAGATAGTAAAATACCGGTCAATAAATATTGTGCTATTCTTCCTAATATTTCAAAATCTAAAGCAATTAATCCCCAGCTAAAAAGCCAAGCAAAAGCAACAAACAGAAATATTCCTCTGAATATCTTTTCAGCCTGAGTATTTTTTACGAATTTCAAGTATAAAATTATAACTAATAAAACAACTAATATTATTTGAATAAAATCTTTAAAAGTAAAACCTGCAGCACTTTTTACTATACTGCCGCTTGAAAAAAAATCTTTGTAGATATTTAAGATTGTTTCAAACATTGTTTACCTATTTAAATCTGTCGGGAATTACATCCGATTCACACAATTGTTCATACGTCTGCCTATTTATTATAATATCAGATTTTCCATTATTTACAAGTACTGCAGCCGATTTTAAAACACGATTGTAATTACTTGACATAGAGTAGCCATATGCACCTGTAGTATAGAAACATATTGTATCACCCTCTTCTATTTCAGGAAGCATAATATCTTTTGCCAAGATATCACCTGATTCACAGTGTCTTCCGGCTATTGTAACCTTTTCATCCGATTTGCCGTTCGGATTGTTTGCTACTTCTACCGTATATTGAGCTTGATATAAACTCGGTCTGGCATTATCAGACATTCCTCCATCCACTGCCTGATATTTTCGCCCTTTTGGTACTTGTTTTGAACTGCCTGCGGTATACAATGTAATACCTGCAGTACCCACTATACTTCTTCCGGGTTCTATAAATATTTCAGGCATTTCCATTCCGTATTCTTTTGAATGATATTCAATTGATTCTGTCATTGTTTTTGCTAAATCATATACAGATATAGGTTTATCATGTTGAGTATATTTTATACCCAATCCTCCACCTAAATTCAGTTCGGTTAAATTAATTGAATACTTATCTTTTATTCTTTTTATTTCTTTAAATAAAACTCCGATTTCATCGTAATATACCTGTTTCTCAAATATTTGAGAACCTATATGTGCGTGCAGACCAACTAATTCAAGATTTGTATACTCTTCTTTTATTAACTCCACTGCTTCATCAATTTGCGTTAAATCAAATCCGAACTTAGAGTCAAGATGCCCTGTTTGTATATATTCATGAGTATGACATTCAATACCCGGAGTAATTCTCAATAATATACGTACTTTTTTGTTATTTGATTTCGCTACATCATTTAACAGAGCCAATTCAAAAAAATTATCCACGGAAATTGTCTTAATTCCGCATTCAATAGCATAATTTAACTCATCAAAGGATTTATTATTTCCGTTAAATAAGGTCTTAGACATATCAAAACCTGCCGTTTTTGCAGTATATATCTCTCCGCCGGAACATAAATCAAGACCAAAACCTTCCTCACTCATAATTTTACATATAGCTTTTGTCATAAATGCTTTTGCGGCAAACATCATATTAATTTTCGGATAATCTTTAAATGCATCTTTATAACTTTGTGTTATAGAGCGTATTGTTGCTTCATCATAAACATATAACGGTGTCCCGTATGTATTTGCAAGTTCAATTAAATCACATCCGCCTACTTCTATATTTCCGTTCGCATTTATTTTTGTCGTTATAGGTTTTATTTCCTGATTAGCTGTTTTCATATTAATATTTTCTCCTGTTTCTTCTCTTTCTATCCTAACATAAATAAAACCGACTTGATAATTAATAAAAAAGTATTATTATTAAATTATGAAATACATTATAACCTTGTTATTTATTTTAATATGTTTTGCCCATCCCGTATACTCTGAAAATAATGACTATGACTCATTATATGAAAAAGCGGAGCCGTTTAAATCTAAGCTATATAATGATATTGACCCGTTTCAGGATGAAGACATCATCAGATATACTTGGTCACCATACCCGCTGTTCAGAACTTCCGCATTTCTGTATTTCAAGAATATAACTATAGAACCCGGATACTATATTATTACCCCGAGAACCTTAGGAAGTAAGGATTATATTTTATTCAAACAAAACGGTAAAGTCCAATTCATTATACCCGTTGTAAAAAAAGAAAAAACACCTCTTAATTTTTATGATGCCAATACACCCAAATTAAAGCTCACAAAATGGCAAGAATTTACCTCGGGCGTTAAGAAAAAATTTTATAATACGGCAAGAGATTCAATGAGAATAGAGCCGCCAAAATCCTTAGTTAATGTTGAAGTGGAAACAAAATATATAATAATGACCGTATATTACGGAGATGATAAATATACCGCATTATTTATGAGAAGTCCCTACTGATTTCTTTTTGATTGCTTTCTTTTTACTCATTTCCAAACGTTTCTTGGTTATTAAATATCCGCATTTTGTACACGCATATATATTTTTCGTGGAATCAACAGGCATAAATGTATGGCGGCATGTTACATAATCTTCCGCTTCATCTTTATTAATATTTATCACGGGACTATAACTCACTTTGTCCCTTGACCTTATATCCATACAAAATTTTATTATTTTTTCAATTATATACATTTCAATAACTTCGTTATTACTATTGATAATAATATTAATGATGTAAATAAAGAAAGCAAGTTTCTTACAATTATAAATTTCAACATAAAATTTTTTGCTTCATCAGGTGCTTTATCAACATCACTCAGATTTCCCATAAAAATATTTCTTTTTATTTCCGCATTCGGATTTTTAATATGCGCACTCATAACCGAATATAATGTTATTGCCGAAGGTAAACTGAGTATAGTTATTAAATAAACAGGACTCAGTATTTTTAAAATTACTGCGGCAATAATATTAATATATGACAAGGCTACTATTATTCCCAATAAGTACAGCGCTCTTTGAGGTGTTTTACATATTCTGCATAATGTCGTTTTTCTGTTTTGTTCATCATATTCATAATCTAAAAGCATATGATTATGGAGAACAGCAACTGATAATAAGCCCGTAGAAACTGAAATTATCAATATATTTAGCGAAAATTGTTCCGTCATAACATAATAAACACCTGAATACAACAGAGGAGAAAATATTAAAGCCACAATCAATTCACCAAATCCCAAACATCCCAATATAGGATAAAGCAAGCATAATATCACCGAGGGTATAATTACATAAAGTAAATTCAATCCCATCTGGTTAATAAAAAATAATGCAATAACATATGAAATAAAAAATAAAATAAAAGAGGCAATAAAATAATCACGTATTTTTAAATCATTATTAAACAAAGGGAAACACTTACCTTTTTGAAAATTAAATGTTTCTTTAAGCCCCTTTTCTATCAGATTTTTTTCTCTCAAATAATCAATAAAATCATCAAAAATATTAGTTCCCAAATGAAGAATAACTATTCCGATAAGTGCAATAATACCATATATAATGTTACCTTTGTTTAACAAGGCATATAAAAACGGAACTATCCAAGACATAACGGAAATTGGAATTGAATATGCCCGAAGAGCCAAAAACCATACAGAAAAATACTTACATTGAAATTTCATAAAAACAAATCCATGCCATTGTATAACAATCATAATCCAAAAATAAAGGAATTCCATTAAAATTTGTTACAATTCAAACCCTTTAAAATATTATATGAGATATAATATTAAAAAAACAATTATAAATTAGGGTTTAAATTTTAAAAAAACATGTTTAAATTTAAATATATATGTGCTATAATAATAAAACCTACAGGATAAAGTGTTAAAAGTACATTTTATCAGAGAGCAAAAAATAATATTTACAATTTGAAATATAAATAAAAAAAAAGTCAATTTAGTAAATAAAAAATTTTTTATATAAGTGATAGTAAGTAAGTAAATTTTTTGTCGGAGGAAGAATGACAATAAGTGTGAACTCTAGAAAAAAACAAGCAAAGAAATCTTTTGATGAATTATTAAATGATTTAAGAACAAGCAATTCTGAAAAAGTAAGATATAATGCAGCAAGAGTACTCGGTGAAATGGGCGATGCAAATGCTGTTCTCCCGTTAATTGATGTATTAAAAAATGACAGAAACGGTTCAGTTCGTTTATATGCTGCAAGAGCTTTAGGTGAATTAGGCGAAGTATCAGCTACAATGCCTTTAATTGAATCACTTCGTGAAGACAGAAATGTTGATGTTCGTGTTCGTGCTGCTCGTGCTTTAGGTCGTTTGGGCGGTCGTGAAGTTGTTGAACCTTTGGTTGAAGCTTTAAATGATGAAAATCCTCAAGTTTGTATCACAGCTACGGATGCTTTAATTGAAATTGGTGACGTTGCAACAGATGCATTAATTGAATCACTTGTAAGCGAAAAAGTTAATGTAAGATGCGATGCAACAAGAGCTTTAGGCGAAATCGGAAATCCGAAAGCAGTTGATCACGTTATCAAAATGTTAAAAGATGAATGGGTTAACGTTAGAATATATGCAGTTACTTCTTTAGGTAAATTAAATGATACAAAAGCAGTTCCTTCTTTAATTGAAGTAATGCAAAATGAAAAAGAAAATGATTTAGTAAGAGCAGGTGCAGCAGCAGCACTCGGTGTTCTTCGTGACCAAAGAGCTTTACTTCCTTTGAGAGAATTAATTGTTAAAGCTGAAGAATTAGGCGAATTAGAAGACACAGCTTTAAAATCTTTCAAAAAAATTATGGCTGCTAACTGGAAACCGGTTAATGAAGTTAATGCAAAAAAAGTAAATGCTTAAATAATATAAAGAATATAAAAAAAAGCCCGTTAATCGGGCTTTTTTTTGCTTAATATTTTTTGACAACAGCCTGTTTTTTATTTAAAGTAATAATATTAACCGAGAAAATTTTACAGGTCATAACTTGAATAAACAGGTGAAACTATGAAAATCAGAACTGAAAATTTAGTAAAAGTATATAATGAGAGAACGGTTGTAAATAATATTTCCATTGAGGTAAATAAAGGCGAAGTTGTAGGTTTATTGGGTCCGAACGGGGCAGGAAAAACAACTACTTTTTATATGGTTGTCGGATTAGTTCGTCCCGATTCGGGTAAAATTTTTATTGATGATACTGATTTAACTCAATTGACTATGGATAAAAGAGCTAAACACGGAATCGGATACTTACCTCAAGAACCATCAATTTTCCGGAAACTTTCAGTCGAAGATAATATTAAACTAATATTGGAACTAAATGACAGACTTAATAAAAAAGAAAAAAAAGATAAATTAGAAGAATTATTAGAGGAATTCAGCATAAAAAAATTGAGAGATACTTCAGCTGTTTCTCTCTCCGGCGGAGAAAGAAGGCGTGTAGAAATTGCAAGGGCTTTAGCTGCAAGTCCTGAATTTATTCTTCTTGATGAACCTTTTGCAGGTATTGACCCAATTGCAATAGGCGAAATTAAAGATAACATTAAAATACTGTCAAATAAAGGTTTAGGTGTACTTATAACAGACCATAACCCTAAAGCTACTTTATCCATAACCGACAGAGCCTATGTAATTTTTGACGGAAAAATAAAAATACAAGGTACAAGAGATGAAATTGCCAATGATAGCATTGCAAAACAATTCTACTTAGGAAAGGATTTTTCACTTTAATGAAATTAAAATTATTGGACAGATATATCTTTTCTCAATTTTTTATTTCATGTTTCGGGTGCATTGTTATTTTTATGATTGTATGGATAATGCCTGAAATTTTTCTTAAGACGGTACAAAGAGCAATTGCCGGAACTTATACTGTTGAAACTGCCGTTTCAATTATTATATTTGAGCTCCCCAAAGTTTTAAATATTGCACTTCCTGTCGGTATGCTGTTAGGTGCTATATTAACTTTTGATAAAATGAGTAAAGATTTTGAAATAACGGTTATGAGAAGTTCAGGACTTCCCTTTTTCAGAATTATTGCAGCTGCCATAATAATCAGTATTTTGGCTACAGGTATTACTTTTTTTGTCGGTTCAAAATTTTTACCATATTCCGCTTTAAAACTAAAAGCCTTAAAAGAAGAAAACAGATCTTCACAATTTGTTTTTCCTGTAAAATCAGAAAACGATGCAATGAAAAAAATATTAATTGTTCCGAAATTTGATAATAACAATATAAAAGACGTCATAGTTTTAAACTTCTATGACAGCAGTGACAAGGGTTCAAGTCTTTTATCAAGCATTTTAATTTCTGATTATGTTAAATACAATGATTCATCTTGGATTATTAATTCCGCAAAAAAATATATCATTTCAGAAGAGGGTGTATTTGAAGATGTTAATGAAGAATATAATATAAAAATACTTGAGGGTAAAAGTGCTTCTAATGCATTTAAATTAATGAAATATTCCGTATACAGGGACAGAGAATTAACAAATCCGCAAATATATGAATATATAAAGCTTTTAAAACAGGAGAAAATGGATGACGAATACAGGTTTATGTTAAACAAATACATACAAAGATTTGTTCATTCTTTTATGTGCATACTATTTACAATATTAGGATGTCTTTTAGGGTTTTCTAAGCCAAGAGAACAAAAGTTTTTAGGTATGTTAATAGCTGTCGGTGTCATATTTATGTATTATATAACAATACCTTTCTTTGATTTATTGGCAGAAAAATCCATTTTATCCCCGTGGATTACCTCTATGATTGCCCCTGTTTCAGTCTTGGCTTTATCAATTATTATTAAAAAAGTAAAGGATTTATGATGAAAACATTTATACTAAGACTTTTTACAATATTACTAATATTTATATCAATGCAACAGTTTGTATTTGCCAAAATAAGTTTGGGTTCATACAGAATTGTTGAAGATCCGGAAGGGGTTTATATTATTGAACTTAATTCCGCAAAAATTAAGGATAAATTAGTACCCTACTATGTTGAGGATTTGAAATCAAATGAAGATGTATATAAAGATACGAAAGCTAAGTTAGTTGTTAATGCAGGTTTCTTTGACCCTAAAAATCAGAAAACAGTTTCTTATGTAGTTATTGATTCTAATGTTGCATTAGATCCTAATAATAATGAAAATCTTATGAAAAATTCCGTTTTAGAACCTTATTTACCCAAAATACTTAATAGAAGTGAATTTAGAATCCTCCAAAACGAAAAAGGTGATATATTATATGACATTGCACCGCACAATGATGAAGTTGAAGAGGGTTATAAAATATTACATTCCGTTCAGGCAGGACCTATGTTATTCCCTGATTTAAGGTTGGAAGAAGAATTTTTCATTATTGTAAAAGACGGAAAAATTGTAAGTGAGTCAGCATCCGCTTTGCATAAATATGCAAGAACAGCAATAGGGATAAGAGATAACAATGTATATTTGTTTATTGTAACAAACAAAGCTCGAATGAACTTAATTGAATTAGCTGATTTAACAAGAAAGTGGGGAATGCAAAAAGCAATGGCATTTGACGGCGGCGGCTCTACTTCCTTCAATTCAAAAGAATTGGATGTTGTTTCAGACAAAGATAATCAGGCAAGAAAATTAAAATCATTTTTAATTTTAAAGTAAATTATTTTTTGTTTAAATAATCTACAACTGCTATTAAGCCTAATTTATAACTTTCTTTTCCGAAACCTGTAATTTGTCCTATGCAAGCAGGTGCAGTTAAAGATATTTTTCTGAATTCTTCACGTTTATGTATGTTAGACAAGTGAATTTCAACTGTAGGTACTTCCACAGCCAATATTGCATCTCTAATTGCAACGGATGTATGTGTATATGCCGCAGGATTCATTACAATTGCATCAAACTTATTTTTTGCATCCTGTATTTTATCTACCAATTCACCTTCTATATTACTTTGGTAGAATTGAACTTCTACATTCATATCTTTAGCTATCGACTTTACATATATTTCAATATCATTCAAGTTTTCAGTTCCGTACTTATCAGGTTCTCTTGTTCCTAATAAATTTAAGTTTGGTCCGTTTAAAAACAATATTTTCATTATTTAACTCCGACAATACTATTAATTAACTCAATTGTTTGTTTTCTTATTTTATCATCTTCAGACAAAATTTGTTCAATTGAAGGATTTAAGATTGGCTTATAAGAGTCATATACTTTTTTTGTAATGTCATAAATATCAGAGAATTTAATTTTACCGGCTAAAAAGGATAAAACACTCTCTTCATTTGCGGCATTAAGACATGTTGTTGCCGTTCCGCCGCATTTACCTGCTTCAATTGCCAATTTTAAAGAAGGAAATTTATCATAATCAGGCTCATAAAATTCAAATTTAACGGCTTTTGTGAAATCAAAACTTTCGGTTTCAATCCCCTCTAACCTATCAGGATATGTTAAAGCATATTGTATAGGAATATGCATACTCGGTTTTCCGATTTGTGCAATTATACTTCCGTCACAATATTCAACTGCACTATGTATATAACTTTGGGGATGAATTACAACTTTAATATTGTCATAATCAATATTAAATAAATGGTGTGCTTCAATAACCTCAAGTCCCTTGTTCATTAAGGTTGCCGAATCAACCGTAATTTTTTTACCCATTGACCAATTAGGATGATTTAAAACACTTTTTATATCAGCTTTTTTAATTTCTTCATATGACTTGTTTCTAAACGGCCCGCCGGAGGATGTTAAAATCAGGTATTTAAGAGCTTTTTGGTTATTCAGACATTGAAAAATTGCAGAATGTTCACTATCAACCGGTAATATTTTAACCCCATATTCTTTTGCTTTATGAACTACCATGTCACCTGCCATAACAAGTGTTTCTTTATTTGCTAATGCTATATCTTTTTTATTTTCTATAGCTTTTAGTGTCGGCTTCAAACCGTGTTTACCTGACAAAGCAACCATTATAAGATTAGCATCTTCTATTTGTGCAAGTTCAGATAATCCTTCTTCTCCCCAATAAACATTTAAATCAGGATACTTAAATTTTAACTTTTGTGCATCTTCATTTGTTTTTACCGAAACTGATTTTGGCTTATATTTTTCTATTTGTTCAGATAACAATGAAATATTAGAACCTGCAGCTAAAGCTGTTACGTTAAAATTGTTATCGAGTGCATCTATAACTTCAAGTGTCTGAGTTCCTATTGAACCTGTTGAACCTAAGATTACTATATTCTTTTTCATACTAAACTCTGCCGTATATATCTTCCAATCTTTCTATATCATTTTCATCAAGTATTTCACCCTGCTGAATTTCTATAACCTTTAATTGTTCTTTGTTTAAATTTTGCAAAGAATGAATTTCTTCTTTATCTATATCAATACTTTCTCCGGGTTTTAAAGTATACGTTTCCGAACCTTTTATAACTGTTGCTTCACCTTCCAAAACAACCCAATGTTCGCTTCTGTGATGATGAAGCTGCAAACTTAACTTAGCATCAGGATTAACGGTAATACATTTTGTCAAAAACCCGACTCCGTCTTCTAAAACAGTATAACATCCCCAAGGTCTGTATACCGTCTTATGAATTTCTTTTGTCTTTAAATTATTTTTATTTAACTTTTTATATATTTTTTTTATTCCGTCCACAGCTCCCTTATCACAAACCAAAAGAGCATCATCTGTAGAAACTATATATGTATTTTTTATTCCCATTGCAGCCGTCAATTTAGAGGTGGAAAATATCATTGAATTTTCCGTGTCTTTTTTTATAACTCTGCCTGAAACAACATTCCCTTTTGAGTCTTTATTTAATACTTCATACATTGCATCCCAAGAACCTATATCTTGCCATTTCGTTTCAAGATTAACCGCCGCTATTTTTTTACTCTTTTCCATAATTGCATAATCAATTGATATATCGGTCATTTTTTCATATACACTCAATGGTATTGAAGGTATTTTATCAGATATAGTCAGATTTATTATATTGTTATATATTTCGGGAGAATATTTTTTAAGTTCTTCAAAAAAAGTATCTGCACAAAACATATAAATCCCAGAATTAATATAAAATTTACCTATAAATTCTGATTTTTGAGCTTTTGTTGAAGGTTTTTCAATAAAACCCGTAACTTTTAATGCTTCAGGCTCAATTTCATTAATTTTAGAATTTTTTCTCGCTTTTATATAACCAAAATTTTCATTAATCTCGCTACTTTGACTTACAAAGGAAACAATATAACCATTTTCGGCAAGCTTTATACCTTTTAAAAGAGATTCATTATATAAGATTCTGTCAGAATATATATGATCTGACGGAACAACAATTATAACCGGATTCTCATTAAACGGGGAATTATCTTTTATATATTTAACACTCATTGCAATCGCAGGTGCAGTATTTTTTATAACAGGTTCGGATAAAACAATATAATCAGACTTCCTTGCGAATTTTTCTTTTAAAACTTTTGCCTGATTTTTTATATCAGATACAAATTTTATATTAGCGGCAGTAATAATATTTTTATCATCAACAATGCCCGATAAATTTAAAAATGCCTGTTGATACATGGAATATTCACTGTTTATTTTAAACATTTGTTTTGGAGACATTTCTCTTGATAAGGGCCACAATCTGCTTCCCTGACCGCCTGCCAATATTATTGAGTATAATCCGTTAGACATATTACACACCGGAAAGTTTATATATTACCTTTAAACTGTCTTTTCTCCTTAAATTATACAATAAACTGTCAAATTATGAAATTGTTAACTTCTTTTCCATTTTTTTTATATTGAATATAATCATATTATGAAAAATTATAAAACTATAATTTCTTTAATGTCAGGAACATCAGTTGATGCGATAGATGCTTGTCTTATTAAAATATTTGAGGACTTATCTTTTGAGATATTAGACAGCTATTCTTTGTGTTATCCGAAGGAAATAAGAGAAAAGATATTGAATCTTGCAAATAATAAAGGGGATGTTAAAGACGTTTGTTTTATGAATTTTGTCGTGGGTGACTTATTTGCTCAAGCAGTAAATAACTTGTTAAAAAAAGCGAATATAAAAAAAGAAGATGTGGATTTTATTTCTTCACACGGTCAGACTATATGTCACTTGCCCGAAATACAAAAAATATCAAATATTGAGACAAGAAGCACACTTCAAATAGGCGACATTTCCGTAATTTCATATAAAACAGGTATTATGACAATAGGAGATTTCAGACCAAAGGATATGGCTGCTAACGGTCAGGGAGCTCCTTTAGTACCGTTTGCGGATAAAATATTATTCCCCAAGGACAAAAACAGGCTTATTCAAAATATAGGCGGAATTTCAAACGTAACGGTACTATCAAAAGACACTTCCGTTTTTGCTTTTGATAACGGACCGGGTAATATGTTAATAGATTATTTCATGAATAAACTATTTAACCTTCCTTATGATAAAG
Organism: Candidatus Gastranaerophilales bacterium; assembly: GCA_947625345.1. Taxonomy (GTDB): domain Bacteria; phylum Cyanobacteriota; class Vampirovibrionia; order Gastranaerophilales; family Gastranaerophilaceae; genus Avigastranaerophilus. The sequence continues at coordinate 16,122 of CANQNX010000001.1, forward strand.
ACGGTCAAACGGCACTAAAAGGAAAAGTTAACGAAAAATGGCTGAGCGAACTAATGTCAGAACCATATTATTCACTAATACCCCCAAAATCAACAGGAAGGGAGTTGTTTAACAATAATTATGCCGAAACCATCTTTAAATCTTCACCAAAAAATAAATATGATATTATTGCAACAATAACAAACTTAACAGCAAAAGTTATTTCGGATTCCTATAAAAAATTTATTTTCCCGAAAACAAAAATTCAAGAAGTTATTTTAGGCGGCGGAGGAGCATATAATAAGGCAATCATTTCTTATCTCAAAGATTATCTTCCCGATATTGAAATTAAAACTCACAATGATTACAATATCCCCGATAAATTAAAAGAATGCATTGCATTTGCATATTTAGGTTATTACACTTATCTGAAAAAGACAAACAATATTTCAGAAGCAACAGGTGCTCAGGAAGATGTTATAATGGGTAAAATATCTTATTAATCAACCATCTCTTCAAGTGCAGCAAGTTTCATTTTTAATATATCGGGTTTTTTCCCCGTCCATATTTCAAAAGCCTTGGCGCCTTGATAAATTAACATATCCAGTCCGCATATCGTTTTAAGACCGTATTTCCTCGCTGTTTTAATCAGCTCTGTTTTCATGGGATTGTATACTATATCATATACTACAGATTCACCTGACATCGTTTTTACAACCTCTTCATCTATGGGAGAAATACCCATTGCCTTACTTCTCATTCCTATAGGAGTTGTATTAACAAGCATTTTATAACTCGAGAGTTCCTTCAAACTCTCTATTTGATAACAATTCATATTTACATCGGGGAAATTTCTTCTTAATACATTTACCATTTCAGAGGCATTAATTATATTTCTCACATAGAAATCAATATTTTTAACTTTTAAAACAGACAATCCCACGCCAACTGCTCTTGCCGCTCCGCCGTTCCCCAATACTGCAACTCTGCTGCCTTTTATTTTAGACCTTAATTCCTCATCAATGGCTTCCACAAATCCGAATACATCAGTATTATACCCAAATAGAGAAGAATCCTCCATAATTTTAATTGTATTGGCACATCCTGCAACATTTGCAATGTTATCAACTCCTGACAAAAATAATGTTATCGGCACTTTCAAAGGAATCGTAACATTAAATCCCTGATATCCTTGTGTACGCAAAAATTTTACTCTCGATATCAAGTCCTCTTGTTTTGTTTCCAATATTTCATAACTGCCCTCAAGTCCTAATGACTTAAATGCGGCTTCTTGTATGATTTTTGACATTGAATGCGACAAAGGATAACCAATTAAACCGAATTTATACATATTTATTCTTCTTCCATTTCTTTTGAGAATGAACAATCTTTATTACTGCAAGATAGTTTCTTTGATTTTTTTGTAATTTTTTTAACTAAAATACTTCCGCACTCGGGACATTTTTCATTAACAGGTTCATACCAAGAAACAAAATCACAATCAGGATACTGAGAGCAGGCAAAAAATACTTTGCCGTATTTTGATTTCTTAAATACAATCTCACCTTTTGAACACTTCGGACACTTTACCCCTGTTGATTTTATTATACGTTTTCTGTGCTTGCAAGCATCGTTTGTACACTCCAAATATGGACCGTAGGGCCCTGTTTTTTGAATCATCGGGGAATTACATTTCTCGCATTTTTCATCCGTTGTTTCACTTTGAGGCATAACTTTTCCGTCTTTATTTAAAGGCAGCATAGTCTTACACTCGGGGTACTTTGAACATCCCAAAAATTGTGTACCATATCTGCTTGTTCTCACAACCATTTTACTTCCGCAATTCGGACATAACGTATCAGATTCTATTAAAACCTTTTGCATATTCTTTTTTGCTTCCTGCACCGTAACTACAAAAGGAGTGTAAAATTCCTTTATTACTTCATTCCATTTCAGTTTATCTTCCGCTATATCATCTAATTTAGATTCCATATTAGCTGTAAATTCATAATTCATTATATCTTTAAAGTATTTGGAAAGCTGACCGGATAAAGTCATACCTAAAACAGTAGGAGCCAATGCCTTTTCAACTTTTTCCACATAATTTTTTTGTTGAATTTTGGATATAATAGGTGCGTATGTACTTGGCCTTCCTATTCCGTGTTCCTCCAATGCTTTAACCAACGAAGCTTCGGTATATCTTGGCGGCGGACTTGTAAAATGCTGTTTCGGTAATACTTCCTTAAGTTTTAAACAATCGCCTTCTTTTAAATCGGGTATTTTTACTTCATTTTCGTCAGTTTCATCATCTTTATATATTTTTAAATATCCGTCAAATACTACTTTACTTGCTCCTGATTTGAACAAACAATCTCCGGCTTCAATATCCACAGTTGTATTTTTTACTGCCGCATTCTCCATTTGAGAAGCCACAAACTTACTCCATATAAGTTTATACAGATGATACTGTTCACTATTTAAATATGATTTAATACTTTCCGGTGTCTTATCAACATAAGAAGGTCTTATGGCTTCATGTGCATCTTGTACATTTTTTGATTTTTTAACATAATTGTTCGGTGTTTTAGGATAATATTCTTCACCGTAATTATTTATTATAAAATCTTTTGCCGCAGCTTGAGCATCCTCGGATATTCTTGTTGAATCCGTTCTCATATAAGTAATTAAACCTACAGGCCCGTCCGAACCGATATCTATACCTTCATACAATTTTTGAGCAATTTGCATTGTTTTTGATACACCGTATCCTAACTTATTACTTGCCTCTCTTTGTAGAGTAGATGTTATAAACGGTGCCGTTGGCTTTCTTTGCGTACTTCTGTTTGTTATTTTTGATACTTTATACTCTCTGTCTTTATCTTTAAGATAATCAACTATCTCAGATGCTTCTTTTTCATTTTTTATGTCAACTTTTAAGTTTTTATACTTTGACAATTCAGCAGTAAATTTGGATTTATCTTTCATTAAGTCGGCTGAAACACTCCAATATTCAACGGGAGTAAATGCTTTTATCTCATCTTCACGCTCACATATCATTTTCAAAGCCACACTCTGAACTCTGCCTGCGGACAGGTGATAATTGTGCATTTTTTCCCATAATACGGGGCTTATTTTATATCCTACAAGTCTGTCTAATATCTGCCTTGTCTGTTGAGCTTTTACTCTTTTCATATCTATTTGACGAGAATGATTAACAGCATACGTTACTGCTTTTGGAGTAATTTCATTGAATTCTATCCTGAAAACTTTATCATCGGGCACATCAATAACTTGCCTTACGTGCCAAGCAATTGCTTCTCCCTCACGGTCAGGGTCTGATGCAAGATATACTTTATCGGCTTTTTTTGCCATATCGTTTAATTTTTTTACTATTGCTTTTTTCTCGGGTATTACTTCAAAAGTAGGCATAAAATCATTTTGAACATCAAAACCCAAAACTTTTTGCGGAAAATCTCTTATATGACCATAACTTGCTTCTATATCATAAGAAGCTCCCAAAATTTTTTTGATTGTTTTTGATTTTGCCGGTGACTCAACTATTACAAGTATATTTTCTTTCTTTTTCGCCATTTTTTCTCTGCTTACTGAACCATTATATATTTTTCACCGTTAGTCCTCGATATTATGCCTTCAATTTCTAACTTTGTTAATATTATCATTAAATCATTTATATTCAAGTCGGTTTTTAAAATTATCTCATCCGGACTCATCATATCTTTTTTAATACACTCAATTACTTTATTTTCATCATCTGAAAACCTTTTGCTTTTTATTTCTTGTTCAAATCGTTTTTCAATTTTCCAATTAAGCGCATCCAATATATCTTCATAATTTGTTATGACTGCAGCTCCGGTTTTTATAAGTTTATAAACACCCTCCGTATTTGGATTTAATATTGAGCCGGGCATGCACATCAACTCTTTTCCCTGCTCAAGAGCTAATCTTGCGGTAATCATAGCACCCGAACGAAGAGCAGCCTCAGCCACCAAAACTCCCTTAGAAAGTCCCGAAACTATTCTGTTTCTTAAAGGAAAATGAAAACTTAACGCATCAACATCAGGCCAATATTCAGATAACACAGCACCATTTCCGTCTATTATTTCCTCATATAGTCTCCTGTTTGATTGAGGATACAATTTTTCAAATCCTCCACCGATAACAGCAATTGTTTTCATATTATTATCTAATGCACTTCTGTGTGCAACGGTATCTATACCTTCTGCCATACCTGAAACTATACAAATATCAGTATCATGCAATCCTGAAAGTATACTTTTCAATGAATTCTTTGCATTTTCACTCGCCCTTCTTGAACCCACAACAGCTATGGTTCTCTCAAGATTGCATATTTCTATATTCCCCTTTACAAATAATCCAATAGGCGGATTATCAATATATTTTAAGAGCTCGGGGTATCTTTCATCCTCTAAATATATATAATCTATTCCTCTTTTTTCAATATATTCAAGACACTCATCAGGATTAATCAGTTTTCTCTCTTCTATAAAACCTTCTATTGTCTTTTTGGAAACACCTTTTATTTTCCACAAATCATATACTTCGCTATGCCATGCTAATTCTACAGAGCCAAAATGAGAGTACAAAACATTAACAAAAGAAGAAGATGCTTTTGTTAATTTACTAAATGCACACCAATATTTTTTATTATCGCTCATAAAAAATAAATAACATACATAAAGAGTTAAGTCTATTTATTAAGCAAAATTAAGCAACACAGCAACCGTTTTGAAGCATATCTTCATATAAGGATTTATAATAACCGGCTAAACGGCATGCTATATCATATTTGGCTTCAAGTGCTTTTTCGGAGGAAGAAATTACTACTTTATCTCCGTCATTATTTGTTGCGGAATGTATATCATTTGATTGTTCATATACATAATCTTCAGGTTTTTTTATATCTTGCACGGGATTAATAGTATTTATTGTTTGTCCCGTATATATCATACTTGCCGGTATTATAGCCTGAATTCCCATGCACTTGCCCCTTTTACATACATTTATCCATAGCAAAATCGTATCATATACACTTATTATTTTCAACCAGATATTCAGGTAATTTTATAAAAGTTAACTTAATTTTGTTCCATCAAATAATCCGCTAAAGGAGTAACTAATGTTCCGTTTAATATGTTATCTGCGGAATTTATTTTCTTTGCAATTTTTTCCATGTCATTTGTCCAGTGGAAGTAATCTTTTACATATTTTTCCCCTCTCTTTATATCTTTTGAGAGTTGGACTTCTATAATTTCCGTGAGCATTTTTCTTGCCGTAGGAACAAATTTGTCGTAGTCAATGTCAATTAAGCCGTCTTTATCTATTTTTATTGCTCCCTCTTTCATAAAATAATAAGTCTGCATTACTGAGCGTACACGATGCGGTTGTGTCATATCGGGTTTTGCCTTAAGAAAGCCTTCTACAACAAATGATGTTATTATCTCTTTCTTCTGTTCTTCGGTATAAAAACCTTTATCAGTTAGTAAATCCAAAAAGGCAATAGCGCCCATATCAGCTTTATTTTCTTCAATAATTAATCTATATTTACCTAAAGCCTCCGTTCCGTTTTTAGGACCTAAAGAATGAGCATTTTCATGTCCGACTACTTCATAGTGCTCACCTTCCGATGTGCAATATTTATGAAGCTCGGGTTTTAATATCAAATCAAGTTTCTTTTTTGTATGCTCTGAAGTTTTTGAACATAATTCATTTCTTATCTGTCTGTGATATACATTTCTTCTGCCGCCGCCCAATTGAACAGACAACTTATCATCATTAGGCAAGTTTTCAGCAATTACTATACCGCCGTTCCAAGCTCCAACATAGCCTGAAAGCGTTACTAAATCAACATCCACCATTGCCTGTTTATCTTCTTCTTTTGAAGTTATATTTTGTTCATATGAATCTTTATAAGGCATATTTTCAGCCAAAAGAGGCAAAAATTCTTTTATTTTTATAATTTTGTCCGTTCCATCTTTATTTACTATACCTACCCTTATTCCCAAGGAATCTTTTGAATTAAGAACTATATTATGTTTTTTTAACATTTCAGATAATTCTTTATTTTCACTGACTTTATCGGATATTTCTTCCTCATATCCCTCTCTCACTATTGTAATTTCAAGCGGAGTATCCTGAAGTTTTGCCCATTTCATATCCGCTTTTGCATCCAAATATGGGTCATTTTCTCTCAATGCAAGTGCCTGAGCTCTTAAGTAAGAATTAAAATCTTTATTTGTTGACGTTTTTGCCGCTTCTTCAAGCTCATCCGCAATATAAGAAAATTCTGTTTTATATTCATCAGTATAATCTACGGCTTTTAATCCGCCCTGTGAATCTCTCTTTACCACTGTTCTTTGACTTAACAAAGCTCTAACTTCATCATCTCTGTTTTCTTCAAGCATTGATTTTAATATTGCCTGAAATTCTTCAGCACTTAAATCCTGAGGGAAAAATCCTCTTCCCTTTGGTCTGTTAACACCTTTTACCAAATTAACATAATTCGATGCATAATCCATACCCGAAACTGATTTCATACCGTCAAATAAAATTTTCGTCAATTCCGCATCTTTACTACCCTTTGCAATTTCTTCCTCCAAATACTTTGCAAACGGAAGATTATATTTATTGTCTTGTTTTAAAGCAATAATATCAGCATAATAAGCTGCTTTCACAAGATGCTTTAATGCTTCTTTATCTCCGGGGGCTAATTTTTGATACTCCGGTGCATCCTTATCCAACAATTTTAAATAATTAAAATTATTTTTATCCGTCCTGAATTTTAATTCATCCGTCGATAAATTTAATTTAAAATTATCCTTTTTTTTGTCTGTTTTACCCGAAAATGAAATCCCTTCAGATTTTACCGAAGAGACAAATACATCATTTTTTAACGGCTGACTTATATGGTAATTATAATTTATACTTTTATCTTGCTTAGAATTGTTTACTCTAAAAAGAAAATTTACAGGTTGAATCTTCATATCACTTATCCCTTTTTTGTTTGTATAGTATCACAAACAATATCCGATAATAATACAAAAGATATACTGTTTAATATTTCTTTACATTAATTTTCAGAAAGAAAGTCAGACAGCGGAGTAACAATTACACCGTTTAAAGCTTTATCTATTTCTTTAAGCTTTTTTGCCATTATGTCAAATTCTTTTGTCCATTTGAAGTATTCGTTTACGTATTTTTCTCCTGCGAGAAAGTCTTGTGAAAGCTGAACTTGAATTATTTCCGTCAGCATTTTTCTTGCAGTCGGAATCATTTTATCTATATCAATATCAATCATTGAATTTTCGTCTATCTTTATTGCGCCTTCTTTTATAAAGTAATAAGTTTGCATAACGGTTCTGACTCTGTGAGCCTGAGAAAGTTCAGGTTTTGCCTTTAAAAATGCATTAGCGGCGAAAGTAACCAAAATTTGTTTTTTCTCTTCTTCACTATACACATTTGCATTAACCAAACAATCGAGCAAAGCCAAAGAACCCATATCTGCCTTATTCTCTTCAATAATATTTTTATACTTTCCTAATGCCTCTGTTCCTGATTTTGGACCTAAGGAATGAACATTTTCATGCCCGATAGTAAACCAATGGTCAGCCTCAGGATTGTATAAGTTATGGAATTCTTCTTTTAAAGTAGCATTTAATCTTTTCTTTCTTCTCTCTACAGCTTCAGGCGTATTACTTGTTCTGACCTGACGGTGATAAACATTTCTTCTTCCGCCGCCTATTGTTAGCGACAATTTATCGTTATTCGGAAGATTTTGAGCAATTGTAATTCCGCCTCTGTATGAGCCTTCATCTCCTCTTAAACTAACGATATCAACATCAGCCATTGTTTGAAGATTATCTTCTTCAGATGAAATATTTTGTTCGTATTTATCTTTTAACGGCATGTTTTCCGCCATTAAAGGGAGATATTTTTTTACTTTTAATAAATCCATTGTGCCTTTTTTATTGACAATACCCACTCTTATACCTATTGAATCTTTTGAAATAGGCATTATGTTGTTTTCTTCAAGCATTTTATTAAGTTCTGCATCTTCAACAACACTCCCTGTCAATAAATCAGCATATTGTTCTCTTGATATCGTAAATTCAAGGGTAGTATCCTGAAGCTGTGCCCATTTTTTATCGGCATAAGCATCTTTCATCGGATCATTTTCTCTTAAAGCCTGAGCCTGAAGAATTAAATATTCGTTAAAATCTTTATTTTCGGATGTTTTTGAAGCTTCTTCAAGTTCATCGGCTATTTTATTGAATTCTTCTTTAAATTCTTCGGTATAATCAACCGCTTTTAAAAACTTATTATCTCTTTTAACTATTGTTCTCTGACTTAAAATCTTTTTAACTTCTTCTGTTTTACCCGTTTTAATCATTTCTTTTAATATTGAAATAAGCTCATCTTTGGATAAATCTGAAGGATAAAAAGCCTTCCCCGGTTGTTCTTTTGCTCCTTTTAAAAGTATTACTTTTTTAGATTCCGAATCTATACCTATTATACCTAACTGTGCATCGAAAAGTATTTTAGTAAGCTCCGCAGCTTTATTGCCTTTTGCTGTTTCTTTTGTTAAATATTGAGAAAAAGGAATATTTAATTCGTTATCCTGTTTCATATATATTATATTTGCATAATTTGCCGCTTTAACAAGATGTTTTAATGCTTCTTTATCTCCCAAAGACAAGTTTTCATATTCTGAAGCACCTTTATCAAGCATTGTTTTTCTTATCAAATAATCTTTATGTGTTCTTTTTTCCAATTCTTCAAGTGATAAATTTAATTCAAAGTCCATAGTAAAATCTCCGTTTACATTTAATATACTATTCGATTCAATTTTCTTCAATATATAATTTTTATTGTATAATTTTATAAACAGTTAGCGGAAGGATATGAAGTGGAAAACGTTAAAAATTCACAAATGATTGATTTGGCAAAAGATGTTTTTCAGATAGAATCGGATTCTATATTAAAACTAAAAGAAAGAATCAATGATAATTTAGAAAATGCAATAGATACGATAATTTCCTCCAAAGGTCGTGTGATAGTCACGGGCATGGGGAAATCAGGCTTGATAGGAAGAAAAATAGCTGCAACCTTATCATCAACAGGCACACCTTCATATTTCCTGCATCCGGCAGAAAGTACACACGGAGATTCAGGTATAATAACAAGAGAAGATGTTGTAATTGCAATATCTAACAGCGGAGAAACACTTGAGTTATTAAATCTTTTGCCTTTAATAAAAAGATTTGAAGTACCGTTAATAGTATTAGCGGGAAATAAAAATTCTACTTTGGGTAAATCAGCAGACATATATTTTGATATCTCGGTTGAAAAAGAAGCATGCCCGTTAGGCAAAGCCCCGACGGCAAGTACGACGGCAACTTTGGCAATGGGTGATGCAATTGCAGTTTGTCTGCTAAAGAAAAGAGGATTTTCTGTTGAGGACTTTCTTTTGTTCCATCCTTCAGGCAAATTGGGCAAAGGTATAATGTACTTAGTAAAAGATTTAATGTTAAAAGACAAAGATGCCCTGCCGATATCAAATGAAAATGATACTTTCCTTGAAACGGTAGATTTAATTTCAAAGAAGCGTTTAGGTTGTGCCCTAATTGTTAATTCGGAAAATAAATTAACGGGATTGTTAACCGACGGTGATATAAGAAGGATTTTATTGAGATTCCCCGATGTTTCAGTTTTAACTAACAAAACGGTTATGACACAAAATCCGAAAACAATATCTCCTGATTCAATGGCAGCAAAAGCATTGGCACTAATGGAAAGATATTCGATAACTTCTTTGGCGGTTTGCGATGAAAACAATTCGCCCATTGGAATTATTCATATTCACGACTTATTAAAAGCAGGGGTGACATAATGTTTAATATAGAACTCAGAAATCGAGCACTTAAAATAAAATTAGTAGCATTTGACGTAGACGGAGTTATGACCGACGGAAGTCTTACCTTTGATGAAGACGGAAAAGAATATAAAACTTTTAATGCAAAAGACGGTCAAGGTATTGTAATGCTCACAAAAAGCGGAATTTATACGGCAATAATAACTGCAAGAGATAACGGAACCGTAAAAAACAGGTTTGAAACCTTAGGAATGACTAAATTATATATGGGACAAAAAAATAAATTGAATGCCCTGAAAGAATTAACGGAAGAATTTAAATTAGATTATTCAGAAGTTGCATACATGGGTGATGATTTGCCTGACATATGCGTATTAAAAGAAGTAGGGCTTGCATGTTGTCCTAATGATGCAGTAAAACAAGTAAAAAATATATGCCATTTCGTTTCGACAAAAAGAGGCGGAAGAGGTGCCGTCAGAGAATTAACGGATTTAATCTATGAAGTTCAAAAATTATCTGTTTAATTCGTAAATTATTTTTTCACCGATTAAAGTTAAATAAGGATTTATATAATCAAATTTCCTTTTTAAATAATTACAGATAACGGAAGAATATCCTCCCGTCGCAATAATAACCGCCTTCTGTCCGAGTTCCTTTTCGCATTCCGTAATTAAGCCGTCAATCATTGTTGCATGCCCCCAAACTATACCTGACAGCATTGCATCTATAGTATTTTTACCTATAACGCTTTTCGGTATTTCAATATTTAATTTTGGCAATTTTGAAGTTTTGGAACTGAGTGCTTCTGCCTGTATTTTCATGCCTGCAGTAATGATACCGCCCATAAATTCATTATCCTGATTAACAATATCAAAAGAAGTCGCGGTACCAAAATCAACAACTATTAAGGGGGAGTTGTACAATTTGGATGCGGCACACGCATTCGCGATTCTGTCAGCTCCGACTTGAGAAGGATTGTCAGATTTAATTGTAACATTTGTTTTTATTTTATGAGAAATAATCAGCGAATCTATTCCTATATATTTTTTTACGGCAGATTCAATCTTTTCCGTTAATTGAACTACAACACTTGAAATTACGGAAGCTTTTATTTCGTTTTCTATTTGTTTATCTCTCAGTAAATTTTTTATAAATATTCCGTATTCATCTTCAGTTCTTGTAATATCCGTAGAAAGCCGCCAAAAATGGATTATTTCATCCTCTTTAAATACACCTAAGGTTATATTTGTATTTCCTATATCAATTGTTAAAAGCATTATATTTTTCCTTTTTTTTCATTCTACCAAAAAAATATTTCATGCTAAAATTATGTATAATAACTATCAGGAGAGATAAATAATGTTTGATTTTTTAATACAAAGTTTTCAAATAAAATCAATGAGCATATTTGAAGCTGTAATGCTTATATGTTTTGGTGCGAGTTGGCCTTTTCAGGTTTTGAAAACATTTAAAACAAAAGCTGTAAAAGGCAAAAGCAGATTATTTTTAAGTCTTATTATAATAGGATATATCTTCGGAATGATAAATAAAGTTATTAATGGTGTAGATATAGTTTTTTGGCTTTATGTTATCAATTTATTATTGGTGTCTACCGACTTATTTTTATGTTTGTTATACAGAAGCAGAGAAAATTAGAAAAGGAAAATATGAAAAAACTAAATTTTATACTTATTTTAAGCTTAATATTATTAGGAAATTACAATAAAGCTTTTGCCCTAACTCCGGCCCTGCAAAGTAATATTTCCGAAAGCATTAAAGTTGAAAAAGCAGAGGAAAACAACAAAGAATTAAGTATTATAAAAAAAATCAGTCTAAGAAACAAATTCAGAAAGTCACCCGAAAATCAAATTATTGACTTTTTTGAGAAATTTGATAAATATTCCGAAAAAAATAATATCGACAAGCTTAAAGGAATGTACGACGACAACTATATCAATAATGACGGTTTTGACAAGGAAACCATGTTTAAAATGATAGATATGTCAAGTAATCTATACAAAAATATAGAATATAAAACAAATTTAGATAAAATAGTAATAAACGGAAATTACGCAACTGCAAAAGGGCATGAAATATCAACGGGTGAAACCGTTAAGACCATAAAAGGAATTGAAGGTACCGGTCTTGTCAGTTCAAATGTGGAATACACAAATTATTTGAGGAAAGACGGAAATAAATGGAAACTTATAGCAACCGACATTACATCAGAATCCGTAATGTTAAAATACGGCGAAGCAAAAAATATGCCCGTTGAAATTATGGCACCCGAGTGTGTTAAATCCGCTACGGAATATGAAATCAGCGTAAAAGCAGATCCGCCGTCAGAATCTTTTATGGTGGGTTCAATCACTAATGACCCTATTGTATTCCCTATCGCAGAAAAAAAAGATGTATACAGAGCTTTTAAATCAAATGAATTAGCAAGAGTTATAAAATCCAATTCCGATAATCATAATGAATATGCAACTGTTTCACTTGCGGTAACAAGAGCCAATATTGAACCGCCTTCAGTAGTCATAAATATGACAGGAATTGCATTTATAATGAAACGAGTTAATGTCATTCACGTAAAAGATAAAAATAACCTTAACGGAGTAAATTTAAATGGAAATACGGAAAAATGATGAAGGAAAAATATATTTTCCCTCAGTAATCAAATTCTTCGGACTTTGGTTAATATTCTGTATTTTAGGTTTCCTTTGCAAATGGATTCTTTTAAATAAAGTTGTTAAATTAAATATATTTTCAAATCAAAATCCTTTATTATCAATATTTGAAGTCCATAATACCGGTGCGGCATTTAATATACTGTCGAATCACCAAAATGTAATAATATTATTATCAATTTGCGCTTTGATAATTCTTTCAATAATATTTATTCTGTATTCAAAAAAAATGTCATTATTCGGAACAATTGCCATAAGCTTATTAAATTCGGGGATTCTTCTCAACCTTATTGAAAGAATTAAATACGGACACGTAATAGATTATTTTTGTATTAATCCTCTGCCCTTCATACCCGTTTTTAATATTGCTGACATAATGATTATAATGGGTGCAGCTATATTAATACTTTCAATATTAAAAAAATAACAAGAGAGGGTAAATTTTGATAAAAAAATATATATTTAATGTTCAAACTTCCACCCCCGTAAGATTAGACTCATATCTGACAAAAGAAGAAATATTTAATTCAAGAGCTCAAATTCAAAATTTGATAAAAAAAAATCAAATTTTGGTTAACGGAGAAGTAAAAAAAGCATCCTTTTCTCTGAAAAATGAAGATGAAATAACCGTATTTTTAAGTGAAGATTTCTCATTAATAATTCCTAAAGAAGACATCAAACTTGACATTGTATATGAAGATGATGACATGTTAGTTGTAAATAAGCCTAAAAATATGTTGACACATCCTACTCATAAAGAAATTAATTCAACCTTAGTCAATGCACTTCTGTTTAAATACGGATACGAAGGTCTTTCTGACATAAACGGAGTTATGCGCCCCGGCATAATCCACAGACTCGACAGAAACACCTCGGGACTTTTAATGGTTGCAAAAACAAATAAAGCTCATGAAATTTTATCGGAACAAATAAAAACAAAAACCGCAAAAAGGAAATACCTTTCAATCGTTCACGGAAATTTTGATGAAGAATCAGGAACGCTAAATTTTCCCATAGGAAGAAACCCTAAAAAACCCGAACAAATGGCGGTTATTGAAGGCGGAAAACCTTCTGTCACTCACTACAAAGTTATTGAACAATTTAAAGGATTTTCATTTATTGAATTAAGTCTTGAAACGGGTCGTACTCATCAAATAAGAGTTCATATGAATTATATTAATCATCCTGTCGTAAATGATTCTTTATATAATAAAATCCCTTTTAAAGTTAAAACTACTGAACAAGTTCTGCAATCATATTATCTCAGTTTTTACGGAATATCAGATAATGATATAATTGAACTTGAAATAAAACCTGACAGAGATATCGAAAAAGTTTTAAAATACTTAAGGAGCTTAAAATGATAAAAAATTTAATAATGTTATCAGTCGAAATAGTTTTAATAGCAATTTTAGCTTATATAATAATTCAAACAAATACAATATCGGAAACGGTAAATATACCCTTACCGTATCTAAAAACAACATATACTTATAACGTTTCAATTGTTGTTATAATTGCTTATTTTATCGGTTTATTTGCAGGACTGCTTCACTCTGTAGTATCAACAAGTAAATATAAAAATAAAATAAAACAATATGAAAAACGACACGAAAAATTATCCCTTCAAAACGAAACTGATACTGATGATATAGAAACATTAAAAAGAAAAATTAATTCTTTGGAAATTGCCCTGCAAAATGCTCTAAATAATAAATAATCATAATTTAATTTAAAAAACTTAAATTAAATAAATACAAAGCGTTGACAATGAATTATGCTTGTAGTATCAATAAGTAAAGAAAGTAAAAGAGTGGTTAGTTTGTGCTGAACAAACCACAGACAATAGCCGATTGACGGCGAGGAGGCGGCAAGAGGTTAGGGTCAAAATTTTAAAATATACAAGGAGAAATCATGCCAACAATAGCACAGTTAGTACGTAAAGAACGTAAAAGAACAACTGATAAGACTAAATCGCCGGCGTTAGCAAATTGCCCTCAAAAAAGAGGTGTTTGTACAAGAGTATATACAACAACACCTAAAAAACCTAATTCTGCACTTAGAAAGGTAGCAAGGGTAAGATTAACAAACGGATTTGAAGTAACATCATATATTCCCGGTATCGGACACAATCTTCAGGAACACTCTGTTGTATTAATCAGAGGCGGAAGGGTTAAAGATCTTCCGGGTGTAAGATATCACATCGTAAGAGGTACATTAGATACAGCAGGCGTCGCAAACAGAGCAAAATCAAGATCTAAATACGGCGCTAAAAGAGCTAAAAAGAAATAAGAAAGGCGATTTATAATGTCAAGACGTAGTAAACCTGCAAGAAGAATACCGGCTCCGGATGCTGTTTATAACAGTGTTGATATAGCAAGCTTTATCAACAGATTAATGCGCCGCGGTAAAAAATCAGTTGCAGAAAGAATATTTTATACAACATTAGAAAACTTAAAAACAAAATCAAAAGATGAACCGCTTGAAATTTTCAAGAAAGCTTTAACAAACGCTACACCATTATTGGAAGTTAAAGCAAGAAGAATCGGTGGTTCAACATACCAAGTTCCTTTGGAAGTTAAAGCAGACAGAGGAATGGTACTCGGTTCAACTTGGATTATTGATGCTGCTAAAAAACGCAGCGGTAAATCTATGGTTGAAAAATTAACTAATGAATTAATGGATGCTTCAAACGGTACGGGCGCTGCTTGTAAAAAACGTGAAGACACTCACAAAATGGCTGAAGCGAATAAAGCTTTTGCTCACTACAGATATTAATTCAAAAATTAATAATCAGAAAAAGAGAATCTTAAAAGATTCTCTTTTTTTTATGGTCTGTGTGGTTTTTTATTAGGATACATATTTTGAGAAGGAGAGTTAGGATACATATTTTGCAATGGCGGTTTTGGAGGATGCGATAATTTTGTATAATTTATTCCGCTGTAAAAATAGTTTATAGGAGGATATGTATTATATCTCGGATAATATCTGTATTGAATAATTGCAGGAGTATAATAAGAGTTATTACTCCTTTTTTCGGCTTCTTTTTGACGTTCAAGCTCTTTAACTTTTAATTCCTGTTCCAATTTTTTATTTTCTTCTTTTAATTTTTCCAATTCGGCATTTTTTAATTCCTGCTCTCTTATTAATTCTTCATTAATTAAATCCTGCTTCGTCGGATTAACGTAAAAAACTTTTCTTACCGGTTGGCTATCAGCATAAACCGGAATCACATACAGTACAAAAGCAATTAAAAAAAATATTAATTTATTTTTGTTCATATTTTACACCTTAATAAGTATAACGATATATATTTAAAAAAGTTCGTTATCTGTAATTTTGGAATTGTAAAGGAACATTATATGATTCTTCTTTTTCACGTAAGGTTTTTATAACCGCCTGCAGGTCATCTTTATCCTTTCCCGATACCCTGACCTGTTCACCTTGTATTGAAGCCTGAACTTTTAATTTTGTATTCTTTATATCTGCAACAATCTTCTTTGATATTTCTTGAGTTAATCCTTTTCTAAGGTTAAAAACTTGTCTTACATTACCGCCTAATGCATTTTCAATAGGCTGCGCATCCAATATTTTTATGCTCAGATTTCTCTTAATCATCTTTGATTGCAGAATATCAAGTATATTTTTTAATTTCATTTCATCGTTTGTAGTAATTGTAATTGATTTATCAGCATCTAAAATAACATCAGAATTCGACCCTTTTAAATCAAACCTTGAACCTATTTCTCTTTTTACTTGGTCTATCGCATTTACAAGCTCCTGCTTGTCGAACTCTGATACAATGTCAAAACTGCAATCTTTCGCCATAATAAACTCCTTTTAATAAATTTGAATAAGCACATTTTAACAAATTTTTTCTCTCTTGACAATTTATAGACAATTGTCTATAATGTAAATATGCTTACAGAAAAACAAAAAACATTCTTTGAAAAGCTTAAAGAATCATACGGAAAAGAAGTTCTGCCAAGTTTTGAAATACTATCAAAAGAATTTGGATTCAAACATAAAAATTCAATTTGGCAATATTTTAACAAATTAAAAGAAGAAAATCTTATTGAAGAAAGAAACGGAAGATTTTTTATTAATAAAGATTTATTCGGAGCAGTTTTATTTTCTTCGGTGGTAAAAGCAGGGTTTGCTTCAGTTGCGGATGATTATGTAGAAAAAAGAGTGTCTTTGGATGAAAGTTTTGAAATAAATAATCCCTCCACATTCCTGTTTACAGTGTCGGGCGACTCAATGACAGACTTAGGAATATATGAAGGAGATAAAGTAATAGTAAAAAAATCTGATACCGCTAAAAACGGAGATATAGTCATAGCATTTATAGACGGCGGTTATACACTCAAAACTTACAGAAATAAAAATAATAAAGTATGGTTAGAACCTGCCAATCCCAATTATCCTAATTTATACCCAAAAGAGCAGTTAATAATTTTCGGAATAGCTCAAGGGATTGTAAGAAAATTATAAATTATTCAAATATGTATTTTCAATTATTAAAGCGGGGACACAAATTCCTCCCAAAAATATCCCCGCAAATTTTTCTTTAAGGATGGTTATGAAAGATAAAATAATCGGTTTAATTGACGGAAATAATTTTTTTGCTAGCTGCGAAATTTTAATGAATCCTTCATTAAGAAATAAACCCGTATGCGTATTAAGTAATAATGACGGATGTGTAATAGCACGTTCAAATGAGGCAAAAAAATTAGGTATTAAAATGGGTATACCTTACTTTATGGCAAAACGTGAGTTTAGAGGAGTAACTTATTTAAGTGCAAATTTTGCACTATATCATGATTTATCAGAGAGAATGATTAATTTTTTAAGGAGATACTCTGATAAAGTTGATGTTTATTCAATAGATGAAGCTTTTATAGATTTAACGGGCTGCGACAAAATATTTAAAATGAGTTATAAAGAATTAGCAGAAAAAATAAAGAATGATATTGAAAAAGAAATAGGCTTGAGTGTTTCCGTCGGAATAGCGAATTCCAAAATTCTCGCAAAAATTGCAACTCATAAAGCAAAGGCAAGAAACGGTTATTATGTAATAGAAAAACATCTTATAAAAGAAGAAATTCAAAATATACAGGTTGAAGAAATCTGGGGAGTCGGAAGAAATATTGCAAAAAGCCTCCGCAAATTCGGAATATTTTATGCGTATGAAATTTTGGAAAAAGATGATAACTTTTATAAGGTAAATTACGGAAAAAAGGGGATGGAGCTAAAATATGAATTAAAAGGAGAAAGTGTTATTCCGATATCATCTGAAGAGGAGAAACCCAAATCAATTCAAAGAACAAGAGCTTTTCCTTCTTTTTCAAAAGACAAAGAATATATAAAAGCCGAATTAAATATGCATCTTCATAATGTATGTAAAAAGCTCAGGGAAAACGAACTTGAAACTTCAATTATTTCAGTAATGCTCAGAACAAAAGATTTTAAGATATATTATAAAGAAAAAAAGCTTGATTTCCCGACAAATTCGGAAATTATACTTATTGAAACCACGGTTAATCTTTTTGAATCAATATATAAAGATAATATCATCTACCGTTCGGCAGGTATATGGGCATATTCATTAAAGGACAGCGAAAAAGCACAATTAACTTTATTCAATAAAAATATTAATTTAAAAGGAGAAAAAATTTCCCGTATTTTAGATAAAATTGAAGATAAATACGGAAAAGGGACAATAACCTTAGGTTCAACGGGAATAAAATCAATAGCGGAAACTCATAAAAGAATAATGCAATTTATATCAAATTAGATAAATAAAAATATTATGGTTAATTTATTTTAATTAACTTTTTTCTGATATGGAAAGAGATAAATATCTATGATATAAAAATATAAGGGGATAGTGAAGTGAGAACAGGTTTAAAAAATTTTATAAGAATATTTTTAACATTGTGTTTTCTTTTAAACACTTCAATATCTTATGCTGAAATTATAAGACTCGGGCCGGTAGAAAAAAATACAATAAAATTAAAAGAAAACAAAGATATAGAGAATAAAAACCTCGTAATAAAAGACAGAAATGTAATAGAGGAAATTATAAAAACTCAAAAAGAAGAAGAGGTAAAAGACATAGAGCTTTTATGGCGAGCAACAATAGATAATAACACTCTTATAAAATTTACAATGAATAAACTAAATACACCCGAATCGCAAAGAAGATTGCACTCTTCGGTCATGGCAAAAAGTCTTTCGGCACTTATTTACGGAGCAAGTTTTATACCCATGTTCACAGGTTCAAATACAATGCTTCAATCCGCTTCTTTTTCCGCCGGAAGATTAGCAAATAATTATATTAATAAAGACAGTGCAACAGGTCAGCAAGCTCCGATTACGGATACAGAACTTATTCAACTCGCAGGCACAATTGAAGAATTACAGGAAAAAATTATTTCTTCTTATTATGAATATAAAGGAGCTTTAAACAAATTAAAAGATACCCGTTCAAGGATTATTCTTTATAACAAAAATTATGCCAATGCGCTTAAAAGTAACTCTTTAACAGAACTGACCGTTTCCTCTGCCTTATATGAAGATATGCAGCTTCAAGAATATAAACAAGAGCAGGAGGCTAAAAAATATTACCTTTCTCTTGAAAGATTAGCAGGTAAAAAAGCAGTCGACAGTCTGATTTTATCTCAATATGCGCTAAAAAATGAGTTAATTAATATGGATAAAATAAAACAATGAGAAAGTATATATATTTAATATTAATATTAATATTAATATTAATTAATACCTCAGCTGAGGCGAATACGGTTTTAAATGATTTAACCGTACCTAAAAATCCCTCTTACAGACTAGGTGTTTCTTACACAATTGAAAAAGAATATAAAATAACCGATATAACAGAAAGACAGAGTGAAAAAACAGCATCATACGAAAAATCTTACATAAAAAATTCAACATATGCGGATACTTCATTAAAAGAATTATCTGACGAAATATCAAAGCTTTTGACAATAGAAAAAGAAGAAATGTTAGAACATATACAAATTTTATGGGCAGGTGCCGCAATGAGAAGTGAAACCATAAAATTTGCGTTGTATAAATTAGCGAATCCGGATGCGGATAAACCTGACGAAACAATAATAAAAAAAATAATCAGACCGTTATCAACGGCATCATCAATAGCCGGTGCCGGTTTAGGTGACCCTTTCAGTGCAACTGCAGCTCTTGTAAGCGGACATTTCCTTAATTCACTGTCATACAATGATAAAGATTTAAACTATAAATATACTAAAGTTACAGATGCTGACATGATTATTCTTATTACTAAAGTTGATAATATGCAAAAGAAAGTAATTGACCTTTATTATGACTATATGACAAGCTACAACTTACTTTCAATGGCAGAAAAAAATATAAAGAGCAGAGAAGAAAAATACAATTCCGGAATTTATCAAACACAGGAACAACTGTTAATTGCAGATGCTTATTATAGGTCTGCGATAGATAATAAAGCAAAATTAGAATTGGAATTTCTTGAAAACAGAGCTGCATTGGAACAATTAGTCGGATTAGAAGCTTTGATAGAGTTTGAAAAACTATTAGTAAAACAGTAACTATTTATTTTTTTTCTGTTTAGTTTTCTGTTTAAGCTCAGGAGCCATTTTAATCCTTGAATTCATTTGAATTCTTTTAACGGAATGAACATCGGGAAGAGATAAAAAGGCATTTATAACCGTATTAAGTTTTTCAATACCGTTAACTTCTACACCCAATTCAATAATACCTATTTTTTTTGAATAATTTGTTTTAACATTTGCATAAGTAATATTAGTACCGCAATCAGCAGCTTTAACTAAAATATCTTTAAGCATTCCGACCCTGTCTATAGTATTAATTCTTATTGACGTAACATAAGTTTTGTTCGGATTTTCTTCATTTCGCCAACTGATTTTCATTAAACGTTCTTCAGGTATTGTATCTAAAGAAGGACAATCAATTCTGTGTACACTTACTCCCTTTCCTCGTGTAACAACACCGACAATATGTTCCCCCGGTACAGGAGAGCAGCATTTCGCAATAGAATATAACATTCCCTCAAGTCCGATAATTTCATCTTTATATTGACCTTTTTTCCTGCCTGAAACGTACTTATCGGTATTTTCCTCCTGAGGTTTCTTTATTTTACTTATAACTTTATTTATTGTGGTTTCACCGTTTCCTATGGCGGCAAATAAATCATCTACGGATATATAATTCAGGATTTTAGCTATTTCAAGTAAATGTCCGTTCTTCATATTTTCATCAAAGACAGCTTTTGTTATTTCCTGTTCTAACATATTTCTGCCGGTGACAATATATTCATCTCTGTTATGTTTCTTAAACCACTGTCTAATCTTGGATTGGGCTTGTTTTGTAACGCAGAATTTAAGCCAATGAAGTTTAGGTTCGCCTGTCTTTGACGTAAACAGTTCAACAATATCTCCGTTTTTAAGTTTAGTATCAAGTTGAGCTATTCTTCCGTTTATAAGAGCCCCAGTTGTTTTATAACCGACTTCCGAATGGATTCTGAAAGCAAAATCAATTGGTGTTGCATTTAACGGTAGGTCAATAATATCCCCCATTGGGGTAAAACAAAATACCTGATTGCCAAATAAGTCTATTTTAACCTTTTCCACAAATTCATTGGCATCAGAGGCTTCTTTTTCAAGTTCAATCATTTGATGCATCCAAGAAAACTTGATATCATCTTCTGATGCCGCCTTAATTGAGCCTGATTCTTTATACTTCCAGTGTGCAGCAACACCATATTCGGCGATTTTATGCATCTCTTTTGTTCTGATTTGAACTTCCAACGGTTTTTGTTTAGGGCCGATAACAGAGGTATGAAGTGATTTATACCCGTTTCCTTTAGGCATAGCAATATAATCTTTGAATCTACCGGGAATGGGTTTAAACAGAGAATGTATAATACCTAAAACTTCATAGCACTGACGCTCGGTATCAACTATAACCCTTACTGCCGTAATATCATATAAATCATTAAAGGCAACATTTAAGCGCTGCATCTTTTTATAAATACTGTAATAATGTTTTGCTCTGCCTGTTATTTCAGCATTAATTTCGTTTCTTGTTAAACTCTCGGATATCTCATCTATTAAAAGTTTAACGGTATTTTCTCTTTCCGCTTTTTTTTGTGCAACTAATTGTGCAATTTCAAAATATTTTTCGGGATTTAAATATCTTAAGGATAAATCTTCAAGCTCTGCTTTTATTCTTCCGATACCTAATCTGTTAGCAAGCGGAGCAAAAATATCCAAAGTTTCTTGTGCAATTCTTACCTGCTTAACCGGTGTCATATAATTTAATGTACGCATGTTGTGCAATCTGTCTGCCAATTTAAGAAATATTACTCTGACATCTTTTGCCATAGCAATAAACATACGTCTGAAACTCTCGGCTTGACGCTCTTCTTTTGATTTAAATTGAAATTTGTCTAACTTGGTTACCCCTAAGACAAGATTTAAAACATCTTCACCAAACTCTGCTTCCAATTGTTCTGCAGTTAATCCCGTATCCTCAATTGTATCATGTAGTATTGCTGCCATTAAAGTATGTTTATCCACTTTTAATGTAGCAAGTATCTTTGCAACTTCAACAGGATGAATAATATACGGTTCTTCACTTACCCTATATTGTCCGGAGTGCAGCTTTTCGGCGAATTTATATGCCTTATATATTTCTGCAATATCTTCTTCTGAGCGGTTTTGCTCCCTCAGTATCTTTTCAAGTCCGCTGAATATATTCTCCTGTTCCATATTCTTTTCCTGTTTATGCATTAATTTTACACTTTATTTCTTTTTTTTTCCATATCTTTTACTATAGTTAATACAATTGATGTATAATTTCTTTATGAATATTTCCTTCTTAAATGAAACAACGGACGGGGTTATTTTAACCGTAAAATTAGTTCCTAATTCTTCCTTCAGTAAAATTGTTGATTTTACGGATGAATACTTGAGAATTAAAATTTCAGCTCCCGCAATCGAAAACAAAGCAAATAAAGAATTAATAAATTTTTGCTCGGATTTATTCAATATAAATAAATCCAAAATTTCCATAATTTCCGGAGAAAAATCAAAATTAAAAAAAATATTATTTAAAGATACGGATATAAAGTCAGTTTCACAAAAAATTATGTTTGTGTTAGACTCAATGTAAAAGAATAAAAAGGATATAAAAATGCTCACTATTGTATGGATTATTCAAATTATTTCAGCTGTATTGTTAATATTATTGGTATTGTTACACTCACCAAAAGGCGACGGACTTGGCGCAATAGGAGGAGCAGCTAATTTATTTACATCACAAAAAAGTGCCGAAAAAGGTTTAAATCGTTTTACATACATTCTCTCGGCAATTTTTTTAATTTGTTCTTTTATAACAGGATTCCACCTTTTCAGTTAAAATCCCGTTGAACCGAAGCCCCCTTCACCTCTTGAAGAAGCAGCAAGCTCTGTAGTTACTTCAATTTGTGCTTTTTCCACTTTTGCTATAACCATTTGAGCTATTCTGTCATCAGGTTTTATCGTGTATTCTTCATTTGATAAATTAACTAAACCCACACAAACTTCGCCCCGATAATCCGCATCAACGGTACCAACCGCATTAATTAACGTAATACCGTGTTTTACCGATAATCCCGAACGGGCTCTTATTTGTGCTTCATATTCAATCGGAATCTCAATTTTTATTCCTGTCGGAACGAGAATTCTTTCTAACGGTTTTAATGTTATTTCTTTATCTATCGCCGCATATAAATCCATTCCCGAAGAACCTTCAGTCTTATATTCGGGTAAATACTTATTATGTGCCATTCTTATAATTTTCATTTTCATAATTCTTTTTTCCTTTCAACTACTTTCTGCTTCTTGTCGGGAGAGTCGCATTTTCCTTATTTAATAACGAATATATAGGCTGATTATTTGATACCGTCAAGTTTTTAGATAAATTATATTCTCCCAATAATTTCATTAAATATATACTGTTGTTTCTTGCATCATAATTTATTTTAAATCGTCCGGTTACTATTATATATTCGGTAAGATTTAGAGATAAAATTGTATCCATACAATCTAATTCCGCTTCTAAATTGTCATTATCAAAAATAGCACTCAAAACAATACTGAAAGTGACTAATACCCCTTCTTTTTTTGCATCCAAACTAATTGAAGCTAAGGTGGGTTTCAAAAAGTATACAAAATCATCAACGCAGGCAAAATCTTTATACTGCATAAAGAGATTTTTTCTGTAATATCCCTTTTGCACCGGTTTAACAAAATTTACTTTTTTTATAATTTCTTTATTAACCGTTTGTTTCCAATATTCTATTTCCTGAAAAGTTAAATCAAAATCATCTTTTTGTCTTTTAATTTTGTTCATATGCGGGGTAATTAAAAAAACTAACTTACCATCTTGTACGAGTGTATTAATATCTTTTGCCGCTTTCTTCTTTGCAAGTTTCTTCTCTCTTATTCTCTTTTGTTCCGCTTTGATTTTATCTTTTTTATCCTCGAGTTTAAATATAATCTCATATATAATATTAACCGAATTATTAAAAATAAAACCTATTAAACAAGATACACCGCCAATTATAGCTAAAGTAAAGTCAACAGATATACCTTGTGGTTTATATACCATACTTACAAGCTTATAAGGATATATAAACAAGAAAGAAAAATTATATAGTCCGTCTACTTCCAAACAATTTAAAAACCAAAATAAAAAACAAATACCCGAATATATAAAGAAGACAACTGCTAATATTCTAATAAAGAATACTAAAAAATTTAATGTATTTATTTTGTCATTTATATTTTGTATTTGATTATTCATTTTTTATTACAATATTATATTATCAATCAGTCTTGTTTTACCAACTTTTACGGCAATTGCTACAAGCGTGTTATCTTTTGCCTCATTTGTTTTATCAAGTGTATCAAAATTTCGAAATTCAAGATATTCAATATCAATATTTTTATCTAAAACCGAAATTGCCGAATCAAATAATACGGAAGTATCACATATTCCTTTATTATAAAGTTCACGTATATAAAATAAAGCTTTTGATATAGTGAGAGCTTGGTTTCTTTCTTCCGTTGAAAGATATGTATTTCTTGAACTTAATGCCAAACCGTCTTGTTCTCTTACCAAAGGACAAGGTATTATTTCTACATCCAAGTTCAAATCCTTAACCATTTTCTTTAATATAAATAATTGTTGTGCATCTTTTTGTCCGAAAAATGCATAATCAGGCTGAGTTATATTAAATAATTTTAAAACAACCGTAGCAACTCCGTCAAAATGTCCTATTCTTGATTTTCCGCACATACAATCAACTATATTAAAAGGAGGACATACAAATGTAAGTTCATTATTATTCAATTTAACATTTTCACCGTACATTTCTTTAGGAGAAGGCGCAAATATGACATCAACACCTATCTCATTACACAGTTTTGCATCCTCTTCTAAAGTTTTAGGGTATTTATCCAAATCTTCACCCTGACAAAACTGTATGGGATTAACAAAAATACTGACAATAACTTTATCAGCTGTTTCCTTAGCTTTTTTTATTAATGATGCATGCCCTGCGTGCAGCGCACCCATTGTCGGCACAAACCCTATACTATAGCCCGATTTTTTCCATTCTTTAACCGTTTTCTTTACATCGGATATTTTATTTAACAGTATTGTATTCAAATTTTTCCCTCTCAATTTCAGACAAACTAAAAGAATGTTCAACAGACGGAAATTTCTTATTTTTAACATCACTGTTATATTCAGAAATAGCGTTTATCATTGTATCCTTTAAATTTGCATATTGTTTTACAAATTTTGGAGTATTACCCCAAAACTTACCCAATATATCATCAACAACTAAAACCTGACCGTCACAATCAATACCCGCCCCTATACCAATTGTAGGAACAGTTAAGTTTTCACTTATATATTTTGCTGATTCGGAGCTTACCATTTCAAGCACAATGGCAAAAGCACCGTTTTCCTCTAATTTTTTTGCTTCATTTAAAAGTTTTATTGTATTTTCGTAAGATTTTCCCTGAACAAAATATCCGCCGATTGTATTTATATATTGAGGAGTAAATCCTATATGACCTATAACGTTTATACCAGACTTAGTAAGATGATTTATTTCATCTAAAATAAAATCGGAAGAACCTTCAATTTTAACGGCATTTGCTCCTGCCTGAATTAATTTACCCGCATTTACGGTTGTTTTTTCTTTTGAAACATTAAATGAAAGAAAAGGCAAATCTGCAATAACCATTGCTCTTTTAACTCCTTTGGCAACGGCCCTTGTAAATATAATCATATCATCTACCGTTACATTTATTGTGGTATCGTAACCCAAAACTGTCATTCCCAATGAATCACCGATTAAAACAGAATCAACACCTGCTTCATCTATATATTTTGCGGTTGAATAATCATAAGCGGTTAGCATTGTGATTTTTTCACCGTTTTCCTTCATTTTTTGAAAAGTTCTCGCTGTAACGGGTTTTATATTAGTTTCGTTCATTTACGTTTTTCCTTTTCTTTTTTTCTGAACCAATAATAAATTGATCTTGCAAGTCGTCCGGGTGAATGGCGAACAAAAGAAGAATGACCGTCTTCAAACCTTCTATCTTCTATTAAATTTTTCTTTACGACCTCAATTCCCATACTTTCAACTTGTTGTGTATCTATTACAACCGGAACTGATCCGGCATCTTTATATGGGGCAAGTAATTCCTTCGGCAATTCTTTATTTACAAGAACAGCATCTATTATATGTTCATATCCCGCATGACGTATTAAAGTTTTAATATGGTCAGAAACACTAAACCCGTCAGTTTCTCCGGGCTGTGTCATTATATTACATACGTATATTTTTTTTGCTTTTGAATCATTAACGGCTTTTGCTATTTCCTTTATTAATAAGTTCGGTATCACGCTCGTATATAAGCTTCCGGGCCCCAATATTATTAATTCCGCATCATGTATTGCCCATAAAACATCTTCTAAGGGTTTACAATTATCAGGTTCACAAAACAATTTTTTTATTTTTTTACCCGATTCGGGAATATTTGATTCACCTTTTATAACAGAACCATCTTCCATTTCTGCTGCCAATCTCATGTCATCCAAGGTCGGAGGCAAAACTCTTCCTCTTATTGATAAAACTTTTGAAGATTCTTTTACCGCTCTTACCATATCTCCGGTTATTTCACACATTGCCGTCAAAAATAAATTGCCAAAACTGTGTCCCGATAAACCGGCACAGTCTTTAAACCTAAATTGGAATAATTTTGCAACCAAGTCTTCATCATCTGCCAACGCTGCAATACAACTTCTTATATCTCCCGGCGGCAAAACACCCATTTCTTCTCTGAGTTTTCCGGAACTTCCTCCGTCATCTCCGACAGTTACTACAGCTGTTATATTATTTGTTATTTTTTTAATACCTTTTAACATGGTTGATAATCCGGTACCACCGCCTATAGCAACTATTTTAGGGCCTCTATTCAGCTTTCTTCTTCTGTATAAATCTTCTAATAGCGCATGCCTGCTTCTTTCATTATTATTTACATCAAGAATTGAATAATTTGTTTTCAGCCATCCGATAAAGAAACACAACCCTCCCAGTATGATTAAAAGCCAACCGATTATCTCAGAGGGCATCATTTGAGTTATTTTTATAATCATTCTTATTAAAGAAAATACAGGTCTTAAATTAAAAATTATGCACAACCCTATTGTTGCTATTATTGCGCCAAATATTATAAGTATAAACCATCTTTTGACTTCAAGCCCGGGTAAAAGCCAGCCTGCATCTTTAGGAATTTTAAGAAAAAACTTACTTACCTTCACTTTATGCCTCTACATTCTTTATACCCAACCTGATAATTCCGCTTTATTGTAATTTGGAGGTGTCGGAATAATAATATCGTTTGCCTTTTTTAAAATTTGGAGAACTTTTGGATTTTTACTGTCAAAATGTATAGTATCACATTTCACGCCCATAAACATGCCGTTACCCAATTTTATTTGGGAAGAAAATAGTATTGTTCTGACCCGATTAAGGATATCATCTTCATTAATATATTCTTTACAATTCCAATTTAATGTAAAGTCTTGGTTATAATATTTGTCTGCAAAGACTTCCCTATTTACAACTATTCCGGTTTCAGATGAGACTTTTTCAAGAACTTCATTATCCAAACATGTATAAGAAAGCCATTTGTCAAACTTTTGAATTGCTTTTGCAATTGATAGAGAAAATTCATAATTTTCAGCGGCTAATTTATACATGGCACCATGCGGTCTTACATGGTCAATAACTAATCCGTATGATTTTGCGAATGAAGACAGAGCGCCGACCTGATAAAGTACAACTGCTTCAAGTTCATCATCAGATAAGTCCAACGGGCGGTATCCGAGTCCGGATATATCATTAAATCCTATATGCGCACCAATTGTGAGATTTTTTTCTTTACACTTTAGTAAATATTCTTTTATTAATAACGGGTCACCTGCATGGAAACCGCATGAAATGTTAACCGAACTGACATAATCTAATAATGTCGTTTCAATATCATTCTTATATACCCCAAATCCTTGTGCTGCATCTATATTAAAATCTATATGTTTTGTCGGCATATAATCCCCTTTACATAAACTGTTTTTTATTCTTACTACTCTTATATAATTATATCTCAATTACATATATAGTCCAGTTTTTTGCGTTATTAAATATATATTTCTAAACCAACAAAAAACGGAGTATAAAAACTCCGTTTATATTTTTCCTTATTTTCCTATAATTAACTGCTCATTAATTCAATTGCATTTTGCAGCAGCTGTTTATGAGATTTAATCAATTGGTTTGCAAGTTCCAATTGCATTTGTGCCTGCTGATAATATGCGGTATTCATATCAAAATCAACATTTGAAAGTTCAATTAATCCGCCTCGTACCTCTCCTCTGCCGACAACAGGTTTGCCCGACTCTGCAGTTTCCACAAATTGTCCGTCTTTTATTTCATATAGCATTTGAGGATTGTGAAAATTTATAACCGCAACTTTATATAACGGGGTCATTAACTTTCCGTTATCTGCTTTTCCGTATAATATTCCGTCATCCTTAAATTCAAATTCTTCGTATTTGCCTAAATATTTACCGTTTGAAGGGTCAATCCAAAGTTTAATATTTGTTGTCGGAACACTTGCCGCACCACCGTCAAATGCCGTATCAATAAATGAATCCGCATCCACAGGTTTTGCGCCGTTCATTATTTCACCCTTGTCATTTAATATATAACCCTGAACTGCCTGACCGTCTGAGCTTCTGTATACACCTTCTCCGTCAAATTTAAATTCGCCGAGTCTTGTATATGCCAATCTCCCCTGTTCATTTCTCAGAACAAAAAATCCGTTACCTTCAAGAAATATGTTTTCATCCGAAGTTCCGGGAGATGATTTACCCTGCCCGACATTTCGTAATCTTGTTTCTGCTATTGACCCGTCTAAAAATGTTTTAAAGGTAAATTTCTTTTCTCTGTAGCCGGGAGTATAAACGTTAACAAGGTTTTCTGATATGTCGTTAACCCACTCACTTGTAATTTTTTGTGTATTCAGAGCATTTATAAATGCATCACGCATCAGTTTTCTCCTCTATTTTTTCTGTTTCTGTTTTGTCTGCTGTTTTGTCTGTACATTATGTCGTTATACGGAAGATTCTGTTCTTCAAATCTTTGTTTTAAAGATGCTATATTATTTCTTAAATAGTTTTCCACTTCAATACTTCCGGGGATAAATTCCGCACTTATTTTTCCGTGTTTATCTATTTTTAATATTACTGATACATCATTATCAAAAGAAATTCTGACCGGTTTTTGTGTATTTTGTGCTTTTTCTATTAATTCAGTTAATTTATTTGTTATTTCAACGGGTTTTGTCGATATCACATTTTGTGCAACTTCTGTTTGCATTAATGATTTAAAATTTTCATTTGGCACGATAGTATAATTATATGGAATATTTTGTGTCATATTTATAAAAAAAGCTGCATCTTCAAGTGTCATGTTTAGTGAATCATAATTATAATCAATGTTATCCGAAGAGATAATATTATCATCCGAAAGTCTCTGACTTAACAGTTGAGAAAAAGGTATATCAACCTGCTGAAGCATTTTTTCATCTTCACTTTGAAGTTGAATTTGAAGTTCTTTTTGTTGTTCGATATTTTGGTTTGTATTTGTTTCTATTTTCATATTTTTCCCTTTAAATTAGTTGTCTTCGCCCTCTTCTTCTTTTCTGATTTTTGTTTTTTGGAAGTGTTTTTGAACCGCTACTTCTGATAGCTGTTTGTTCTCCGCCTGTTTTTCTTCCTCTCTGTATGTTTCAAGTGCTTTCTCTTTATGTTTTTCAAGTACCTTTACTTCTTTTTCACGTTCAACGAGTTTTTGTTTTTCTTCTTCAAGTATTCTTTCTGCTTCCGCCTTTTGTTTTAACAGTTCTTCTTCTTTCTCATATAAATGTTTTAGATATTTATCATAAGAATCCATTAATCTGTAGTCCGGAGCTGAATGCATTATCTGTATTACACTGACTATTTCTTTTCTGTTTAATTCAATTAGTCCTATTATTCTGTCTACTTCATTTTTAGCTTTTAGAACCTCTTGAAGTTGTTCTTCTTTTCTTTTGATTCTAAAATCAAGTACTTTCTGTAATCTGTATCTGAATGCCATAATTTTTTACACGTATACAATTGTATTATCCTTTCTTTTTGCTTATTCAAATACCTCTATTTATATGAGATTCATGTATTTTTTAATATTTTTTTAAATAAAGTCAAGGAAAAAGCAAAAAAAATTATGTTCATTTTTAAATCAATCAAAGGAAAAAATATGAACATATCTCTATTCCCGATTGTATCAGGAAATATAAACAGAAACATTAATAAATATAAAACACTCCCCGTTAACAACAGAGTTTTAAACCGAGAAACGACAGCTAAAGATATATCTTCTTTGGATTATCGTAAAATGTATGCTGACAGATTAAGTTTTAATCCGTCATTTGGTACGTTTAAAAAAGTTGAAGACGTTAAATTAAAAGACAGAGAAACGGGGAAAAGCGTTCAAGCTTCTTTATTTAAAGAAAAATCAGGAGATTTTATTGATTTTAAAATTAAATATAAAAAACAAGAAGCAGGATATCTCTCTATGGATTTATGTCCGTCTTATATATCTAATCTTCCCATAACGGAAATAAATGACAAAGACATACCCGAGGTAGAAAAAGTACGTTCAATAATGGGAGATTCACTTGAAGGAATTGGAACAGCTCTTATGACTGCCGCAATAAAAGAAAGTATAAAAAACGGTACTGAAGGTGCCTTATGGCTGAGTGCAGAAAAAGGTTATGCCCACAACTTATCAGATTACAGAAGTAACGAAAATCCAATCCCTTTTTATTATAAATTGGGTTTTGAAGCTGCAGAGGATGAAGATAAAGAGCTGATTGAAAGCTGTCTTTCAGATAACGATTTCTATAATCTTCCTAATATGTCCTGCTTATTCTTACATCCTGAGAATATAAACAAAAACAGAATTAAAATTGATGATTATAAAAGTTAATCTTTGTAAAAAATTAAACAATTATTCACTATTTATAACAAAAAAAATAATGTCCATTTTTAAAACATGGCAAAAGAGGAAATAAAATGAAAATAAATGCAATAAATAATAACAGAATGGTTGGATTTAAAAGTTTAAGAGAAGATAAACACAGAATTGAACAACTAAAAACAGAAACAAAACCTATAATAGGCAATAATAAAATAAACATATATCAGGCATTAAATAATATCAGTGAAAACCCTGAAAGAAGCGATATAGAATTTTTATTGGATGTAGCCAAAAATATAAAATACGGACAAGGTAAAAACAGTGAATTTAAAGGCATTTTAGATTCAGATGGTATTACACCCGAGGAAAGAGAAAATACAAAATGGGATGAATTACTGCAAAATACAATTAACAAAGCACTGAAGTCCGCAAAAGATGATGTAAATGACTTAAAGGAAGTCTCAAAAGATTTATTTAATACTACAAAACCATTAACTGAAGAACAAAAGAGAATTTTAGAGTTAAGAAAAACAATAACTGACATGATAATTGACGAAGATACTTTAGAAGACTCCGAAAATTTAACTTTGGTTTCAAATATCAGAAAAAATCTTGATTATTTCATTGCCTCTTCAGAGATTTCATATCCTCAAAAAGAATACTGTCTTGAAAGATTTCAATATCTTTTAAGTGATGACTATAAAATTAATCCTCAATTATCCGATAAAAAACTAAATGTATTGTCGGAACTCTTAGAAGATTTAATAATAAAGACACCCGAAAGTGACATTCTGACAATAAAAGGTGTAGACCAATTATTCACAGGTATGTGTGCTGCAATATCCGTATGCAGAAAAAATATTGCCTATGAAGATAAATCATTATATACAGATACCGTACTTGAAGAGTTAAAAGACTCCGATAAAATGTCTGTATTTGATATTACAGAACTTGGAAGCGGTAAAAAAACAGAAGTACCAAAAGCATATGTTGACTACGATAGTGCGCTCAAAAAAGGGTACAGAATTCTTGATGCGGCAGCACATATTTGGATGCAAAATGCAAAATTGGCAGGTGATAACACCATTAAAAAAATATCTTATACTCCCTTCGATGAAGATAATTATGGGATATTTAACGATTCTTTTTGGTATGATGATTTAGGTCAATCATATCCGGACGAAAAAAACTTACTACAAGCTTTAATAAAAGAAAAATCATTTATCAAAAAAATTTCCAAAGAAAAAAAAGATATTAAAACAACGGGACAATCAATAAGAAGTACAAAAAATGCCATTATAGATGAACAAGCACAGATAAACGGTGTATTAAACAGAATAATGACAGAGTTATTCCCTGAAAAAACAGATGGGGAAAAAACAAAGCTTATTAAAAGTACTTTAAGCTTTTTCTCGGGTAAAAAAGAAGAAAACGAAGCAAATATAAGTCCTAAAATGTCTGAAGAACTTCAAGCTGAAATAATTAAAAATTTTATTATAAGCCAAATACCTGATATAACTGAAGAACAAAAAGTCAGATTAAATAAATCAGCGAAAAAAATTACATCTTTGATAAGTGATTATAATAAAAAAGATAATGAAATAAAAAAATTATCTGAATATAATTCCACAACCAACAAATATTTATATAACAGAAATTTATTTAAAGCCGCAGCAGCACACAGAATTGCAATTGAATCTGACTTATCCGTTTCCGATATGCTTAACAGATATGAAAGAAAATATAATATTCCTCCAAGAAATATTCAAATAGTAAATTATTTGAATTCACTATTACAAAAAGTAAAAAACTCTCCTGAAACTCAAAGTTTTTATAATAATAACGGAGAAATTTATTCGAAAGACAAAACTGAACAAGAATTAATACAAGATATTTATAAAGT
This sequence comes from Candidatus Gastranaerophilales bacterium, assembly GCA_947625345.1. Lineage (GTDB taxonomy): Bacteria > Cyanobacteriota > Vampirovibrionia > Gastranaerophilales > Gastranaerophilaceae > Avigastranaerophilus. The sequence continues at coordinate 49,286 of CANQNX010000001.1, forward strand.
AGGAACCATTATACCTCAAAAATTAAATTCAATATTGAATACACTGTACGATAAGGATTTAAACAGTATATTATTGGAATTCTACAACTACTATATCGAAAGAATTGAATCAGGAGATGAAGAAGCTCTTTATGATATTAAATATGTGTTAGATTCAAGAAATGATAAAGATGAAATAATAAAACTGTTAAAACAAAAAGCAAAAATCTTGGAAAATAATCCCTCATATAAAGATACCCTTGAATGTGTACAGCTTTTGGGATTCCAATCTGAATTTCAGGTTTTGGCAGGACTATTTTCATCTTTTAGAGAGGAAATACCTGAAGAAGACTATAACAGATTAGTCGAAAAATACGGAAGCGGCGACAATGTTATTGACGGAATAAATGTTGAAGTTAAAAAATTTAACGCTTTAAATAAAGAATACGTTGATATTATTAATAAATGGAATGTTACACCTCCTCAAGTACTCATTTTAAATGAGATGGAAAAAAGGAATGAAGTCCTTTCAAGAAGAAAATTAGACAAATTAAAAACAAAATTTGATTTAACGGAAGAAAAGAAAATACGTAACAGACAAAATATTCCCGATTTAAAATTAAGAAAAAAAGAGAATGAAAAAGCATATAAGTTTTCAAAAGAAGAACAAGATATCTTAGATACAATAGAAAAATCAGTATCTCACATGCACAGATATTCAAAATTGAGATATAAAACACTTATAAAGAGTCTGCATAATCAGCTTGAAAAAGAATACTCAGACATAGGAATGTTATCCGGACAATTTTATGTGGCAGAGGAAGGTTCAAGCGGACTTCAATCACAAAACGGTTTAAGAATTTTGGAGCAATTAACGGGTAAACCGTACTATATTGAACCTTATTTAAAAGATGCGGTTGAAGTTATAAAAGAAGGAAACAGTTCGGGTGTTCTTAGTATGAGTGTTGATGACGCTGATTACGGGTTCCATGCTCAGTACATTCCTCAGGTAACTACTGAAACATTTACTGATCCCATAACGGGAGAAAAGAAAACTGAAGATGTTATATGGACTGATAACAGTTGGGGTAAGACAGAACACGAAAATTATTGGAACGGTCACAACGGATTCTATTATACCGATTATAATGATAATTTAGGTTTAAAAGAAGGTTTTATCGTTAAACCCGACTATACAATAGGCATAAAAAGCGATTATTTAAATCATGCAACAGGATATTGCAAAAGAGATAATGAATCATTTTCCATATACAGAGATATCCATTTGCAAGGTAATTCAGCAAAAGTTAATCATAAAAATATAAATTTGCTCAACAAAATTATATATATGGATGAATATATAAACTTGTATAATGAGCTTGAACAGAGAATTTTAGACGGTGAAAAAATAGACACAAAAGAAATAAAAGGTAAAGATGATGCAGTAACTGATTATTGTGAAAGAATCATAGAAAAAGTACTAAAGATTAAGTCAAAAAAAGAATTTGATGATCTTCCGCCTGATGATCCCGTTAAGTTTGCATTTAGAAAATTATCTCTGTATCTTGCAGCCGGAAGTGATATAGATATGCAAAACGATATAGCAGTAGCAGGGAATAATAATGAATTGTTTGAAATATATCAGGATATGATATCAGATGCTATTGACGGGTTAAAAAGTCATATAGGTAAATCAGATGCATTCTTGGAAAAAATATTTCTTTTATCCTCTCCCGATATAACCGAACTTCTTGAAAAATTAACATCAAAATATAATATAAAGCTTTCTGAAGAAGACAGGAATAAAATTATTTCTGATATTTTTCTCTCAGAAGATACTTTAAATATAATAGACGGAAGTCTTGCAAAAACTAAACAATTTTATCAAACAAATATAATAAACACTGCAGATAAATATCTGAAAGATGATAAAATATGCGAAGAATTTTTTAACAAAGCAGCTAAAATAGTAGATGATAACATTGATGAACAACTAAAAGCAGATTCGGTTGAAAACTTTATAGCTCAAAACAATGATGCTAAATTATTAGTTAAGGCTATAGATAAGTATTTAAAGCCAAAATCAGATGAAGAAATGCTTGAAATAATTAACGGAATGATACAAGCTCCCGATGAAAATATTAGCAGCTTTTTTGATATGCTCTCAGATGAAGAAATCGGACTGCATATCAGAGATCCTTATGACTACGTTGTAAAAGTAAAAGATTATGATACTTCGGTGATGAATTCTTTGAGATCAATAACGGGATTTGAATATCTATACGATAAAACTTCTGATGACGATGTTAACGCTACTGATATTTACAGAAGATTATGGGTAAAATTAAGTGACCTTGATATTCAAAAATACATTAGTGACTACAAAGACGAAGTATTAAGAAAATATTCCGTCCGTTCCGCATTCCCCGACCCTACAATTTTAACCGAAGAAAAATTAAACAAAGTAACAAATGAATTTCTTGAAGATATTAAAGAACAAACAGACATTATAGAAAGCTTCAAAGAAAGATATCAAATAATTCAACATTATTTATCATGTGATAATATTTTAGCTGATAATAAGAGTTATCAAGCACTTTTAAATAAGACAAATGTTGAAAACTCTTTTGAAAATGCTGACGAAATTAAACAAATAATTGATTACTACGCTCAACTATCCGAATATAGCAAAAATGATTCATTTTTAGATAATGTAAATGAAAATATCAATAATTTAATTACATTACTTAAACAATCACAAGGCAGGATTGACGGAAGAAAAGCATTCTCATACATAAATGCCATAAATATTGATTTTGAAGAACTTCAAGCTGCAAATTATAAACCTGATTTTTTCCAAAACACTAAAAAGAAACTTGAAGGTGAATTGAAAAAATACATAAAAAATACAGTTGATACGAATATATTAAAAAGATACAGAAATGATGCTTACAATATATTAAAGAAATTAATTCTTCTCTATTCGGAAGGTAATAATATTCAATTAATTGAATCTTATGAAGAAGAGCTAAGAAACTTATTTATAAACAAAAATATATTGAAGAATCCGAATGATTTATTAGATGAGTGTGTAGACTTACTTCAACAAGGCAAAACTAACTCATTTGAATATCAAACAAAAAAGAATTATCTTAATCAAGCTGTAGAAACTGCAATGCAAACTGATATACAGTATAAGTTAATAAAAAACAATCATGAAGGAATTTCATCAAAAATAAAAAGTTTACTTCCAATATATAACGTAATAACTTCAACAGGAGAAACACAACCGTTAGATACAGATTTAGGAATAGTATTCTTAATGCAAAAATTAAACAATTTAAATGATGATAATACAACGTTAAGACTGTTTTTAAATCAAACAGGTTTAACCTCAAAAGCTTTTAATGCATTCCTTAAATACATAGAAACGAATAAAATTCACCAAGAAGTGGCAACCCAAACAGAAAAAGCCATAAAATCAATTGATGAAATAACTAAAGTAGATGACATCATAACTTCCTTTATAAATAAAAACGGAATAAGATTCAAAACAATGGAAGAAGCAATTGATAATCTTAAAAAATATTCCGAAAGGAAATTAAAGCATGAAAATGTTGATGACTCCGAAATTTATAAAACTTATCTGAGTGTGTTAAACCCTAAAAATATAAATGTAAATGTGGATAATTTTGATCCGAAAGGTATTTCTGCATTACTCCAAAATATAAGAATTGATATTTTATCAAGCTTAGTCGAATTCGCAAACAGACATGCGGAAAACATATTGATTCAAGGAAAAGCACTGCAAAATCAGGCAATAATCATAGAAGACCTTGATATACCAAAAGGCGGTGAAGATGAACAAAAATATAATGAATTTTATAATCAAATACAAGAAGAATTTAATTTTATAAATAATTGCCAAATACTAATTAATGAAAAAATTGATAATTGTCCATTTTTAAATGCACAATCCGGTAAATATTGATATAAGTGTAAAAATACTTTAAAATACTAAAGGGAGCATTTATATGAAAAAGATGAAATTTAAGAGTATTACTGTATTTTTATTAACTTTATTTGTTATGTCAATTGCTATTCCTTGTTATGCATTAAACATAGGTACTTATCAAACAGAATCCGAATATGGGCTTTTTGACGGATTTAAAATAAACTGGAAGAAAAAAGACCCGAATCAAAAATTTATAGAACCACGACAAGAATCTACAAAATTAGAAGCTCAAAAAGAATTAGAAGATTATAAAGAGTCAGAATACGAAAGAACAAAATATATGTACGAGGGTACCGCTATATTTTAATCTTACATAAATACCATAATAGTAAAAAATAAAGAGGAAACAAAAGTTCCTCTTTATTTTTCTTATATTTTTCAAAATTATAATATGTTTGAAGTGATTGTGAAGTGGAATCTGCCGTTTCTTCTGTCCATATTGTTTGCATAGTCAGGTAATCTCTTACCGATTGGGAAGCCCCAATACATGTTAGCAGAAATGTATTTTGTAAGTTTAAGAACAATACCGGGACCTGCACCCATAATGTAATCGGCACTGCCATCAATAAATCTGTCACCGAACCAGCCAAAATCATAGAAACCGGCTAATTGAATACTGTCACTGATGAATCCGTATTTTTCGGGAAGTAATGCTTTTAAGCCCGGAATAGGAGTTCTGTATTCAATACTTGCAGTAACACCATAGTCACCGATTCTGAAACCTTCATCATAACCTCTGACTGAAGCTATACCACCGACTTGCATTGCTTCTGATGCATACATATGTCTGTTTGCATATTGTCCGTTAACTTGCAATATTGCGAGTTGATTTTTAGGTAATACCTGCAAACGAGCAGCACTTGCATTTAATTTTACGAAGCTGTTGCTTGCCATATCACGGCCCTTATTATAATCAGATGCATCTAACGGAACACCGCCCGATACACCACCGTTAAATAACCATCTTCCGTAATAGTCATCTTTAATATCAGTTAAAGATCCTCTCAATACTCTTGATCTATATGCATATTTGTAAGCCCCGCCAAACATTTCGGTTTCAGTATTACGCATATCAAATGTGATATCACCGTATAATCTGTAGTCGTTGCCTTCAGATAATCTTCTTGATACACCGACGAATACATCGTGTGAATCACCCTTAATGTTTGCTCCGGGGTACATTCTTTCTATAGCATTACCCAATTTAACATGAGAGTATGAATAACCTACATTTAATCTTGTATCATTTTTAGCTATAGGAAGCGAATACATACCGCCTGCACCTAATGACTTATGTGATACAGCTAAAGTACCCATTAAAGTATCACCATGACCTGTTACGTCGTGAAGACCGGCATATAAAACACCTCTTTGAGTACCGATTGCATCTCTGCCCTGATTATCATATCTTAAGTCAAAATTAATTGGGAATCTGTCTTTAACATCCAATGTTACATCTGAATATTCTTCTGATTCTTCATTATCTGCAAATGATACCGCACCCTTCATATATTCTTCCGTGTTTAAATCGGTAAGTGCATTTCTGATATCATTAACATTTAATACTTTTCCGGGTTCTATATTATTATCCTGTAAGTAGTGTTTATTCAAATATGAAGATCTTTCCCATTTTCCGGGGTTAATTTCAATATTTCCGTATTTACCTTCCAATATCTTTATTTCAACATTACCGTTTTTAACTTTTTGGGGAGGTAAGTATGCAATTGTTGAAACATAGCCTTTTGATTGATAATAATCAGTGATATCATTAGCCGACATAATCAAGTCATTAATTGTAACTTCCTGACCGATTTTAAAATCAACCAAACGCATAAGAACATAGGTAGGAATAGCGGTATTTCCTGTTATATTAATATTTTTTAATTTAAAAGATACCTGTTTTGTATTAAGTAAATCCATCTTTTGACGAACTTCCTCTTCAATAATTGCAGGATCTTTTGTATCAGTTATTTTTTCTTTTATTTCATATCTTTTTGCTTGAATAAAGTTTGTGTTATCAATCAAACCGGCATCGTAACCGCCTTGGTTAACGTATGTCGTTCCGTCTACTGCAAATGCAGAGCTGCCAAGCACAACTGCCGCAAAGACTAAGGATGTTTTAATAATCGAATTCTTCATGTTCCACTCTCTATTAAATTAATAATATAAATTACTATACACTATAATATTATATACAACACACAAAAAAAAGTACAACTCACTTAATATAATTATACGATAATTTATGTAAAGCACATAATTCATTTATATGAAATCCAAACATAATTTAATTTGCTGTTTTTTTAAATACTTATAACATAACTTTACATTGGATTTACAGCAAAATTGGAACTAAATATAAAAAATATATCATATTCTTAATATTTGTTAACAAAACGAACCAAATTAGTAAATTATTTTGGCATGATAGTTTTTATAAGTATATACAGGATATATCCTGTGATGTATTGTAAAAAGATTAATAAGTTAAAAGAGGATTAATAAGATGAGAAAAATTTTAAGCACAACACTTGCAGTAGGTATTTTAACATCATTCGGAATTACACCGGCATTAGCATTAGATGCAAATGTATTACCTACCGTAGACAGAGTAGTTCAAAATGCAGACGTAACAAAAAACGGAAATAATATGAATGTACAAATTCAGGGCGGTTCAGGTTCTGTAGGCGTAGTTCAATATAGTGATTTTAATGTTGGTAAAGATGCATCAGTTAACTTTGAATTTACCAATCAAAACCAAACATCATTAAACATTGTAAATCAATCAGGCGGTATATCTCAAATATACGGCCAATTAACAAACTCAGGATGTGCATCTTGCGGTTATCAAGGAACAGGCAAAGTAATGATTGTTAACCCTAACGGTTTTATATTTGGTGAAGGTGCAAATGTTAACTTAAATTCTTTCGCAGCTACAACATATGATGCAAATTATGACAGTGCACAACAAAAATTAGAATTAACAAAACAAGCTAACTCAGGTGATATTAAAGTTCTTAACGGAGCTAAAATATACGGAGATAAAAACGTAACTTTAGCAGCAAAAAATATTTATACATACGCAGGCTCTAAAATTTCAACCAACATTCTTGCTAATGCAGATAAAAATTCGGCAGGTGAATACACAGGAGCATACGGAAGAGTTTCTTTGGTAACTTCAGACGGTGTAAACTTCACATATTACAATAACGGCGGAGTTAAAACAGTTGACGGTTACAAAGGTTCAAATGACAAAATGGTTATCAATTTAAACGGTGATATTGAATCAGGTCACATTGACGTAAGTAATATGTCAACTGATAAAGACAGCATAATAAGTATAACTAACAAAGCAAACTTAAAAGCAACAAAAGCAACAAGAGGAAATGACGGTAATATTTGGTTAACATCAACGGAAAGAATATTGGTTGACAAACAATCAAATGTTGAAACGGTTAAAGGCGGCAACATTATATTAAATGCCAATAATAAAGTATCGATATCAGAAGGATCAAAAATTAATTCAACAGGTTCTCTGACAATAAAATCAAATACATATGATATTGCTATAGACAACAGTACTGCACATGGTGACAATGGTGTAGTAATTGATGCAAAAAATAATATAGGTATTCAAAACGGTTCACATGTCGGTTCCGGTAAAAGTTTACACATTACTGCAGGAAATAATGCAGTTGTAGATAAAAGTAAAGTAGGCTCCGGAGATGGCAAAGAAACAATAATAAAAGCCGGAAAAGTTGCATCAGTTCAAAATGAATCAGGTGTATATTCATACGATGTAATTATTGAAGGCGGTGAAAGAGCTCTAATATCAAATTCTACGGTATCAGGCGGTTCAAGCGGATACAGAGGAAGCATTACACTTAACGGTAAAAACAAAGCAACCATAAAAGATTCATACTTAGGCTCATATAATACCAATGTTACAGGCGGCGAAGTAAACATTACAAATTCAGAATTATCTAACAGTGAAAATATTAATATCGCATCAACAGCTAATGATATAACAATTGACAATTCATCATTATATGCAGGTGACAGTGTTAAAGAAAACGGTATTCCTAAAGGCGGCGAGCTTAAGATAAACGCTAAAGGCAATGCAAAATTAAACAATACAGATGTTAAAAATTCAAAAACATCAATATTCGCAGGCAAAGATATAAATGCAAAATTAAAGAATGTAGGAATCAGAGAACACGGTTTAATTGCTGAAGCTGAAAATAACGTAACAATCGAAACAGACGGAACATTATCAGTAGGCAGATTAGTTGCTAAAAATGGTGATATGACATTAACTGCAAATAACATAATAGCAGGTGAACCAAAAGTAACAAACGATTATTTAAAAACACCTAATGACAGTGCAGACAGAGCTTACATCTATGTATTAAACGGTAAATTCACTTCAAATACAAAATCTGACAGCTACACTGTAACAGCATCAGCTGATCCGGTTGACCCGAACACTGAAGGTTACTTCAACAAAAGACATCATATAGAATACGGAAACGGAAATGAAAAAATCTTACTCGTAAACAAAAGACCTTATACTCCGGCAGCAGTTCCGACAGAACCTCAAGTTGAGCCCCAAGTTGAACTCCCATATGCTGATGATGATCAAGCAAAAATGTTAAACAAAATTCCGAGACAACCTGAAACATTTAACAATAACGTAAATATCAATAACGGAAGAACAACACTTGTAGATGTATTCGCTGCAGCAAGTCAGATAGAAATCGAAGATGACGAAGAAGAAGAATAACAAATTAAACAAATAATAATTAAAAGAGGAACTTAAAAGTTCCTCTTTTTTTGTAAAAATATATTGTAAATTTTTATTAAAATATTACCTCTTATTTGTATGTTTAAAAGAAAATAAATATATATATCAGAATAAAATAATTTTGTTTTGGGAGATAACATATAATTAAAATCTTTTGAAACAATAATTGTAACAAATTTGAAACAAATAGAAAAATGATTCACATTATATAGCAATTTTTTTTTTGAGAGATTTTAAAAATAGTACAGGTTAAGTGTAATTTACATGAAATTATAAAGAAGAAGGAACAAAGAAATGAAAAAACTTTTAAGCTCAACTCTTGCAGCAGGAATTATGGTAACAATGAATCTTTCTCCTGTTTTAGCATTAGACGTTAATGCATTGCCAACAAATCCTCATGACATGCAAAATGTTGATATTACAAACCCTTCAGAAGGAAATATGAATGTACAGGTACAAGGTGGAGACAGAAGTGTCGGCACGGTTCATTGGGGAACATTCAATGTAGGCGAAAATGCACATGTTAATTTTGAATTCACAAATACAAGACAAACAGCATTAAACATAGTTGACCAAGCCGGTGGCATGTCAGAAATATACGGTAAAATAACCGATTCAGGATGTAACTCTTGCGGTTATCAAGGTACCGGAAAAGTTATATTAATCAACCCGAATGGTGTTATGTTCGGTGAAGGCGCAAACGTAAATTTAAATTCATTCACCGTATCAACATTTAATCCTAATTTCACAAAAGACGAAAACGGTTTTGATAAATTAGAATTAACAAGAGATGCAAATTCAGGCAACATATATATTAAAAGCGGAGCAGAAATTCACGGTGACAAAAACGTAGCTATGGCTGCTACAAATATATATGCATACCAAGGTTCAAAAATCTCTACAAATGTCCTTCCGAATGCTGATAAAAATGAAGCCGGTGAATATACAGGTTCTTATGGCAAAGTTAAATTAGTTACAGCTGACGGTGTTAATTTCACATATTATAACAACGGTGCCGTAAGAGGTATATCAGGTGAAAAAGCATCAACTGATAAAATGCAAATCAGATTAAACGGTGAAATTACATCCGGTAATATTGACGTAAGAAACCAATCAGTTGATTATGAAAGCTACATAAGCGTAAACCAAAATGCCGTATTAAAAGCAACAAAAGCAGAAAGAGGAAATGACGGTAACATTAACTTAGTAGCTGCAAACGATATAAAAATTCAAGATTCCAAGTTAGAAACAGAAAATGGCGGAAACATATACATTAACGCTAATAAGAAAGTTTCAATAACAACATCTGACTTAAAAACAACAGGCTCAGCAACAATAATATCCAATAAATATGATGTATCATTTAACTCAAGCAAACTTACTGCCGATAAAGACGTAACAATTACTGCAGCAAATGATGCTTCAATCCAAGATAAAGACGGACAAGGAAGTTCAACAGTTACAGGTAATAATGTTACTCTTAAAGCAGGTAACAGCGCACAAGTTATTCAAGGTTCAACTGTTACTGCAGCATCAGATATTAATATAACAGGTGCAACAGCTTGGATTGAAAATGCAAAATTAAATGCAAATAAAAATGTTAATATTGAAGCTACAAAATATGATGTAAATCTTGACGGTAATTCTAAAGTTACATTAGCTGATGACAGCGGCAACATTAACATCAAAGCTGCTCAAAACGTTAAAACAAAAGGCGGTACATTTGATGTATCAGGTCACCAAACAAACATTTTAGCTCAAAATGGTGATATTAATGTTAAGTTAGCTAATGTTGGCAACAGACAACACGGTTTGGTTGCAGAAGCTGAAAATAATGTAACTATTGAAACAGCAGATACATTATCAGTAGGTAAGTTAATCGCAAGAAAAGGCGATATGACATTAACCGCAAACAACATTATTGCAGGTCTTCCTTATACAACAGAACCTCAAATTCCGGGTGATGAAGCTAATCGTTCATACATCTATGTATTAAACGGTAAATTTACTTCAAATACTAAAGAAGCTCCTACTTACACAGCATCTGATTCATCAATAGTTGAAAATGGTAAGAACTACAATACAAGACATCATATCCAATATGATAACGGCAACGAAAAAATCTTATTAATTAACAAAAAAGAATACACACCATCTACTACTCCGGATAATCCTGTTGATCCTGTTCAACCGACATCAAGAAATTATACATCTGACAACGATCAAACAGAAATGTTAAATAAAATTCCGAGACAACCTGAAATATTTAACAATAACGTTTCAATCACAAATTCAAGAACAAACTTAGTAGATGTATTCGCTGCAGCTAGTCAAATAGAAATTGAAGATGAAGAAGAATAACTTAATTCATCTGAATAATAAGAAAGAAGGAACTAAAATAGTTCCTTCTTTTTTTTATTTGACTAATAGTTTTTAATTTAAGATAATATATTATATAAATTGTCCAAACAAAATTTTACTATAAGCAACGGAGTGTAGCTGAGTCTGTATACTTTAGAGTGTGACAATATATTATACTATTCGGGAATATATTTATGAAGTTAAAAATATTATTTTTATTTACTATTATAGCTTTTGGCAACAGTGTATTTGGAAGTGCAATAATTGAAAGACCGACATATTATAACCATGCTTCCAAACCTTCAAACATTATAAAATCTAATATTAATACAGTATATGACAATGAAACTTTAAATGTTGCAATAAAAGAATTAAATGAAAAATTAAAAAAAACACCCGACAATTATAATTTAAATATCTCTTTAGCTGATTTATATTTAAAAACAAAACAATATGATAAAGCATATAATGAACTTGTATATTTAAACAATTTAGACAGAAGAAACAAATTAACTGCTAAATCAAAAGAGGAATTAACTAAAATTTTTAACGAAGCTAAACAGACCGGTTTAAATAATCCTAAAAAATCTTCATTATACGTAAATCTTGCAATGTTATGTCAGATTCTGAATGAACCTGACAAGTCAGAAAAATATTTGAATGCTGCACTGACAAGTAATGCCGATCAAAAACTCATTTTGAATGCAATTTCAAAAATATATGAAACATCTGATGATTATACTAATGCAATAAATATATGTGATAAATTATTATCTTTAAAACCTTCCAATACCGATATAAGAAAATTAAAAGCATCATATTACCTTCAATCACATGACAGTGAAAATGCAATAAAAGAATATGGAATAATAACTGATAACAATCCGAATGATGACGAAGCAAAATATGAATTATATAAGCTTTTAAGTTCAAAAGGACTACCGGAAAAAGACATTATAAAACAGATATATAAAGACAGAAATTTAGCAGAATCACTTTATAATTTGGCAGATATACTAATTAAAAATAACAATATAACCGATGCAAAAAAATATACCCAAATGCTTGTAACTAAGTATCCTGATGATGTTAACGGATATATATTACTCGCTGAAATATATAAAAAAGAAGGAAAATTAAAAGAATCATATGAAGTATTAAATAAAATAAGGGATAAAGCTGACAGTAATGAAGCAATAGCAAAATATAACGTGCTTTTAGCCACTCTTTCCAGTCAGCCGCTGCAAGAAGCTAACTCTTTAATGGCAACAGGGCTTTATGCGCAAGCGCTTGAAGTTTTAAAAACAGCGGATCAGGAAAATTTATACGTAATTTTAGCTCAGGCAAGAGCAAATTATTTTCTTTCTCAAAAGCAAAAATCATTAGATTATTTAAATAAAGCTATGACTTTATATCCGAACAATTCTGATGTCTTTTGTGCTTTTGCATACATTTATCATAAAGAAAATGATTTGGACAGTGCCGAAAAATATATAAAAGAAGCATTAAAAATTAATCCTGATAATAAAACGGCTAATGATTTAATGAAAATAGTAAAAAAATCTCAGGCTGACAGATACGTTAACAGAATTATATCGGCTTTTGAATCACAAAACTACACTGAAGCAATGAGATTAATTAATGAAGCGCTTCAAATAAGTCCCGATTATGGTTTATTATATTATTATAAAGGTTTAACTTATATAGCACAAAATAATTATGCAGCATCAACAGCAGCTTTATATAAGTCTTTAGAGCTGGATAAATCAAATATTACAACATATTTTTATTTAGGTATTGCTTTTGATAATTTATCAGAACCTTCAAATGCCCTTATGTATTATCAAAAATTTATTAACTTACTTCCCAAAGATGAATTAGGTGAAAGTGAAAAATTAAAATATGCAAAAGAGAGAATTCAAAAACTAAAACAATAATTAACATTTAATTTAAATTTTAATATAAATTTGATATTATATAGTAATGGATATCTTAAAAACATTTGAATTATTTCTTTCGGCGCCTTTGAGTATAATTCACAAGCGAAACATTAAAATTATGCATGTGGAAACAAATATTTTTGCACAAAAATTACCTATTGATATTGATTTAGACGAAGAAATTCAGTTAACCGTTTATAATAATAAAAAAGTATACAACCTTCTTTCAAGCGTAATATATAAGAAGAGATTAAAAGATGAAAATAACAAAAGCAAAGTTTGTCGTTAGTGCTCCTTCAATTAAAGAATGTCCTGAATTTAATCTCCCTGAATTTGCGCTGATAGGACGCTCTAACGTAGGTAAATCTTCTTTTATCAATTCTATAGTTAATATAAAAGGACTTGCAAAAACAAGTAATACTCCGGGAAAAACCAAATTAATTAATTTCTTCAACATCAATGATGCATTTATATTTGCGGATTTACCGGGATACGGATATGCTAAAGTATCTGATAAAACGAGAAATTTTTGGCAAAAAAGTCTTGAAACATATCTCTTAAAAAGAAATGCCATTGTCAGTCTTATACAAATAATTGATTCAAGACATCCGATTCAGCAAAATGACCTTATGATGGCAGAATGGATAAAATATAATAAACTAAACTCCTTTGTAATAGCTTCAAAAGTTGATCAAATAAAAAGAGGCGACATTAATAAGGTTGTGGAAAATTTTGAAAAAGTATTAGGCACAAAGGTGTTTCCGTTTTGTACAAACGATAATTACTACAATCGTGCCATAACTGAACACATAGAAAATATTTTATCTAATCTTTTTTAGTATTTTCTAAAAAAGCTTTGATACATTGAATAACCGTAGTTTGTGTAGATAGTGTAGATTTAATTTTCTTTTTTTTCCTTGAAGGAATGAAAGGTTTATCTTCACTTTTTTCGGTATAATCAGCATAATAAGAATAATTTGATTCGCTGTTGTCCGTATTCTTTTTAAACAATACAAGCAGGATAATAATTACTATTATACTTATCAACATTGCACCGAAAGATATAATTAATTTTGAACCGACAAATGTCATCTCGCTATTTATTTGTTTTGAATCAGACATTCCTTCTATACTTTGAACATCTGTATTATTGCCGTCATAAAGATTTTTCTTTGCGGGCAAGGATGGCAATTGTGAATTAAATAAATCATTATCAGCTATAAAGTAACTAAGATTTTTCATTTTTAGCTCTCAACGGCAACTTTTTCCGTTTTTGGTTTTCTTCCTTTTTTGGCAGTTTTCTTCTCCTTTGTTACTTCTGATTTTTCTGTCTCAACAGGAGTTTCTTCAGCTTGTTTTTTCTTTCTGCCTGCTCTTTTTGGTTTTGCCTCTTTTTTGACTTCAATTTCTTCAGGTTTTACAACATTTTCAACAGTTTCAATTTTTTCTTCGTAAACTTTTTCTTCATTGTTTAAAGGAAGCTGTTCCTGAACTTCTTGAGTTTGTTTATAGTTTTGTTTTTTATTGTTTTTATATTTGAAATTCTTCTTTTGGAAGTTATACTTATTATTTTGAGTTTCCTGATTACCTTGTTGGTTTTGAACAGTTTGAGTATTTATGGTATTCTCCTGCTCTGATTCTTGAATCGGATTATTTTCGGGGTTATTAAAAACTTTATTTTGTTTATAATTTTGAGTTTTATTTTTAATTTGTTGGACAGGAATTTTAAGTTTAGCAGCTTTAGCCTTAATTTCACCCTCTATAACAGGGGCTGAGAATGTTAAATCATCTAAAATATAGCCTGTTCCCTGACAATGAGGACATTTTTTTCCGAATATTTCGGAAAGGCTTTGTCCCTGACGATGTCTTGTAAGTTCTACAAGCCCCAAATCAGATAATTGTCCCACCTGAGGTTTTGCTTTATCTTTTTCAAGTGCAATTTCAAGCTCTTCCATTACCGCCAATTTATCACGTCTGTTGTTCATATCGATAAAGTCAACAATTACCATTCCGCCAATATTTCTAAGTCTTAATTGACGGGCAATTTCATGAACAGCTTCAAGATTTGTTTTAACAATTGTTTCATCCTGAGTATTTGAACTTACAAATTTACCGCTGTTAACATCTATAACGGTAAGTGCTTCCGTTGTTTGAACAAATAAATATCCGCCGGAGGGTAAATTTACTTTTGTTTGAAGCGCTGCTTTTATTTCTTTAACTACACCTGAAGCAACAAGTAATGTTTCTGAGCCTTTATAGACATTAACTTCAATATTTTTTTGCATATTCCAATTTTGAAGAATTTGCTGTGTCCTATGAACTCCGTAAGAGGTATCAAGAATTATTTCATCCACATCTTCACTGCACTCTTCTCTCATTACTCTGTATAATAAATCCTGATCTCTGTATAAAAGACTCGGAGCAGGTCTTGTTTCAGCAGCAGTAACAATTGTATTCCATTTTTCAAGTAATATTTCCAAATCCTCCTGAATATCAGCATCAGATTGCCCTTCCGCTTCTGTTCTGACAATAACTCCGACACCTACAGGTTTAATAAGACTTATTATTGATTTCAAACGTGCTTTTTCTTTTTGATTTACAATTTTTTTAGATACGTTAATACCTGTTTCTTGAGGCATTAAAACTAAAAAACGCCCCGGAAGACTTATTAACGTTGAAACTCTCGGGCCTTTATGTCCAACAGGCTCTTTTACTACCTGAACTATTATTTTTTGCTTCGGAGAAAGTTTTTCTTTCAAAGTACCTTTTCCTATTGCATCATGAGCATGTAAAAAGCCCATTTTATCATATCCGACATTTACAAATGCCGCATCTATACTTGGTAATATATTATCAACTGTAGCGAGATAGACATCATTCAGCAGCATATCTCCTCTTTGTACATAGAATTCACATATTTTTCCATCCTCTATTACTGCTGCTATACTATCTCTTTCTGCAACTACTATCGCTTTTGACATAAATCTTTCCTTTTCACTTATCTTATAACTTGTTCATATCCTTGTCATAAAATTCAGTTCTGATAATCCTAAACTTAACATCCGGTTCAAATAAGCCCATAACATCCTGAGGCTTCACTGACGGTATTTCAAGCGACTGTCCTGTTTTTAATATAATTAACAAACTGTCTCCGTCAACATTAACTGATTTTATTGACTCTTTAATATTTACAAGTTTTTTTACACCTTTTTTATTTATCTTCTCTATAATTATTTCATTATCAGAAGATATTCTATCTTTAATATACAACAATTTTTCTTTTTTTAAAATACCTTTTTCAAAAGGAGTTATTTTATACAATGCCCACTGTGCCATAATATCAATTGCTTCAGTATTTTTTTCAATCTTGCGGGCATTTAAAACTCTGATATTCTCAGGTAAAACATTGTTAAAAATATTTACTATTTCACTCTCAGACAAATCATCATAAATTTCTATATCTATAAGCTCGCATAAACTCTCTACAAACATAGGCAGCGCTATTCCCAAGGAAAATTTAGGTGTAGGGTTAAATCCTTGAGAAAAACATAAATCCAAACCCGAGCGATATAACATTTTTATTATTGTATTTTGCCAATCCAAATGAGAAATATATCTCATTTCATTCTCTTTTGTTATTTTTAGTCTGTACTTATGTTGAGGTTTATTTTCAGTTTTTTCTTCCTCAAATTTATATTTATTTTCATATGGCTTATCCAATATTTTATGAGTTTTTAAATTTTTACATACTCCGCAGTTAACACAATTAAATTCACAAGGTATTATATTTTTCGAACTAAGTGCATTTTCATATTGCTCTATAAGCCAAGCTTTATCTATACCTGTATCAATTATATCCCACGGGAGTGTTTCCTTCGTATCATAAATCCTTTGTGCTTCTTCATCTATATTAAACCCGCACTCCAAAGCTGTTTGCTCCCAAAGATTTTTATCAACATTTTCATCCCAACTTGACAGATAAACACCTTTTTTAAACAGTTCAAAGAAAAATTTATTATATTTTTCATCTCCTCTTGTCAGAGCACACTCAACCTTTGAAGTAAAACTGTTATGATAATTTAACTTTACTCCTTTTATACTTTTTGTCTTATCAAGCAAATATTTTATTTTCTCTCTTATACTATCTTGCGCTTCTTGCTTACACCACTGAAACGGGGTAAAAGGTTTAGGTACAAATATTGATACCGTACATGTTAAATTAAGCCCCTCTTTTATTTCCGCTTCTTTTTTTATAATTTTTGATTTGTATTTTATTTTTGAAAAAAGCTCCGCCATCTCATCCAAATCTTCATACGTTTCAGTAGGCAGTCCAATCATAAAATACAATTTTATATTTGATGCACCATTTTTATAACAGTTTAAAATCGTATCAATTATTTGCTCTTCAGATAAATTTTTATTTATAACGTTTCTAAGCCTTTGACTTCCTGCTTCAGGCGCTAAAGTAACTGTCGTAGCCCTTACTCCTCTAACGAGACGAGCCAATCTCTGACTGTATCTGTCTATCCTTTGACTCGGCAATGACACCGAAACTTTACGCTTATTCATTGAACAGGATAAATCTTCTATCAAATTTTCTATATTGGCATAATCATTTGATGATAAAGATAAGAGTGAATATTCCTCATAACCCGATAATTTTGCAGATTCCTCAACCATTTTTATTATATCTTGTGCTTTTCTTTCTCTTATCGGAAGATTTATATGTCCGCTTTGACAAAAACGACACATTCTCCCGCATCCCCTTCTTATTTCTACTATTGTTCTGTCATGTACGGCAGAACTGTAGGGGACAGGGCTTTTTATTATTCTTGAATCTTTTGATATATCATATATTCTCTTTTTTGTTTTATTTTTCTCCTGCGGAGAATATATACCTTCAATCCTTGATAATTCTTTTATTATTTCCTTTCTCGATAGTCCTTTCTGCTTTAATTCATAATAATTTTTAAGTAAATCAATAATTAATTCTTCCCCGTCACCTATCATAAATAAATCTATAAACTCTTCAACGGGTTTTGGATTATAACAACAAGGACCGCCTGCTACAATCAATGGCTGATTTTCTGTTCTGTCTTTTCTGTATACATCTATATGAGATAACGAAAGCATTTTTATCATGGTTGGATATGCCAATTCATATTGAAGTGAAAAGCCGACAATATCAAAATCTTTAATATTACGCTTGCTCTCAAGCGAGGTCAATGAAATATTTTCAGATTCTAAAATGTCTTTATAATCATTATCAGGCGCATAAACTCTGTCTGCCATCATATCTTCCCGAGAATTTACGATATCATAAAGTATTTTTTGCCCCAAATTACTTATGGCTATTTCATATTTATCCGGAAATGCAAAAACCATTTTAACTTTTGCGCTGTCAAAATCTTTATTATATGAAAGATACTCACATCCTATATATTGGTAAGGTTTTTTTACATCAAACAGCGAACATTGTATATCTTGAGGCAACAAACTTTTCATTATGCCAAATCTTCCGGTATATATCTTTCTATATCAATAATACTTCCGTAATTACTATTAGTTCTGAACTCATTTAAAAACCCCAATAAATCATCATATGGAACTTTATATTTATAAATTGCGGTATTTATTCCGTTTTTTCTGACTACACTGACGATATAAAAACACTTTTTAGCATATTCTAAAAGATAATCTTCTTTAAAAGGAAGACCTGATTCATCTTTTGCAATTTTTACATACGGAAAACCTTTAAAAAACTTACCGCCTTCCTCAATAGCATTTTTAGGAAGCCGCTTAAATAATTCTATGACTTTATCATTAGTATTATCTGACATATTATTATTGAACAAAATTTAGAAATAACATGCAAATAGTTAACAAAAATTTAACGTTACATATACTGTTCTTCTTGCATAGCAACCGCACAAATTTGATTGGACAGGATTGAAACTTTTTTAATAGGTCCCAATGTTTCCTTTTCAATCAATTTAGCTACTTGCGAATTTAATCTTAAAATCTGCTGCAATTCTTCATAGAGCGCATTAGGATTTTCAACATATAAAACTAACGGTGCAGCAGTTCCTTTTAAAAAAACCAAAACAGATATTCTTTTTTTTATTTGAGTATTTGAAAATGCCTGAGACATACTTATTCCTTTTATAAAATAATAGTATTAAAATTTTATAAAAAGGTCAACTTTTATAAATTTAATATACGTTCTAATTTGTCATATTTAGATTTAAGAATTTTCACTAATCGTTTTAATACTATTGTTAAATTTGCAACATCAATATTTGAAACATCAATCTCTTCATTTAGTGACATGTCAATATACTTAATTATGCTGTCTATTAATGTTAAATCTATTCCTACAGAATGCATTTTTGTTTCAATTTGTTCAATATCAATGTTTTTCACTTTATTCATACAAACCCTCTTTTTTTATTTTACAAAATAATACTAACATATTTTCCGTTTTATATCAATCATAAAATTTTAAAATTAAATATTTTTTACAAAAGTATTTTTTTGTTAAAATTTAAAGGTAAGATAAAAAAGCGGTTAGTAATTAAGGAAAATAAAAATGATAAAAGTAGGAGTTACCGGCGCTCTGGGAAAAATGGGCAAAGAAGTTGTAAAAGCTGTATCTGAAGCTGAAGATACCGAACTTGTATGTGCGGTTGATATATTCAATACAGGTGAAGATATCGGTTCAATAGTTTTAGGAAAGCCAAACGGAGTCAAAATTGAATCAGATATTGAAAAAGCAATAAATAATTCACATCCGGATATAATGATAGATTTTACGCAGCCAAAGACCATATACGAAAATATAGGTATATATATGGCAAATAAAGTAAAATCAGTCATAGGAACAACAGGTTTATCCGAGGAACAAATTTCCAAAATAAGTATAATGTCAAAAGAAAAAAATACAGGCTGTTTAATAGCTCCTAATTTTTCAACCGGAGCAGTTCTTCTGATGATGTTTGCAAAACAAGCTGCAAAATACTTTTCTAATGCGGAAATCATAGAGTTACATCATAATCAGAAAAAAGATGCACCATCAGGAACAGCTATCAAAACGGCACAGCTTATGGCGGAATCAAATAATAATTTTAAAACGGGAAATTGCCCCGAGACTGAATTAATTAAAGGAGCAAGAGGAGCTCAAGCTTCCTCAAACATTCAAATTCATTCCGTCAGAATGCCCGGATATATTGCTTCTCAAGAAGTTATTTTCGGTTCGGCAGGACAAATATTTAAAATTAAACATGATACAATGGACAGATCCTGTTACATGGCAGGTGTTTTGCTATCTGTAAGACATCTATATGAAAACAATGACTTCATTTATGGTTTAGATAACATAATGTAAATTATATATCTACATCCTTCATCATTGAGATTAAAGTAGATATTGTGTTATCCATGGAAACACTGTCTGAAATTCTTTGCTGCAAAAATGAATTTATTTGAGGCATTAATTCAATTGCTATATCTAATTTTGGATTTGATCCGGCATTATACATACCGACATCAATTAAATCCTTATTTTCTCTGTATAAAGCCATTAACTTACGCATTTTATTAGCTGCCTCTTTATGTTCATCAGTTACAATTTCCGTAAACAAACGGCTGACACTGCCCAAAACATCAATAGCAGGATAATGATTCATCTCGGCAATTTTTCTTGAAAGAAAAATATGTCCGTCAACAATACCTCTGACAGTATCTACAACAGGGTCATTAATATCATCACCCTCCATTAAAACTGTATATAAAGCCGTAACTGAGCCTCTCGGACTATTTCCCGTTCTTTCCAAAACTCTTTGAAGCCAAGAAAATATTGAAGGCGGATATCCTTTAATTGTAGGCGGTTCACCGGTTGCAAGTCCGACTTCTCTCCCTGCCATTGCACAACGGGTAACGGTATCTGTCATTAAAAATACTTTTTTTCCTTGATCTCTAAAATATTCACAAACTGCCGTTGCAGTAAGCAAACATTTTTGTCTTATTAATGGCGGTTGATCACCCGTTGAACATACGATAACGGATTTTCGCATACCTTCTTCGCCCAAAGAATTTTCAATGAATTCTTTTACTTCTCTTCCACGTTCTCCAATAAGTGCAACAACGTTTACATCAGCATCCGAGTTTCTCGCTATCATACCAAGCATAGTACTTTTTCCTACACCCGAACCTGCAAACAATCCCATTCTCTGACCTGCACCCAAGGTTAACAGAGAATCAATCGCCCTTACCCCTGTAGAAAACATTGTTTTTATTATTGGTCTGTCAAAAGCTCCGGGAGGAGGATTATCAACACCAACCAACGGTACACCTCTTACATCCATGGGTTTTCCGTCTATCGGCTCACCCAAAGGACTTATTAAACGACCTAACAAAAAATCACCCATCGGGATTTTTATTGAAGTTCCCGTTGTTTCAACAAGACTTCCCTGTCCTATTCCTGCTCCGTCATATAACAATAATAACTGGGCAATTTCACCTTTAAATGCAACGACTTCTGCTGGTTTTCTCTCTCCCTCGACAGTTTCTATGAAGCATAAATCACCAATTTTTAACCCCGGTAATTTAACTTCAACAGTCAAACCCAATAATTTGGACACAGAACCTTTATAAGCATATAACTTTGTGGAATTAATTATATCATATGCCTGTTTTTTTACGTATTCTATTGATTTTTCAGTTGATTGTTCTAACATTTATTTACTCGAAATTATAGTTAAGTGACTCACCTATTGTATCCACAGCTTCTACCCTTATGTCGGTAATTAACTCTGAATATGAAATAACAACAATTGTCGGAATATGACGCTCAAGCAATTGATATAAAGGAAGCCTTATTCTCGGCGAACATAAGATAACCGGCTGGACGTTTATACTTTGATGTGCCCTTATTAAAGTTGATGCCGCCGATTCTATTAATTCCTGAACCTGCAAAGGATTTAATAAAAACATGGTACCGAGTTCCGTTCTTTGACAGCTGTCATCCAACGTTTTTTCCCATTCCGGTGAAAGCGTAAGCGCATATAATACTTTATCACGGGTTGCATTTGCAAGACATATTTGTCTTCCCAATGCAGCTCTTAAACGTTCTGACAGAATATCCGGCTCTTTTGAAAATCTTGCATAATCACATAATCTTTCAAATATATACATAATATCTTTTATTGAAACTTTTTCTCTGATTAAGTTAACAAATATCTTTCTTAAATCACTCGTTGAAATTATTGTGGGAACTAAGTCGTTAACAAGTGTCGGGTCTTGACTTTTTACAAGTTCCATAAGTTTTAATACATCGGTTTTTGTCATAATTTCATCAACGTATTTTCTTACACAATCCTGAAGGTGAGTAATAATAACGTCAACTGAGTCGACAGCGGTTATACCTTGCTGATTCTTTAAAAATTCCGTATCCATCCAATAAGCTTGAGTTTGATATGTAGGATCAACTCCTATTATTGCATCTTTAGGAACTTCTTTTCCCGTTGCATCCCACTGTTCAGCTATTACCATACTTTTTTTAGGATAAACGGTTCCCGTTGCAACAGTATTATTTCTTACCGCTATTAAGTACTCATTCTGTCCGATTGCAGATGAATCCATAATTCTTATGTTAGGAATAATATAACCCAATTCATCCGTTACTCTTTGTCTTAAAGCGGCAATCTTTGGCAATAATAAGCCATCCTGTTCGGGATCAGCTATAACAAGCAAACCGGTTCCCACTTGAAGATTTAATACATCAACACCCAATCTCTCATACATTCTGTTTGGATTCGTTAAATCTGACATACTTCTCTTAACTGATTCCAATTGTCCTAACTGTGACTGTACATCTTTATTAACTGATACTATTAAAAATGCGGCAAGTATTACAAATGCGTATAAAGTAAAAGTATACCAAGGAAGTCCCGTAATAAAACTTGTAATTGCAATTAAAAGAAGAAATACTACGGTAAATATCAAACTTGATGGTTTATTAAGAATCTGTCCTGCAAGATCACCGCCTAAAGAACCGCCTGCAGCAGTTGAACGAGTCATTACGATACCTGCGGCTATAGCCATTAATAAAGAAGGAAGTTGTGCCGCAAGTCCGTCACCTACGGTTAAGACGGTATATTTTTGTACCGCTTCACCGGGCTGCATACCCTGCATTAACACACCGATTGTTAAACCTCCTACTATGTTTATAATTACAATGATTATACCTGCTAAAGTATCACCCTTTACAAACTTCATTGCACCATCCATAGAACCGTATAAATTAGATTCTCTTTGTAAATCTTCTCTTCTCTTTACGGCTTCTTCGGGTGAAATTAGTCCTGCATTGAAATCGGCATCTATGGTCATCTGTTTACCCGGCATAGCATCCAAAGCAAATCTTGCAGCAACCTCGGCTATACGCTCCGAACCTTTTGTAATAACCATAAATTGAACAATGGTTATAATTATAAATATTACGAAACCAACAACCAAATTACCGCCGGTAACGAAGTTCCCGAATGCATCGATAACTTCACCTGCTTCTCCTTTTGCTAAAATCAGCCTTGTTGAAGCAATTGATAATACGAGCCTGAACATTGTACCGATAAGGATTATTGAGGGGAATGATGCTAATTCCAAAGGCCTTTGAATGTATAACGATATCATTAAGAGTAATATTCCTAATGTTATATTAAAACTTATTGCAAAGTTAACGACAATAGGCGGAAGTTCACAAATAAGCAAAACTATAAGCAATATTACAAATATTGCCAGAGAAATTTCACTTACCATTGATGGTTTTGCGCCCTGAGGCTGTGCCATTATCCGCTAACTCTCCTTTCCCGTTTTTAATGCCTTTTCAATTATTGCCATCTGAGTTTCTATTGTTGCATCAACTATTCCGTTTGATGTTTCTAATATTACACCGCCATCTTTTATATTATTATCCGGAATTACGGTTATTTTTGCTTCAATATGATTTGAAGAAAATATGTCACCCACCTTATCTTTTACGAGTTCAACATCTTTAGGCATAACTTTTAAAGTAATTTTATTTTCGGTTTTATTTATTTCTGATATAACTTCTTTAATAATTGGTATAACTGCTTCTTTGTTCGTTTCAATTTCATTTTTAATTATTTTTTTAGCTATTTCAAGCGCAATATCATAAATACATTCCGATACCCTGTCAAAAACTTCATTTTTATAATCAAAAAATTCAATTATTTTATTTTTTAAATTTTCTAAATCTGACTTGGAAGAATTAAGCCCTTCTTCATATCCTTCCTGTTTTGCAGCTTCTTTTATGGATAAAGCTTCCTGCTGAGCTCTTGACAGTAAGTTTCTGTCCTGAGTTCTTCTGTATCCTCTTCTTCTTGTACCTTCCCTTCTTTCCTCTCTCGGTTCAAATTTTATATTTTCGACGGCTAAATCCAAATCATCAATATCTTCATTTTTATGCAATTCTTCCTCAGATATATTATTTTCTTCTTCAATATCCGTAGCAATATCTTCAATATCAGCATTATCAATCAATTCATCAGTTGATTGTTCAATATCATTTAATTCTTCTTTTTGTAAATACTTTTTTTTAATAATCATTGATTTTTTCTTCTACACTTCTGACTAAAGATTGAATAATCGAAGGAGTAAATACTTCCTTTGAAGGGAAATTTACGTCTAAAATAAAGTCTTTGACAGCCTCACGCTCGTTTAATGAAATTTCGCTTAAAATTTCAAGAGGTGTTGTTTTTATTAATTTATAATGCTGTTTGAGTAATTTATCCGCATTTATACCTTGCGAAATAGGCAGCATTTTTTTGATTTCTTCAAGGGATTTTATTATCAGTTTATGATCAATTTTATCTTCAATATTGCTCATTTTCATATAATTAACAACATGAGCAACATCATTCTTATTTAAATTTGCCAATATTTCTTCCGCTTTTTCTTGAGGTAAATTTTTCAAAATAATTGCAAGTGCCGCGAGTTTTAAAACTTTTTTATCCGTAGATGAAGCATTATTTTCATTATTTTGAACCTTCCTTAAATTACTTTCATCCTCGGTTTTTGATACCATATCTTTCAAATTTGATTTATTTACGGCATTATTAAAAGCTTGTTCAGAAAGTTCACCTTTTTTTACCAATTTTTTAAGTTCTTCGGTATATACCTGCTGTACTTTTTCTTCGACTAAAGTTATAAGAGCATCCTGAGGCATTTTTTTTATAATTGCAAGTTTTGCTGTATTAAAAATATTAGCAGCAATTATTTGTAAAATAGGAATATGTTTTTCGGCCGGTACATTACCGCTAATTAAATCAACGGATTTATGAAAAGTCCACTCACCGATGAACTGAGTAACCAAACTTGCCTGATCTGCATTAAAATTAAGCTGAGGATCATTGCTCAGGGCTTCTCCTGCCATAAAGCAAAATCTTTTTACTGTTTCAACTATATTTTTTTTATGTTTGTCCGTCAGTGTATCAGGGGCAACATTACTCCCGGGCTGCATTAATACTTCTAATGCCTGTTTCGCCAAATCTATTGCAAATGCTTTATAATCAAACCCTTCTATAGGCATTTTTTACTCCACTAAGACTTTTCAATCCAACTTTTTAACTCTTTTAGAGTTTTTTCACTGTCTGAACTCTGTATATCGGATGTTACTTCCTCTAATACTTCATCTAATGAAGTATCAACATCCTGTTTTTTCTCTAATTGAAGCTGTTTTTGCTGTTCCAACAGTTCTTGAGTTAAAATTGTTTGTTTTTCAATTAATTCAGCAGCTTTTAAATTTACATTTTCAATTTGTTTTTCCTGCTCAGTTGTTTTTGCTTTTAATTGTTTTAATTCTTCCTCTTGTTCAGATGAAGAATCTTTAAGTTTTTTGTGAACAAAGACAAAACCGACAACCAATCCAATCATTAAAAGCGCAATTGCAAGCCACCAAGGGTTGCCTGATGATGCCGGAACAGGTAAATTTACCGGCCTGTCAGATGCAAGATAAGGGTCTATGGTTTCAGCGTATGCTATTGAAACGTCATCAGGTGATACTTTAGGCGATGCTGCTTTTGCTATTTGATATTTTAATTCCTTTTCACTCATATTTGAAGGCATAGCGTTTGCATTCATTGTTACAGCAATTGATATTCTTTCTATTATGCCTGTCTTGTAGTATTCTGAGGTATGTGTTTTACCGACACCGTAAGTAGTTTCAGTGGCATTTCTCTGATAACTTTTATTTTGAGAGGATTGAGAGGATGAAGATTGAAGCCCGTTAGGCAAATATACACTTACAGCATCAGAACCTTTATTTGAATCCTGAGATGTATCACCCAAACCTTCCGAGAATGTTTGCTCCGTAACCGGTGTTCTGTTAGCGCCGTCATACGATATGCTCGTTGTTTCTTTCGGAACCTGATTTAAAAATGTACTTACAGTTACCACATAGTTACCATGTCCTAACAACATATCAAGCTGTGCGGCAACTTTATTTTGCATATACGAATCATTTTCTTGTATTTTAGATATCTGATCATCAATAGATTTTACCAAACTGTTATATACATTACCGTTTGAATCGGTTATGGAAATATTTTCAGCTTCTAAATCAACCACACTGCCCATTAACAAACTTTTTATTGCTTTAATTACCGAAGCATCAAGTCTTACTCCGCTTGCAACAGTAAGCATAACAGTCGCACTTATTGGTTTTTTATCCGCCTTAAACATCGTATTTTCAGGTATGGATACCAAAACGGAAGCATTATCAACATCGGGCATTTGTCTTATCAGTCGTGATAGTTCACCGTTTACAGCCCTTGCTAATTTTATTCTTTTATCTTCACGAGTTGAAGTAAAATCATTTTTATCAAATATTTCAAGTCCTACATTTTGGTCAACAAGACCGCTTTTAACCACTAAAAGGAGTGCCGCATCACGTTGGCTGTTTGTATATTTCCCTCCTTCCAAGAAAACAGTTGTTTTTGAACCGTCTATTCTTCTTTTTGAGGCTATTTGCTGACGGGCTAACAGGGTTTGTATTTCTATTGCTTTACCTTGATTGTCGGTAGTTACTATATCAAATGCTTCTTTTTGAATTTTATCGGCGACTTTTCCGTTTGCATTTGATGAATTTCCGCCAATTGAGAATATTGCAATTAATATTATTACAAGCAATATTAGTGCAGCTCCGCCGATTACGGAATAAAGTACTGTTTTATTTTGAAGTAATTCTTTGAAATTCATAAATCCCTAATCTTACCCTACTACTCACTTCACATTATACTCTTTTTTACAAAATCGGGTAATATCTTAACACTACTTATTACTAAATTGAAATTTGCATTACCGTATTATAAGCAGTAACAACTTTAGATGTTATTTGACTTGCAAGACTTATTCCCAATTCCGCTTTTGATATTGCGGTTATTACATCGTGTATATCAACCTCTGAATTACCGGTCAATTGTTGATTCAATAGCTGATCAGGTTTTTCAACTTCATTATTTAAATTACTGACTAATCCCGACAGAACTGTTTTAAAATCACTGCTGTTTGATTCTTTTAAGGAGCTCACACCGAAACCCTTTTGAGAAAATTCATCAACAGGCATTGAACGGGATAAATCAGAATAAATATTTATGTTTGGAACCAATCTGTTTTCTATCATATTCTACCTTTCTATAAATAATTTGCCATAATATTTTTTACATAATTTTGCGTTTCTTTAAACGGGGGTACTCCGTCATATTTATCAACATTCCCCGGACCTGCATTATATGCGGCAAGTCCTAATATAATATTTCCGTTATACCTTTCAATCATATTTTTTAAGTATTTAACACCGCCTTCAACATTTTGAACAGGGTTATAAGGGTCTGAAACACCCATTAATTTTGCGGTTGACGGCATTAATTGCATTAATCCCAATGCACCTGCCGAAGATTTTGCCTTCGGGTTATACCCCGATTCTTGTTTTATTACGGCATTTACGAGTTTTTCATCTATTCCGTGTTTCTTTGCAATTTTTGAAATCATTTCTTTTATTTGATTTTTATTTGTGTAGTCATTTTTTGTAATTACGGGAGTTATCGGCAGACTTTCTTCGGGAGCCTCCATAAAAAAGTTTTCGATAGGAAGTATTGCTTCTTGTATTTCATTTTCGTCATATTTTTTTGCATCAACTTGTTTAGAGGTCAATTCACCGAAATTTGATATATTTTCATTTTTATTTACGTCAAAACGTGTATGTACGTCCAAGGAAGAATTCATAACATCCTGAAAAGTCCTGAACTCTACCCCTTCAGAGAATTCTTGCGGTCTGTTTTGAGCCTGAACAAAATTACTGAGCTGTCTTGCCCTATTTACTGCCGCTTGTTGTCCCGAACTGTTTAATAAACTTTGAATTATCCCCGTAAACATTACACACTACCTTTTATTCCGTTAACTTCCGATTGATGCCGCCCTATCTGCCATTGATTTACTTATTGTTAAAATAGCCAAACTTGCTTCATAAGCTCTTTGTGCCATTATAGCATCCGTTATTTCAACAAGCGGATCAACATTTGACGTTCTTATATATCCGTTTTCATCAGCATCAGGATGCCCCGGCTTATACAATTTATCTCCCAATGTAGGGTCTTCAACTATTCCTGCCATTGCTACACTTCCCGTAGAATAAGGAAGAGTTCCCGCACCAAAAACAGATTCTCTCATTTGGTTCATAACACTCAAAAAAGAACTTCTGTCCGTTGCGACAACGAGAGGAATTTTTCTCACATAGTTTGGAGTATCAAGGTTTGCTATATTCCTTGAGTTAATATCCAATCTCATACCATGTACTTTTAGGCCGTCACAGCCTATATTCATTGCACTAAATATTCCCATTAGCTGTTACCCATATTTATTACCGATCTCATTTGTGTTATCAAAGAAGTCATTCTTCTTGTTGCTATTGAATATAAAACCGCATTTTTTTGCATTTCCGATAATTCTTTAGCAGGGTCAATTCTCTCTGATGATGTTTCATCAATTGTTATGGGAGAAGGCCCCATTTTTCTTGCCAAATTTGTTTCTAAAGGATCACCGTATCCGCCCAAATATTGAGAAAACGATACATCTTTTCTTCTGTAATTGGGTGTATTCATGTTTGCAATATTGGATGAGAGGGCTTTGTGTCTTTCTGCTATCAAGTCCAATGCATCTAATGTTCTTCCCATAGGGTTTTGCGGTAATATCATTTACTCACCTTCTTTACTGATTCAATTGAAGTGCCTTTGAATACATATCATTTATTGTTTGCATAACCTTAAAGCTTGCAAGCATTGAAGCATTAAGTCTTAATATTGAATTAACTTCATTAAATACATCTATGTTAGTTACCTCAATATTATTTTGTTTAAATCTGTTATGGTCTTTTATTAATACGGGTTCTCCCGATTCTGCCGTTAAATAATATTTATTGTTATCAGATTTTTTTAATCCTTCCGGATTTTGGAAATTCACCAAAGGAATGTTTCCCAACATTTGAATTTCTTTTCCGTCGTTTGAAACCGTTTCCACATCCCCGTTAGGCTTTATTAATAACTTATCGTAATTAACGGGAATTTGTATACCGTCTCCTATAAGATATCCGTCATTTGTTATCAAAAATCCGTCTTTATCCACTCTGAAAGAGCCTTCTCTTGTATAAGTTACATCTCCGTATGGTGATGTAACGGGGATAAACCCCATTCCGTCAATAGCCACATCAAGCTCTCTTTCGGTTCTTTGGATAGCCCCCGGTTTAAAATCGGTTCTTTCAACTCCTGAAAGATAGCCGTTTTCATCAAGCATTTGTTCAAATCTGACATTTTTATATCCGTTGGTATTATAATTTGATACGTTTGTAGAAATATACCCCATTCTTTCAAACTGGAGTTCCGAGTTAACAATACCTCTGTTTATTATTCCTTGCAGTGTGGTCATTTTCTACCTTTCTATCCGTTGCTTAATGAAGAAATTGCTCTTTGTAAATTAGAATTTTGAATTGTATACAACTGTCTGTTAGCTTCAAATGTTTTAGGATATGGCATTGCCTGCATAAATTCCGTTTGAAGATTTACATTTGAATATTCGTTATAACCCTGTCTGACATTGGGTTGTAAAACCGCCATACCGTCCTGTGTTACAACGCTTAAAGTTCCTGCTAACTCGAATTTTCTTGTTTTATTATTCAAAACCCTTACTACACCGTTTAAATCTATATTTATATCTTCTAATTTTTCGGGAACTATAGGCAATACTAACGGTTGACCGTTGTCAGTCAATACTTTTCCGCCGTCTAAGGATAATATTTCACCGTTTTTGTTCATTTTAAATCTGCCGTCACGGGTCAATTTAATACCGTTTTTAGTTAATATTTGAAAATATCCTTTTTCTGCAAGTGCGATATCCAAAGGATTTTCAGTTAATCCCAATCTTCCTACAGAATCATCTGTGGTTGTTGAGATTGCATCCTCCGCTAAAAATTCCGCAAACGATGATACTACGGGTATTTTTCTTTGATAACCAACTTTATCAAACCCCACTACATTTTCATTAGTAATTCCCATAAGGACTTCCTGCATTCTCATTGCCCTTATGTTATCAACTATCCCTGATTTATAAAAATGTATTGTCCCGCTTATCATTATAAATTCCCTTTTTCTCTCTTTTTAATGATATAATATTGAAAGTCAAATGTTGTCGTATTACAAGTTGAAAATTATTATGATATTTAATAATATTTCATCTGTTTATATGAAATTTTAGAATTTAAATCTCTTATATGATAAAATGTAATTGTATTTAATTTGGTTTAGGGAAATGTTAATAAAAAAGCTTATTGTGCTTATATGCATAATGTTTATATTCACTCAGAGTGCACAGGCAGTTAAAGTCGGACTGCAAGATCAGGTAAAAGAAGTTAAAATAGCATCTTCCGTACCTGCCGAGATATTTGATGCAAGAGCGAATAAAGTTTTATATGAAATCAGACCTATGAAGTATTATTTATTTTTTTCAAAAAATAATTTACTTTATGTTGAAAGAGACAGGGATAAAATACCTTTAAATACAAACAGAATTATAATTAAAACAAAAGGTGCAGGGTTCTTATGTTCTAAAAGAGCGTGGTACAGAGGTAAATTTATTATAACAAGCAAAGCAACAAATTATGCCACTTTAATAAATGATATTCCGCTTGAAGAATATTTAAAAGGAGTTGTACCTTCTGAAATGCCGTCTAAATGGAATGATGAAGCATTAAAGGCACAAGCAATTGCCGCAAGAAGCTATGCGGTTGCGACTTCAGCCGCAGGCAAGCACGCTTCAAGAGGATTCGATTTAGTGGATACAACTCAAGATCAGGTATACGGCGGTGCAAGTGCCGAGAAAAAAAGAACCTCAAAAGCGGTTGATGATACAAAAGGTATTGTATTAGTTCAGGATAAAAGAGTGCTTCCGACGTACTATCATGCAAGTTCGGGCGGTCAAACAAAAGTATGGAATTCGGGAAGTTCTTTTTTGAAAACAGTTCCTTCATTTGACGGAAATTTGAAAAAAAACGGACACGGTGTCGGAATGAGCCAGCACGGAGCTAATAACTTAGCAGCTAAAGGATATAATGCTTATCAGATTTTAAATTATTTTTATAAAGACTTTAAATTTGCAAAATTAAGTGATAATTGGGATATATAAGAAAAAGCAGCCACATATTTAATGGCTGCAAATAGGAAGTAATTTTAATTGTGATTGTTGTAATTTTATTTTAATTTTTATCTTTTTCTAATTTTTCCAAACGTTTATTAAACTCCTTATTTTGTTTATCAA
>CANQNX010000002.1 GCA_947625345.1 Candidatus Gastranaerophilales bacterium
TCCTGTAGCTCCCAAGACTCCTAATACGGGTTTTCTCATATTCTCCACCTCACTTAATATAGTGTCGCAACATTACGCTTGCTCGTTTTGTAACCTTTTCAATACGTCACTCGCAAATTTTTACTCAGCTATCGCATACAGGCTCAGTCATCCTCACTTCGTTGCGGTGCTTCGCTTGGTAACACATTCTGATTATCGTAAAAATTTACTCGGACAAATTTATCTCTCTGAAATTATCCGATAAATGCAATAAGAATACAAGTTTTTTACCGTTTATATTTTATTATTGTAAACAATTATTAATTTTTTTATAAATACAATAAGATAATATCCATGTATACTTTACGAAATCAAAAAAAAGAGTTATAATTAATTCTGTTATTAATGTTTCGGCTAGTGTAAATATTGCAAGTTCTTAAATCTTACGTTTAAACTTGCATTTTTTTTATGTATTACATACCACCGTATTTTTTACATCCTGTTGTAATGAATATTCTTCTAAACTTTTTAAGGTCAAATTAAGAATTCTGTCTACCGCTTCTTTTGTATCATAAGCTATGTGCGGAGTTGCTATAACGTTTTTTAAATTTAAAAGTTTATTATTAATAAGAGACGTTCTCAAATTTTTTAAATTTATATTTTCTCCGGGACGTTTATTTGATATGGTTTCTTCAAACTCTAATACATCTAATGCCGCCCCTTTTATCTTCCCGTCCAACAAGGCATCATACAATGCTTCGGTATCTATCAGTTCTCCCCTCGCCGTATTTACGATTACAGCATTTTCCTTCATTAATGATATTCTGTCCTTATTTATCAAATGATATGTAGATGTTGTTAAAGGAGAATGAAGCATTATTACATCCGATAATTTACACAAAGTATCAATATCCACATACTTTATGTTATATTCCCTTTTTATGTCCTCATTTTCATATATATCAGAACATATTACGTTCATTGAAAATCCTTTTGCGATTTTTATTGACTTAGAACCTATTGACCCCGTGCCTATTATACCTATAGTTTTATCAAAAAGCTCCATACCGAAAGTTTCAGGGTACATATCTCCCATTTTTAGTTCAATTTCCCCGTAACAAATTCTTCTTACCAAATTTAACAGTATTCCGAAAGAATATTCAGCAACTGTATAATCTCCGTAATGAGGAGTATTAGCGACTATTATATTTTTCTCGCAGCAATATTCACAATCTATATGACTATATCCTACAGAGCGAGTCAATATCATTTTTAATTTCTTAAATTTATCAATAGTTTCTTTAGTCAATCTTGAACCTGTAAAAACAGATATTATCTCGGCATTTTCCTCCTGATAATTTAAATCGTTTTCAGGAAGCAATTGTGTTTCCTTAAATTCTAAATTATATTTGTCATACAACTCTTTCTCAAAAAAATCACGCTCATATTGCTTAATATCATAAAAAATTATTGTCTGCATTTTGCTCTCCGTTTTCAATTAATTTATCAAAGAAGAACAAAATTTGAATTAGTCTGTAAGACATAATTTTTAGTTACCAAAAACCACAAAAGGTATATTTTTTTCTATTGCATATTTTTTAAGAAAAGCTTCTTGTTTGCTTATAAAAATATTAATATCACCGACTTCATCATCCGGAGAATATGCAAATACACCCATTACTTCCGGATTTGTTATATACATTTCATTATATGACCTGTCACCTTTTCTTAAATTTGAATTCATAGTGGCAAATGCTTTAATCAGTTTATTTCTTACTCCCTCAGGATTAATTTCGTCAAAACTTTTATTTTTATTTTCTTTAACAAAATTTATATACTGCTCATCATTCAGATTAAGTGTTTTTTTAATCAAATCAGAAACATAAACCCTGTCAGAATACCTATATCCGCCAAAAAGATAATTATTTTTGAACGTGTCCGTATTTTTACAACAGCCTGAACCTGCATCCGTTTCACCACCGCCATGAATGTATTTTGTATCGGTATTTAACAAAACTCCCTGTGTTCTGAAAAATCTGTACTTACTTTCAGGCAGTTCAGCATAACTTACGGATAATAATGCATCAGAATCGGGCAGTGCAAATGCATCAAATTTTATAAGTTGATTAGGATAATCCAATCCGTGGGCAAAAAACTTTATATTACCCGTCTCTACTTCTTCATAATTTCCTTTATTATTTAATATTCTTTTTGCGGCAATTCCTCTTGAAACCGCTCCTTTCGGGAATCCTATTTTTTCCCAGTCTTCAATCTCATTAAATTTTAATACTATTAAACCTTCTTTTATTTTATAAACTCCCTTTATATTTGTAGAACCGTCAGGATTAACCGTTGTAATCGCCTCAGATATCTTATTAGCACTCGGTATTTTTGTAACGGGCAATAACGGCTGTGTTTTTTTAAGTTCTTTTATATACCAATCAATTTGCTTTGAATGATATTCAAAATCATCTTTAAATTTATGATAAAATGAATCATTTGTTTTTACGGATTTTAAATCGGCAACAGTAAATATTTTTGCCATATCGAACAGATTATCATACTGCAGGTCAAATGCCACGGACTGCTGTTTTTTATCAGTATCCGAATTTTCCTTGTTATTTACTAAGCCAAGCCACTCATGATGTTTTATTAATGAATATATTTTTATTTTTTCTTCTTTTGATAAATTTAATTTGTTTATTATGTAATATGCATCAAAGGCACCTTCCGCAGAATGCAGGCTGTCTCTCTTACCTTCTGTTTTATTAGTATCATGTAATAATGCGCTGATTAGCATTATACGCTTATCTGACTCTGATAAGTTTGAATATTGAGGCTCCTGAACAATTTTTTGCATAACTTTTAAAGAATGCTTAAATATATCAAAAGCGTGAGTTGAATGCTGAATCTTGTCTATTTGTGTTCTAAGTTCCGGAAACACCTTAACAATTATATTTAATTCATTTTCTATTTCTTTATTATTACAATTAATATTATTATTTTGTGAAAATTTAATAACCTTTTCTCGCAATTTTTCAACAACCTGTTTTGTTTCGGGATTTGTTATTTGTGAGAGTTTTTTACCGTTATTTAAATTTACGGGATATCCTATAATGCCGTATTTATGATACTTATTGTCATCTATTTGATTTACTTCATTATTGTAGTATAGTTCAAATCCGAAATAATCATATACTTTTTGTCGTTCTTGTTTATTAAGATTTTTGGTAAGTTCAAAAGCATCTTTTATAAATTCATTCTTCGAATATTCCTGTGTTATTGTGAGGTTATTAAAATCTTCATCCGAGAGTTGACCTAAGTTCGAAGCAAGTGATTTTAAAGAATTATAGAACTCTTTTTTTGTTTCATCCGATAAAATATCAGTTTCTATACCTAAAGATTTAACTAATGAAGGAAGCAAAGTGCAATATTCCTCTTGCGATTTTGGAAGAAGCGGAATATATTTCTTTAATTCGTCACTTACATTGAATAACTCGGTATTACTTGAAACAAGATTTCTTACAATTTCTCTTTTATGCGACATTGATATTTCATTAATATTTTGTTTATTTATCATACCTTTAAAATTACATGATAAGATTATATCATTTAAAGATAAGCCTCTTACAAAATTTTTACCTAAAAGATATTCAACAAATTTTATATCTTTGAGCGTAACCTTATTATTCAATATTAAAAACATGTAATTCGGGGTAAGGTTATATTTACTGTAATTATCAACCAAATTTTCCGCTTTATTTATATTATCCGAGGTCAAAGAGTTTAAAATCATAGTAGTTATATTTTTATCACATACATAATCTCCGTTATCATCTTTTAAATTTATTAACTTTTCCGTATATTTTATATTTTCCGAATTTAGTTGTTCCAATATATACAGTATTTTATACTCATCAAATTCATAAAATCCGTATTTATCCATTCTTTTGTTTAAAGTATCAAATATTTTACGATTATCTTTTGTAATAAGGTTAAGAATTCTATGTATATTATACGGAGAATATCTTAATATTCCGTTTGAGTACTCAGAGGAAAGCATTTCATAAAAAATATCTTTATTTTCCGGATTTACACAATGGAATATGTCAGTAATCTCTTGTCCGTCAAATCTAAAATTACCATCTTTATCTTCAGCTTCAATTAATGAGTTAATTATCGGAATATTGTCACTGTTAATTCCGCCAATTAACGATAGAATGTTTTCATAATTAAATCTGTATTCGCCGTCTTTATCTTTGCTGTTAATGAAAATACTTAATATATCTTTATTTTCATCAGTTCTAAGCTGCAATATGTCAATAATTTGGTGCGAATCAAATCGATATTCACCGTTTTTATCTTTATAATTAATTAACTCTTCAATAAATCCCTTATTTTCAGAAGTTATATTGCCTGAAATAATTGCAATATCATCAGCATTAAATCTGTAATTACCGTTTGAATCTTTCAAATTGTTTAATTTTTCAATATATTCTTCATCTCCTGATTTCGAACCGGTAAAAATATTTGAAATTTGAGCACCTGAATATCTGTTTTGCCCTTCTTCATTTTTTGAATCAATTAAAGAATTTAATAAAGTTATATTTTTTTCATTTACCAAAGGAAATACTGAAGCTATGCACCAACTGTCAAACCTGTAATCACCATTATCATTTTTTAAATTAATTAATTCATTTAAGAGTTCTGTTTTTTCACTCGTCAGCACATCTAAAATCGGTGCAATTTCCCATCCGCTGAATCTGTATCTACCGTCAGGAGTTTTTGCATAAATCATTTTTTTTATGCTTTCTTTGTTATCATCATTAACGGCATCTGAGATGTATCTTATATCATTTTTATTAAATCTGTAATTTCCTTCTTTATCCCGTGCATTCAGTAATTCTTCAAAAATATCTTCATTACTTGGATTTACAACTTTATATATAAAAGGAATGTCATTAGCTTCAAATCTGTAATTTCCTTCTTTATCTTTAGCACTAAGCGTTTTCTCGGCATAGGGCAAATTTTTTGGTGTAATATCTTTAAGTATCTGCCATATTCCATATGCATCAAATCTACAATTGCCGTTTTTATCTTTTAAAGAAACGGCAAAATCAATAATATCTTTATTTTCAGAGGTATACAAACTCAAAAGCTCGGCAACATCCTCTGCATTAAACCTATACTTATCACAAGTTTTTTCTTCCAATAACTTCTCGGCATATTTAACATTATTTTCATCAGTTAAATTTAAAAGCTCTTTTTCATCTTGTTTGGTTATTTGATTGGTTTTTTCCAAATTATGTCTTAATTCTTTTAGCAGAGATATGTATTCTTCTTTTCGTTTATCCTCACAATTCAAGCTTTTTTCATATAATTTTATGATTTTATCTAATTTTAAAATAAGACTTTTTTTATCATTATCACAAGAATGTATTATGGCTCTGCCATATGAATTTAGTGCATCGGAAGAAGAAACATCAACCTTCTTTAACTCATTATCACTTCTTTGTTTGGAAGGCACAGAAGTATTCAGTTTAATACTAAAATCATTAATTTTTCCGTTTTTATCAATATGCATATTATAATTCCGAATTACATAATTATAATATCGGAATATTTTAATATAACTTGAGCCATATTAACATAATTTTACACCGTACTATTCTGTTAATGTTTATACGCCCAAAAGATTTTTAGCAAATGCCTCTGATTCATCATTAATTTCACCTGCCGACAGCAATGCTATTGCCTTAACTCTATTTTCATCTTTTAAATCAAATACTTTAACCTTAGTTACGTCAGATTGCTCTTTTTTAACATAAAAATGAGAATCGGCTTTTGCGGCGATAATAGGCTGATGAGTTATAAGTATTATCTGATGTGATTTTGATAATTCACAAATACAGTCCGCAACAGCTTGAGAAGCCTTACCTGAAACCCCTGTATCTATCTCATCAAATATAACGGTATTTGTCTTATCCGCCTGAGCAAATATTGATTTTAAAGATAGCATTACTCGTGAAATTTCACCGCCCGATGCTATTTTTGACAAGGGTTTTACGTCCTCGGATATATTTGCCGATATTAAAAATTCTGCTCTGTCTTCTCCTGTTTCAGTCATTTCAGCAGGTTCTACACTTATTTTAAACTTTGATTTCGGAAGTTCAAGAGCTGATAACTTCTTTTCAACAGCTTCAGAAAGAACAACCGACAGTTCTTTTCTGACATTACTTATAATATTTGAAAGGTTCTTCAACTCCCCTTCCAATAATTTTATTTCTTTTTCTGTTGTTTCTATGTCCTCCTGAACAGTTTCAAAAGAATTTAACTCATTTGAAAGATTTTCATAAGTTTTTAAAACCTCCTCAAGAGTATTTCCGTATTTCCTTTTTATCTTATCCAACAAACTTAATCGCTCATTTATATATTCCATACGTTCGTTATCATTTTCTTTTGATTCGGAATAATCACGCATTTGTGAAGCTATATCTTTCAATGTTTCATATGCATTAATAAAACTTTCTTCAATTTCCGCAGTATTTTCATCCATTGAAGTAAGTTTTGAAATATTTGTTTTCACCGAACTTAAAGCATTTAATATTGAACCGTCTTCTCCGTTTAAACTCCAATAAGATGAATATGAAAGTTCTTTTAATTTTTCAATATTAGATAAAATATCAAGTTCTTTCTCCAACTTTTCACATTCATTTACATCTTCTATAGAACAATCTTCAATTTCTTTAATTTGAAATTTCAAAAAGTCTTCTTTTTCTTTAGCCGAATTAATCCTGTTATTCATGTCATCTAATTTTTTTCTCAGAGAAATTAATTTATTATATTTTTCTTTAAATGTTAATACATTATCCCTATGCGGTTTCAGAGCAAAGTTATCAAGAAGCGTTAAGTGATTTTT
The DNA here is from genome assembly GCA_947625345.1 of Candidatus Gastranaerophilales bacterium. Classification (GTDB taxonomy): domain Bacteria; phylum Cyanobacteriota; class Vampirovibrionia; order Gastranaerophilales; family Gastranaerophilaceae; genus Avigastranaerophilus. Next base: position 6,899 of record CANQNX010000002.1, read on the forward strand.
TTGTTGAACGTAATTATAGCTTTGATGCTGGGTATGAATATCAAGCAGCTTCTCCCTTATTTCTTTTATAAACTCCTGAACAACCATAACTCCGTTAATTCTCGAACGATTATATGAAGGTGTTATTTCTTTTGAAATTATTATTTCTTTTCCGTTTAAATCAATTCCGTTTGCTTCAAACATGGAATTGTCAAAGTTTTCATCAACTTCAATTACTAATTCTATAAAAGCTCTGTCTGTACCTGTTTTTATAACTTCTTTATTAACTTTTGCACCCAAAGCCGCATCAATAGCACTTATGATAATACTTTTACCCGCACCGGTTTCACCGGTGATTACATTAAAACCTTTATTCAGCTCAAGTGTTATATCATCTATCAATATATAATTTTTTATTGTAACGGTTTTAATCATATTAACACTTCCAAGAAAGTCCCCAGTGAAGCTTTTCCTTTAATACTGAGTAAAATGAGTTTTTTTCAAGATTTAAAAGAATTAACTTCGCTTTGTATTCACTTTTTCTGATTTCAATATTATCATCAACCCCTAAATCCAATGTATTTTGTCCGTCCGCAGATATTTTTAATAACGGTTTATTCTCACATGAAGTAACCTTGACAACCTCATCTGAAGGAATAACAATTGGTCTGGCATTCATAGTATGAGGGCAAATAGGAACAATTACAATAGCATCCAAAACGGGAGACAGTATGGGGCCGCCCGCACTTAGGGTGTAGGCAGTAGAGCCTGTAGGTGTAGATATTATAAGACCGTCTGCCAAATAATCACAAACTATATTATCATTTATATGTACATATAATCTTGAAGTTCTTGAAAAACTTTCACCCTTGATTACAATGTCATTTAATGCATTTAACTTCCCGTCAAGTGCCGTTAACATAAGCCTGTCTTCTGTTTTAAATTCACCTTTTATTATATATTCAATAGCTTTATCGGCTTGTGATGACTTTGCCTGAGATAAAAAGCCCAAACGTCCCAAATTTATTCCCAATATCGGAGTTTTATACGGGGCATAATATCTTGATGCTTTGAGAATAGTTCCGTCACCACCCAAAACTATTGCCATTGTAATATCAGGTGTAAATTCATCAGTTGTATAAATTTTAGCCTCAATTTTATGTCTGTTTAAACTTTCCGCAACATTTTGCGCTACTTCTTTTGCTCTTACGTTATATTGATTATAAAAAATACCTGTATTTGAAAGATTTATTTCTTCACCGTTAACTGATTTTACAATATTCATACTTACTCCCGAATCTTATATGCCATTAAAAGTCCGTCAGGTAAATCCAATATTTGAACCTGATATTTATCATCATTATTTATGGCATCTACAAACGGTTTTACTTTTTTTTCATGAGATAAAACATTGTCGGCAAGAATTACTCCACCAACATTTACCAAAGGATCAACAGCCTCATAAAATCTTAAATACTCTTGTTTATTAGCATCAATAAATACCAAATCAAATTTTTCTTTTATTTCATCTCTTATTACATCATAAGCCTGACCAGTTTTAAATGTGGCAATATCTTTGTATCCGCAATCGTCAAAGTATTTTCTCGCAAGGCATTGCCTCTTTTCCCAAAATTCAATTGTAGTTAAATGTCCTCCGGTTTCTTTTAAAGCATCAGCTATCCATAATCCCGAATACCCGTTAGATGTTCCCAATTCTAAAACATTTTTTGCCTTCATCAATTTTATAAGCATATTTATAAAATTTGCGCTTTGATGAGATACGTTCCAAAACTCAGACGATGTTTCTTCTAATTTATACAGCAACTCTTTTGTTTTACTGTCCATTTTTTCTTTCCAATACGGTAATCATATTTATATATTCACTAATCGGCTGAACTTGAATGGGTTTATTTCTCTCCGTGTCATATACAACGTACTTCAACTCTGCCATATTAGTTACCACTGCAAAATTAGAATTCGGAATTAAAGTAAATGACTTTGAAAACCCGTTGACGGGAAGTTTCTCAACAGAAACCGTTTCCTTTTTTGCATCTACATTATATACACTGTTATTATCGGCACAAAGAACATAAATTATTCCGTTTCTTTCAGCCATATCTACAGGTTTTTTACCCACTTCTATTTCTTTTATTCCGGTAGAATATGTTTTTACATCCTTTAATGATTCATCTTCTTCTACCTCTTTATAATCAAATGAACCTATTATATCATCCGTTTCCGAATCAATACTTTCTTTTTCTTCCTGCTTAATTTTTTTATCGTTTTTTCTGTCTTTTTTTGTTTTTGAGACTTTATTATCCTGAAGTAAATCAAATGTTACTATTCTAAGATAAGGCTTTGTTCTCGCTATCATATATATTGTGTCATTATCCAATATCATCTTTGTTATATTAGGATAATTTGTTATAAGTTTATTTTCATATCCGTTTACCAAATCCAAAATATATACATTCGAAGTTTTCATATCAGTGTATGCAAGATATGTTCCTTCTTTTGAAATTGAAAGTCTTTGCGGAGCACCGACTAATTGAATTTTCTCTTTTAAAGTCATTGACGATAAATCTATTACAAACAAAGACTCGTCTTCAATACTTGCAACATATGCTTTTTTATTCACTTCATCTATTGCAATTTCGGAAGGATTCGCAGTTAATGTAATATGTTTTGAAATACATTCATTCGCAATATCAATAACATCAATATTTTTTTGATTATTTGTAGCAGCTAATATATATTTTCCGCCCATAGCAGACTTAATATCTTTCATTACTCCCGATGTTTTTAAAGAATATAAAGGTTCACTTACGGAAGCTGAAAAAATTTGTAAATACTCGGTTTGAAAGTTATTTACAAAAAATAATTTATTTTTTAATGCCTGAGGTACATACATTCTTTTCGCAGCACTAAGTCTTTTGCCGTCAGGCAATGGTAAAGCCATTCTACCTGTAACAAAAGTAGGGGACTTTGCACTCCCGATAAGAGGTATACGAACATCACCCAAAATACCGGCATAGCTTTCAGGTATAACCAATCCCCTCGGCACCATCATATCCTGAGGTATTGCCCCTGTTTTTACTTCTTCGGGCAAATCTGCAATATTTTTTACAGCCAAGGTATTTTTGTCAATTCTTGTAACTTTTAACAAGGCATAATTGTTATTAAACAGAACCAAATCAGGAAAAGCACTCATTGTTTTATTTTCTGGAATGGTTTTCACTATTTCCAATTTTTCAACAACCTTCGGGTATGCCGGAATTACAGGAATATACAACAAATTTTCATTATATACCACAATACCGTCAAACCTTATCGACGGAACTTTTTGCCCTGTCAGCAGATAATCTTTAATATTTTTTGGTAATTGTGAAGCCTGAACGGATAAACTCCCAATTAACAGCATTATTATGGTTAATATTATTACTTTTATTTTCATACATCCTCTATTTAATTATGAAGTACATTTTTCATTTTATCAATGAATTTATCTGAGGGCTTTTTGTTACAATTAATTTCATAAAGTTTTTTGTATAGTTGTTTTTCTTCCTGATTCAAACTTTTCGGAGATTTTAGCTTTATAACAAAATTATGATTCCCTCTCTTGTTTTGATTACCCAAATATGGTACTCCCGCACCTTTTAATTGAATAACATCATCCTGCGAGCTTCCTGAAGGAATTGTAAGTTCTCGTTTCCCGTCTATAGTATTTACTTCAATTGTATCACCCAATGCTGCCTGCGGGAATGTTACATCAACGGTTGAATATAAATCAAAACCGTTTCGTTTGAATTCTTTATGTTCTTTTACATATATAACAACGATTAAATCACCGCTCCTGCCGCCGTTTTTGCCGCAGTTTCCTTCTCCTGAAAGACCTATTCTTGCCCCTGAATCCACACCTTTTGGTATATTTATTCTTAACGTTCTTTGTACTTGAACTCTGCCTTCTCCTTTACATTTATGGCACGGATTAGGATTGTATTTCCCTTTTCCCATGCATTTAGGGCATGTTGCAATTTGACGAAAACTACCTAAAGGTGTATCTATTACCTGCTGAACTTTTCCCGTGCCGCCACAGGTAGGGCATGTTTGAGCTTCAGTTCCCTTTTGTGCTCCGGTTCCGTTACATTCGTCACATACTTCAAGATGAGATATTTTTACTTCTTTTTTTACTCCGGTTACGGCTTCTTCAAGCTCAATTTCCAAATTTAATCTTAAATCCTCACCTCTTTGCGGTGCATTTGGATCTTGCTGCGCAAACCCTGACGAAAATCCAAAGCCCCCTGCACCAAATATACTTTCAAAAATTTCATTTAAACCGCCAAAACCGCCATCAAATGGGCCAGACGTGCTATATCCGGCTTCCTTTAATCCGTCTTCCCCGTATCTGTCATAAGTTGCTCTCTTATTATCATCCATTAATGTTTCGTATGCACGACCCAATTCTTTAAATTTTTCTTCGGCATCCGGTGCTTTATTTACATCGGGATGATATTGTCTTGCTTTTTTTCTGAATGCGGATTTTATTTCATCCTTTGTTGCATTCTTATCTACACCTAATATTTCGTAAAAATCACTCATTCTCTCTAATCTTTCAATTTCTTTATTTTACGGCAACATCTACCATTGCCGGTCTTAAAACTTTATCCCCTAATTTATATCCTTTTTGTAATTCTTTAATTACTGTTTCTTCAGGATATTCTTCCGTTTGAGTTTGCATAACCGCTTCATGTAAATTAGGGTCAAACTTTTCTCCTACACATTTGATTTGTTCTAACCCCAATTTTGTCAATGAATCCAATAACTGCTTGTGTAATATATAAAAAGTTTCCTTCATTTTTTCAACATTGTCAATCTTTTCCACTGCTTCACTTGCTCTGTCAAAATTATCCACAACTTCTATTACTTTTTTCATGCACTCTTGTGCACCGTATTTTAACAATGATTCTCTTTCTTGAACCTGTCTTTTTCTGTAGTTATCAAAATCTGCAGCTAAGCGTAAATATTGGTTATTAAGATTTTCAAATTCAATCTTTAAATTATCAAGTTCATTATCTTCTTGATTTTCCTCAGAAACGTTGTCTTTTTTTTCTTCTTCACTATTTAATTGTTCTTCATTATTTAATGGTTCTTCAGTTTTATTTTCAATATCTTTATCTTTTATTTCATTTGTAGTATCCATTATAGCTTCTCCTTTATTATCCGTTTCATCTATAAAAGGATTCTTTTTATTCATTTTTTCTTTAAAAAAATTTTTCATAATATCCAAGACTCTTCTTATCTTATTTAATTATAAAATATCAATACTGATACTCAATATATATTAATTTTTTTTTAACTTTTTTATAATATACTTATTTACTCTCTAAATAATTAGTTATATGATGTAAAAGGAAAGCATACTATATGGCAAGAATTAAAAAAATAAGCTATAGAGATATTATTCATATTAAAAAATTAATCTCTGTTGTTTGTAATGACAATGTTATGAGTTACAGACGATTATTCTTTCTTTCTGTTCCTGCAACATTTTTACAAAATTTTTTCTATAATATTCATTTGAGAAAATTTCCTGAAACATATGTAGTATATGATTCTGATAACATTTTAAAAGGATTAATTACGGTAAAAGGACAGAGAGGCAACCCTTATAAATGGCAAATTAAACGATTATTCTTAGATAAGAATGCTTATGATGCCGGTAAACAGTTGGTTGAATATATCCTCGCAAAGTTTGGTGCAAGAGGAGTTAATACTTTTTATGTATCGGTTGATGATAACCAAAAAGAATTGGCGGATTTATTTATCAACGGCTGCGGTTTCAGATTCTGTTCAAATGAATCTTTATGGAAAGTCTCAAATATTAATTTCATTTCGGAAAACATCCCCGAAGAAAATTTTAGAATATTTAAAAATTCAGATGCAAAATTAATTTCTGATTTTTATAACGAAAATCTTATTACCCACTATAAATATTCACACCTTAAAGAAAAAGGTGAATTTAAAGACAGATTAATTCAGGGATACAAATGCGAAACCTTGTTTAAGTACATATATTTTGACGAAAATAAAATAAAAGCATTTATTGAAATTAAAACTGTTGATAATAAAAATTATTTTATTGATACAATAATTGCACCTCAATATTGTGATTGCTACAATTTAGTTTTATCTTTTGCGATTAAAAAAATTATAAAAAGAAATAAAAATTTTAATCTCTATATTAAGAACAGAAAATATATTCAAAGCGGTGAGCTTCTTGAAAATTTCTATAAAGAAAACAGATTTGAACTTTTGCAAAATAACGTAATACTCATAAAAGACTTCTTTAAAACAGTTAAAGAAGAATCTCACAATTTAAGTAATGCGGTTATATTCAGCGGTTTTGAAATTTAATAATCCAAGTTGACTTGAGAGAATAATACTATTCTGTTTTTACCACGTTTTTTAGCATTATAAAGTGCGTGTTCAGCATATCTTATAATTGAATTAGCATTTTCATCCACTTGTTCAAGTTGAGGATAAGATGAAATACCGCCGGATATTTTTACAGGATGTCTTTCTTCCTCTCCTGCGGGGATAAAAGACATTCTTTCAACATCACTTCTGAATCTTTCGGCGAAAACATATGCTTTTTCTTCCGTGGTATCAGGCAATAATACCATGAATTCTTCATCACCGTATCTTGTTACTACATCTTCTTTTCTTGCTAAATTTAAAAGCATTTCAGCTATTTTCTTCAGAAGTACGTCACCCCATTCATAACCGTACATATCGTTAACCACTTTGAAGAAATCTATATCAAAAAGAATACATGATACATTTGAATTATATCTTTTTGCCCTTGACATTTCAGACTCTAATCTTTCAAGCAAAAATTTTCTGTTATGAAGTCCTGTTAATTCATCTGTCGTAGATATATTTGAAACTTTATCTTTTAATTCTTTTATTTTTAAAAGATTTTTTAATCTGACATCCATTTCATATTCACTGACGGGATTAATTACAAAATCGTATGCTTCAGCCCTTATAACGGTATCTTCCGGCATTTCATCGGCAACCACCAATACAGGAAGAGGAAATTTAGTAACCATTGACATTTCTTTTAATTTCCCTAAGGTTAAATCAAGAACAATTACGCTGTTCTTAGCAGCATCAGACATCTCATATTCATCTATATTTTTTACTGCTACATCAATATCAACCACTTTTTTACAAATATTTTCAAGCTGTGAACTGTTACCTTCCGTGTATATTATAAGACTGCTCATTAATTAATCCTTTCCTTTTTAATTATTCTATCAAATTTATGTGAAAAGTTCAAAATATTTTAGCAAAGATTTTATTTACCATTTTTAACATATTGTAGAAATGCAATTATTCGTAATATAATATAAGTAATACAGGAGGGGAAATTTTGCCGGAGCAAAACTATAGCGAATATAAATCCAATCAAAACTCGTATAGCGCAAACTACAGGCAATATTACGTAAAAAATACGAATAATGTAAAAGTTAAACCCATAAGAAAAGTTAAGAGAAAAAAGAAATCAACTTCTTTATTAAAGAAAATAATTTCTTTGACATTTTTTGCCACTCTTTTATTTTATGTTTTACCATACTCCTTTAAAAATTTTATTGTAGATGTTTTTCCTTATAATGAAGCAAAAATATACAACGTTGATTATCAAAAGCTTTTATATCCCACACATAATTATCTTTATAAAGATTTATTTTTAGGTAAATTTATCATTAAAAATTCAAAGATTACGGAACCTAAAATGGTTGATATAAAACAAACATATGAACGAATTGCCCTAAAAAATGCATTAATTGATTTAGCACATCAATATCCGAAAATACAACCATCCGTTTATGTATGGGAATACAAAAACGGAACTTATGTTGATATAAATGCCGATAAAATATATCCTGCTGCAAGTATAATAAAAATTCCCGTTCTAATAGAAATGTTTAAAGAGATTGAAAACGGAAAATTCGGGTTATATGACAAAATGGTTATGCAAGACTACTTCAGAGCTCCGGGGTCAGGAAAACTGCAGTATTCTCAAGGCGGTATAGCTCATACTATGGATTATTTAGCTAAAATAATGATAGAAAATTCCGACAATTCATCCACAAATATGATTATGGCTAAAATGGGCGGAATGCCTCAAGTTAATAAAGCAATACGAAGCTGGGGATTAAACTCTACCCATATTAACAATTGGCTCCCCGATTTAGACGGCACAAACGTCACAACCGCAAAAGAATTGGCTAAAATGCTCTATAATATTGATACTACCGATATTCTTTCCGCAGATTCCAAGTTACATATATCCGATTATCTTTCCCACGTCAAAAATAACAGACTTCTTCAAGCAGGTCTGCCCCCTAAAGCTATTTTACTCCATAAAACAGGCGATATCGGTTTTATGTTGGGAGATGCCGGCATTGTAAAAAGCCCTAACGGAAGAAAATATATCGTGGTAATTTTAGCGAAACGTCCTTATAATAATCTTCAAGGAAAAGAATTTATTGTTAATGCTTCAACAATTATTTACAATCACATCTCAAATTAAATCATACTGTTATATTTTTGATATAATTGGTTAGGACTATAAAAAAATGAAAACATCTAAACTAACTTTATATATTTTTTTAAGTTTAATATTAGGGATTTTTGTCGGTTGGAAGTTCCCTGAAATAGGAAGCAAAATGCATCCTTTAGCTCAAATCTTTTTAAATATGATTAAAATGATTATTGCTCCGTTATTATTTTCTGTGGTTGTTACGGGGATTGCAACTCATGGAAATATGAAATCCTTAGGAAAATTAGGGGCTAAAACATTATTTTATTTTGCGGTTGCAACCTCTTTTGCACTTGTTATCGGATTAAGCGTCGGCAATATATTTAAACCGGGTAAAGGATTTGCCACTTCGGTTATATCGGATAATATGTTAGATGCCGCCTCCGTTATGGCAAGCCAAAATGTACACGAGTCAATATCGGAAATATTCATAAACATAGTTCCTACAAGTATAGTTAAAGCAATGGCAAACGGGGATTTACTTCAAATAGTCGTATTTTCAATTTTCTTCGCATTGGCTGTTTGTGCAGCAGGAGAAAAAGCAAAGCCGGTTTTAAATTGCGTAACTTCTTTATCTGAAGTTATGTTTAAATTTACTCATTTTGTTATGAACTTTGCACCTATAGGTGTTTTTGGAGCTATTTCATACACTATTGCGGAAAGCGGTATGGGAATTATGTTTAATTATGCAAAAATAATTCTCTCTTTGTATTTTGCACTGTTTTTATTCTTATTTGTTATATTAAATATTGCTTGCCGTATAGTCGGAATTTCAGCATTTTCACTTTTAAGAGCCATTAGAGAACCTGCTCTTTTGGCATTTACAACTTCAACTTCCGAAGCAGCGCTTCCTCAAGCAATGAAAATCATGGAATCTTACGGAGTTTCAAAAAATATAGTAGGATTTGTTATGCCGACAGGTTATACTTTTAATTTGGACGGTTCAACCTTATATTTAGCTTTGGCTATGTTATTTTCCCTGCAAATTGTCGGGATAGAAATAGGTCCGCTTCAAACTTTATTTATAATGGCTACATTAATGCTCACGAGTAAAGGTATTGCAGGAGTGCCAAGAGTTGCACTCGTTGTTTTGGCAGGAACTTTATCGGGTTTTGGATATCCTCTCATAGGTGTTGCTATTTTACTCGGTATTGACCAAATACTTGATATGGGAAGAACTACCGTCAATCTTATCGGCAATTGTATTGCAACGGTTGTTATTGCAAAGTGGGAAAACGAATTCAATTATTCAAAATTAGAAGAATTTGATAAACAATTTATTAATAATAAGAAGCAAAATATATCGGTTATTAAAAATATTAAATTTTCGGAAATCCCAATTGAAGAACACTCTGACTTCGGAGTCAATGAAACTTCTAAATATAACTGATTTTTTATAAATCTTGCAACATATCATTGAAATCAGGCAAATTTGAATTTTGTTCGGTATTCTCAACGGGGTTATTATTTTCATAATTTTTACCGTTTTCAATATTCTCAGTATTGTTATTACTATTTATAATTTCCTCGTGTGTTTCAATATCCGTCTCATTTTCATTATTTTGTATATTTTTAGGTACTGTCCACATAAATGAATTAATTGCATTGATTGAATTAATATTTCCATAAATATTAACTGTAAAAGTATTTGTTTTAGTATTCGGAGACTTATATAAATCAGGTATATTTTTCATTATGTCGTTTGGAAGTTTCATATAATTTATATCTTTTTGCGTTTTGTTATCGGATATCAAATCGGACAGTGAAAAATTACCAAATGTACCCAATTTATTTTTAATTTCATCGGATATACGTCCTTGTATAACTATGTTTGCCTCGTTTGTGAGCATATTGTGACGTCCTTTTGCCCATATACTCATATTTTCACCTATGGTTTTAATATTGTCGGTTATAAGATACCCGTTTTGAAATAATATTGTCCCCTCTGATATTCTGTATCTTGCAGTATTATCACGTTTTATTGCATCTATGAACCTGTTTATTGTTGAATTTAATAATCCATGATACATGAGATTTTTTGCATATAAATAATATTCAAATTTACCTAAAGTACCCATTTGACCGTTATATGCTTTGTAATTCAATTTTCCGTTTAAAGATTTAATTACATTATTATATGTTTTACCTATAACTATTGATAAATCTGTTTCAATATCCGCTATTCCGCCCAAGTCATCAGAAATCTTACACAAATCATACAGTGAATCTTTTATATTAAGACCCTTACCTTTTATTTTAATATCAAGCAAACTATGCGGTAAATCATAACTCATCTTACCTTCAATTTCACCGTTATATGCTTTTGCCTTGATATTACTCAATTTTATTATATTTTGTTCTAATGCAATATCAGTTATGATATCATTTGCGTTTAAATCCAATACCTTAAATTTGCCTATGGCAGCATAACCTTTTTTTACGGAAATAATATTTTGTGCAAATGGATTGCGCTCTTTTTCAATAATTGAATATATTGTATTTAAATCTAAATTAAGCGAATTTAATTGCAAATTAGATACCGTTATTTTTTTTGGTGTTATATCAGGTTCTATATCCGCAGTTATATTAAATTTAGAATCTGCTACTTGAACATCCGGTGCGGTTAATCTGATATTATTTTTCATAAAACTTAAATCCGCATTTTTAACATCAGTCAAATACCGTTTTAATTTATATGAAAATATTTTTAAATTACCTGTAATTTCAGGTTTTTCCAAAGTATTATTTAAAATTATATTACCGTTTAAGGAGGTTTCTTCACCGCCGAAAAATGAAGATGCAAAAGTAAGTGAGTCGGGTATATTTATATTTAAATTTTTAAATAAAATATCATTTTCAGTATTAATAACACCCGATATTTTCAAGGTTTTTTTATTTTTATCAAAATTATAATCTTTTTTTTGACTAAGATTTTCTTTATCTTCCATTAAAGATAATTCTTGGATAATAATATTATTTTTGTCTATATCACAATTTAAGTTTAATAATGATTTTTTATTCAATAATTCTTGAATAACGGTATAAGAAATATAGTTATCCTTATCAGATAACATTTTTAATTTTAGATTGACTTTATTATCCCAAAGGGTTATATCTCCCGTTGTTTTAATTATTCCTACTGATTTTGAAGGCTGTTTTATATATTCGTTTATAATCTGATATAACTTTTGAGCCTGTGCTTCCGATTTAAAATTAACAGCTCCGGATATTTTTTCTTTATAATTATTAATTTCTCCCGAGAAATTTACTTTCAAAGGAGATATTATTTCATTTTCGGGAATTAATATTTTATTCTCATCAAATTTTATATTCAAATTGTCAGCGGATATTTTCTGCTTCGCTACAATAATATTTAAATTTTTACAATTAACTTCACCCGAGTATTTTTTTTCATCTCCGCTAAATGTTATATCAGCGTTAGAAATCATTAAAGGAATATTATTCTTTGGTTCTTTTATATTCAAAGAATTTAAGTTTATCATCGAAGTTAAAGTATAGTTTTTGTTTAAAACACCTTTTATATTTGATTTAAATCCCAATTTACCCGCAATAATTTCAAAAGGAATTTTATTTTTTACATCAAACAAATTGATTATATTAATCAAATTAAGATTTTCAGACTTAGCATTAACATCAAAAGATACATCTTCTTTTATTCCGCCTGTTATTTCAACAGGAGTCTGATTTATAAGTGCATTTGCCTGTTTTATCCGTATATTATTATTATCCAAACTTATGTCAGCATTTACTGATTTTACAGGATATGGAAGCTTTTCATGCCTGATTTCCGCATTAATTATTCTTAAATTACCGTTAGAAATTAATTTTTTAAAATCGGAACTGATATTAAATTCAGCATCCATTAATCCTTTAACATTTAAGTCTGCAATTGAATTTTTTATATTTAAACTTTTAGAAATTATTGAAATAATTTTAAACAGATTTTCTAAATTAACATGTTTTGCATCCGCATTTAATTTGATTAATTTTTTCTTTCCATATATAAAATCACCCTTAACTTTGGCAATATCAGTTTTAGAAGTATGCAATATTGCATCAATATTAACTTCTTCTCCCTTAAAGTCCAAATTTACATTATTGTCTTTTAATTCTACATCTTTAGCCCTCAAAGACACATCATTAATCTTTAACTTGCCTGTTATTTTTTTATCATTCGTTATTTTCAAATTGCCGATTATTTTACCTTTTATATCAGACTCAACCATTGGCTTAAAAGGAGAAAATGTAAATGCCGATTTTTCACTATTAAAAAATGAAATAACGCTTAAATCGTATTCCAAATACTTTTTAGTATCATCTTTTAATACACCCTTTAAGACGAAATTAACATTTTCATTTATTTTAAAATCTTTTATTAAAAGTTCGTCGCCTTCCAATACAAAATTTTTACCCAAAGATTCATCATAAATTTTTATTTTATAATCACTACAGTGTATATTTGACAAAGAAGTATCAAGCTGAAATCCTTCAGTAATAATATTTTTATTTGTAATATATTTATCTAATGATGTAGTTAAATCTTTATTTAATTTAATATTTATAATCGGTCTTGTCAGACTAGTATCTTTAATAATTACCTTTTTAAATAATAAAGGTAATAATTTAATTTTTACATCTAAGGATTTTAATTTTAAAAACTCATTATTATCAGGATATAAAATTAAAGTATGATACATATTTATTTTTAAATCAGGAGTATAAGTTTTTTTTACTGAAATATTTTCGGAAAAAACTTTGAATCCTGTTTTTTCTTCAATTTCACTAAATACTTTATCTTTGTATTTATTTAAATCCAAACATTTTTCAACATAATATAGTGCACCAAAATATGATGCAGAGAGAAAAAAAGCCGTAATCGAAACAGACAAAAATATTTTTTTATGGATTTTCATACTTTATTTTTTATGGCATTACTGCCGCCTACTATTTCCGTAATTTCCTGAGTTATCATTGCTTGTCTGACTTTATTAAATTCAATCGTCAATTTTTGAATCATTTCATCAGCGTTATTACAAGCCGCTGACATAGCAGTCATTCTTGATGCCAACTCACTTGCTATTGATTCTAACATAGCTTGGAAAATTATACTTGATATAAATAGAGGAACTATTTCTGCCAATACGGAAGGTGCATTTGGTTCTATTTCCATATCTGAAAAATTTTCATGTGTATAATCGAAATCTATTTCATCCAAAGGCAAAATATCCCATCTTTCAACGGAATATGACATCATATTTCTGAATCTCGTTGTTATTATTTCCATAGAGTCTATATCACCGTTAACAAAAGAACGTGCCATATCGGATGCAACAGTCAATGCATGAGAAGATGTAGGTGTTTCCGCAAAATTAAGGTACTTATTTGTAATTTTAAAACCGTATTCATCACTTAATCTTTTTAAAGAATTATACCCTTTTTGTCCTATTATAAATAGTTCGCAGCCAATCCCTTTTTCTTGATAGTCTTTAATGGTTTTTAATGTGTATCTGACAAGATTTGCATTAAATGCCCCTGATAACCCCTTATTTGACGTAATGATTAACAGACCTACATTTTCAATTTTTCTTTCTTCCAACAATACAGGATAATTATTAATAGGCGCCTTAAAGTTTGTTTCTTTTGTTTCAATATCATCAACGGAATGTAAAAGACGATAAAATATTTTTTCCAATTCAAAAGTAAAAGGTCTTGATGCTTTTACACGATTTTCAAATTTTTTAACCTTTGCAGATGCAACCATTTTCATTGCTCTGGTTATTTTTTGCGTACTTTTTATTGAATTTATTCTTGTCTTTATTTTTTTTAGATTAGCCATAATTATTTTTTGCTCACTATTTAAAGAAGTTTGTTTTATAAGAAGTCAATTTTTCTTTTAATTCATTTATATCTTCATCAGACAGTTTTTCACCGTCATTCAATCTTTGTGTCAATTCTTTCAAATTTGCATCCATATAATAGAACCAACCTTGTTTAAAGTCTTTGATTTTATCATTATCAACATCATCCAAGAAACCTTCATTAGCTGCGAAAAGAATAGTTACTTGCTGAGCAACATTTAAAGGTGAGTATTGAGGTTGCTTTAAAACCTCGGTCAATTTTTGTCCTCTTGTTAACTGATCCTTTGTTGCCTTATCCAAATCGCTGGCGAATTGAGCAAATGCCTCAAGTTCTCTGAATTGCGCTAAATCCAATCTGAGTTTGCCCGCAACCTGTTTAATACCCTTTGTTTGAGCCGCACCGCCAACACGGGAAACTGAAATACCTGCATTAATCGCAGGTCTTGTTCCCGAATTAAACAGATTTGATTCCAAAAATATCTGTCCGTCCGTTATAGAAATTACATTAGTAGGTATATAAGCTGATACATCACCGGCTTGAGTTTCAATTATGGGGAGTGCGGTAATACTGCCTCCGCCTAACTCATCATTTAATTTACAAGCTCTTTCAAGCAATCTTGAATGTAAATAAAAGACATCTCCCGGATATGCTTCACGACCTGACGGCCTTTTTAACAAAAGACTCATTGCCCTATATGCCTGAGCATGTTTTGATAAATCATCATATATGATTAATACTGATTTGCCTTCTTCCATAAATTCTTCAGCTATCGCACAACCTGCAAATGGCGCAATATACTGCATAGGAGCAGATTCATTAGCAGGTGCTGATACAATTATTGTATAATCCATTGCACCGTAATTTTCAAGTGTTTTTGCCAATTGTGCAACCGTTGAAGTCTTTTGACCTATTGCCACATAAATACATATAACGTCTTTGCCTTTTTGATTAATAATTGTATCTATGGCTATAGCAGTTTTACCCGTTTGTCTGTCACCGATTATTAACTCTCTTTGACCTCTGCCTATAGGTGTTAAAGCATCTATTGCAGTTAATCCCGTTGCCATAGGCTCACATACGGATTTTCTCGTAACTATCCCCGGAGCCACTCTTTCTATTGGTCTTGTTTTTTCAAAAGCTATATCTCCTTTTCCGTCAACAGGGACTCCCGTCGGGTCAATTATTCTTCCTAAGAGATTATATCCCACCGGTACAGATGCGATTCTTCCCGTTGTCCTTACCTGCATTCCTTCTTTTATATGGGTATAATCACCTAATATTACGGCACCTACATTATCTTCCTCAAGATTTAATACTATTCCTAAAGTACCTTTCGAGTCTTCAAACTCTATAAGTTCACTCGACATTGCATCATTTAACCCGTATATCCTTGAAATTCCGTCTGCAACTTCAAGTACGGTACCTACATTTTTTACCTCAAGTTCCGAACCGTAATTCTCTAACTTTTCTTTAATTATTGATGTAATTTCATCAGGATTAATCACTGCCATATTTATTTCCCTTTGTTAATTGTTTACGCATATTTTCAAATTTTGTTCTGAGACTGCAATCAATTGTCTTATCTTCAATTTCTATAATTATTCCGCCTATAATATCATTGTCGGTTTTATACTCCGGTATTATTATTTTGGAGAGTTTATTTGAAAGCTTCTCTTTTATTCGATTTTTTTGACTTTCATCAAGTTCAACCGCAGATGTAATTATAGGTTTTACTATATTCTTTTCGCTATTTAAAGCTTTTATATAACACTCCAAAACTTCAAAAATTATATTCAATCTGTTGTTATCAGAGAGCAAATATAAAAACTCAAGTGTCTCTTTATTTATGTGACTATAAAATACCTTTCCTAAAACTTCTTTTTTATCATTTATTTTGATTATGGGACTAAACAATAAATTTTTAAGTTCCTCATTCATATTAATTGTTTGAGTTATCAAAACCAAATTATCTTCAACCTCATCAGCTATATTTTTTTCTTTAGCTGACTCTAAAAGAGCATTTGCATATTTTCTTGCGGTTTTTATATTTTTTACATCTAAAATTTTCATAAGTTTACCTTATCAATTTCATTTATTGCATTTTCAATATAAAAATTATGTAATTCACGATTGTCTTTTAAATTGGATATAGCATTTTCTCTTGCTATTTCAACCGATTTTTCTGACAAAATGTTTATGAGCTTTGAATTGAATTTCTTTGTTTCCAAATCCAATAATCTTTTAGCATTATTTTCAATATCTTTCTTTTGTTCGATTATTTCTGATTTTATTTTTTCTGCCATATTTTGAACATTATGTTCTGCGCTTTTTTCAATTCTGTCTATCAAAGACGGAAGCTTCTCGATTTTTCCTTTTATTTTTTCCGATTCCAAATTCGCTGAAGTCTTCTCATCAGTTGATGCATTAACATAATCTGTTATTTCATCTCTTATTTTCTCAATAACAGATTTAACATTTATTTTTACAACGAGAACTATAATCAGTAATAATACGATTATAAAATTAACTGTATTTGATTTTATAAGAAAATTAATAAAGTCCATTTTTATTTTTCATCTTTGTTTTCAAAATTATCAATTGACTCTAAATTGACACCCGACCCTAAGATTTTATAAGATATCTCTTTTGCTATCTGAATAACATTATCCTTAAGAATATCTTTTGCACTCAAAGCGGAATTTCTCAAATCTTCTTTTTGTGCCGTAACATTTTCAAGCATTTCGGCTTTATACTCCGAAATTTCTTTTGAACGTTCTTCTTTTAAAGTCTTAGCCTGTTTAGAAATTTCATCTCTTGCAATATCTCTTGCCTTATATAGCTCACCTTCATAATATTGCTCATTTTTTTGCGTTTCATTTTTTATTATTTCCGCATCCTTATAATTTTTTTCAACAAACATTTGTCTGTCTTTCATTATTTTTAAAACAGGTGCATAGAAAATTTTATTCATAATAAAAGCAAATATCACAAAACTGATAACAGCTATTATAAAAGTAGCATCAAATTCCATAATTTAAGCCTAAATTTTACCTATTAACATAAGTGCGACAACAAGAGCATATAAAGCACAAGCTTCAGCTAAAGCTGCGCCTAACAAGAAGAAACCTACTGCTTTACCTGCAGCTTCAGGTTGTCTTGCAACAGCATCCATTAAACCTTTCAAACCAATACCGATACCAAGACCTGCACCCGAGCCTGCAAGACCTATAGCAAGACCTGCACCTAACTGTGCCAAATCAGATATTGTTTTTACATCTTCCATTTTTATCTCCTTTCAATTAATGTTCATTTGATACCGCCGAGGTTATATATGCAATTGTCAGCATCATAAATACAAATGCCTGTATAAATGCGACGAAAATTTCAAACAGCATAACAGGCACGGGTGCCGCAAGAGCAAATAGTCCCAAAACAACGGAAACAAGTATTTCACCTGCTAAAATATTAGCAAAAAGACGAAGTGCAAGACTTAAAGGTCTTGTTATCATCTCTAAAATATCTACAAGTGTTGTTATTATACCCTCAATACCGAGTCCGTGATATATATATTTAAATCCTTTTTCTTTAAACCCGTAAAACAAGTAATATATTAAAACCATTACGGCAAGTGCAGCCGTTAAATTTATATCATTTGTAGGTGAAGCCAATTCTCCGTTTTTTAAATGTATCAATCTTAAAGGTAATTGCCCCATTAAATTTGCAACAAGTATAAACAAAAATAAAGACGCAACTAAAGGAATATGTTTTTCACCGTCCTTAACTTCTTTCAAATTATTTGTGAAAAATCTTATAACACTCTCTGATACAGCCTGCATTTTAGTAGGAATTATGCTTAAGTTTTTTGTGAGTATAAGAGAAATTATAATAAGAACAATCATTGCGAACCACATTGTAATCAATGTATCCCAATGAACATGTAAACTACCTATATACCCTGACCAGTGTTCGCCCATATGCTTTCCCTTAATGTTAATTTAATCTTACCACATAATTCTTAAAATTAGAATGAATAATTATTTTTTTATTTTTTATAAAAAAGTATTTGCAAAATAAAAAATATATGGTATAATGAAGAGCCTTTGTAAAAAGTGTTAGTTTTGATGAAAGGGATGAAGATGAGCGTACAACGCATTATTTTCGTACAAAAACCAAATACAATTAAATACAATCAAGCTAATATTAAAACACCTGAGGAAAAACAACCCATAGAAAAAGTTGTTAAAAATCAGATGAGGATGGCTCTATGCCTAAATTTATTAGGTGCAATAGGTGTTGCAACGGTTTTAATTAACGCCGGAAAACAAACAGGAGTTAATCCCGTAGAATCATTAAAAAAAGCAGGCGAAAATTTTACCGAAATAATTGGTAAATCTAAAGATCCGATTGCAAAAGCAATTAAAAATAAAAGAAATCATGAAGCTGTTGAAATATCTAAAAAAGTCATGGCTAAAGTTAAGTTAGAATCACTCCAAAAAAGGATTGCAGCTCATGAGTTTAATGACAAACCGACAAAAGCGCTTCACCAAATTCTCGATAATGTTGCAAAATTACAGAAAGTAGCACAAGTTGTCGCATAATTTCTCGAAAGATGATTTAGTCGAAATATTAAAAAGTTCATCAACAAAACTGTTTGAAAGTGCGGATAGAATAAGAAAAGAATATAAAGGTGATTTTGTTCACCTTAGAGGTCTTATTGAGTTTACTAACATTTGTAAATGCAATTGTTTGTACTGTGGTTTAAGAAAGGATAATAAAAACGTTCAAAGGTACAGACTATCAGAAAAACAAATACTCGACTGTGTCAAAAATGCAGTAAAGAACAAAATAAATACAGTAGTTCTGCAAGGCGGAGAAGATGAATTCTTCACCTCTGATAAAATCGCCTCCTTGATAAAGAAAATAAAAAAGTACGATATAGCCGTTACTTTGAGTATAGGGGAGAGAAGTTTTGAAGAATTTAAAGCTTTTAAAAAGGCAGGGGCTGACAGATACTTATTGAGAATTGAAACAACCGATAAAGAATTGTATAAAAGTTTACATCCTAAAGCAAGTTATGAAAACAGGGTAAATTGTCTTTATAATTTAAAATCATTGGGCTTTGAAGTTGGAACAGGTTGTATTGTAGGGCTTCCGAATCAAAGTATTGAATCTTTAGCGGAGGATATTATATTTTTTAAAGAAATTGATGCGGATATGGTAGGTATTGGACCCTTTATTTCGCATCCCGACACCCCGTTAAAAGATTATACAAAAAATAATTTTGACCTGTCTTTGAGAGTCATGGCACTCATCAGACTTTTAATGCCGGACATTAATATTCCTGCAACGTCAGCTATGGAGTCTGTTCAGCCAAACGGGAGAATAATAGCTCTTAAATCCGGAGCAAATGTCATTATGCCAAACATGACAGATGTAAATTACAGGAAAAATTATGAAATTTATCCGGGGAAAATATGTATTAATGATTCCGCCGAGAAATGTGCTCTTTGCATTAAATCGAAAATAGAAAGTATAGGAAGAAAAATTTCCGAAACTAAAGGGTTCAGAACCGATAATACATAAGTAAAATTTTGTGGCATAATGTTATTGTTATGAATGACAAAATAGTTATAAGAAAAGCAAATCAACATAATTTAAAAAATGTAAGTCTTGAATTACCGAAAAATGAGTTAATTGTTTTTACGGGGATATCAGGGTCTGGCAAAAGTTCCTTAGCTTTCGATACAATATTTGCCGAAGGTCAAAGAAGATATGTGGAAAGCCTTTCTAACTATGCAAGACAATTTTTGGGACAGTTAGATAAACCTGATGTCGAAAGTATAGAAGGATTATCACCGGCTATTTCCATAGACCAAAAATCAACCAGCAATAACCCTCGTTCAACAGTAGGAACTGTTACGGAAATTTATGATTATTTAAGACTTTTATTTGCGAGAATAGGCATACCGCATTGTCCCGAGTGCGGATGCGAAATTGCACCCCAATCCATAGATGAAATTGTGGATAAAATATACACTTTACCTGAGGGTACAAAAATTCAGCTTTTAGCGCCTGTTGTAAGAGGGAAAAAAGGTGAATTTGTTAATCTTTTTGAAGAATTAAAGCAAGAAGGATTTGTAAGAGTCAGAGTTGACGGCAAAATATACAATATTGACGAAGAAGAAATCGAGTTAAATAAAACTCAAAAACATACAATTGAGGTAGTAGTTGACAGGCTAATTATTAAAGAAAGTGCAAAGTCAAGATTAACGGACAGTGCACAAATAGCACTGCAAAAATCAGACGGATTATTATTAGTGGATGTAGTAGGCGGAAAAGAAATGATATTTTCCGAAAAATTAGCTTGTCCAAATTGTAATTTAAGTTTTGAAGAATTAGCACCAAGAATATTCAGTTTTAATAACCCATACGGTGCTTGTCCATCTTGTTCAGGCTTAGGTGCTCATTACGTTCCCGACCCTGATTTATTAATTCCCGACAAAACAAAATCACTGTCTCAAGGCGCAATTTATCCGTGGGCAAAAACAGGGAACCCTTATTATCAAGACATCTTACAATCAGTTGCCAATCATTTCGGTATTGATATGAATACCCCATTTGAAAATTTAAGTGAAAAACACAAAGAAATAATTTTATACGGAAGCGGTAATGAGAGTGTAAAATTAAGATTCAAAGAATTCGGCGGAACAAGATATGTTACACAATTCAGACCATATAAAGGTGTTATTCCTTATTTTATGGCAAAATATACAGATTCTAATTCCGAAGAAGTCAGAGAATACATACAGGAATATATGTCGCAAATACCCTGCAAAGACTGTAAAGGAGCGAGATTAAAACCGTTTTCGTTAGCAGTTACAGTTGGCGGTAAAAACATATATGAAGTTTGCCTTTTATCAATAAAAGAAGCATATAAATTCTTTTCAAATCTTGACCTTGAATTGGATGACTACAAATTAACCATAGCAAAACAAATTTTGGAAGAAATCAGAGCAAGACTAAAATTTATGTTAGATGTCGGTTTAAGTTATTTAAATCTTGCAAGGATGTCAGCAACACTATCAGGCGGCGAGGCTCAAAGAATAAGACTTGCAACACAAATCGGCAGCGGATTATCAGGAGTTTTATACGTTCTTGATGAACCCTCCATAGGGCTTCATCAATATAATAATGATATGTTAATAAAAACTCTTTTAAGATTAAGGAATTTAGGAAATACTCTTATAGTTGTTGAACACGACGAAGATACAATAAGAAGCGCAGACCATATTGTTGACATAGGATTATATGCCGGCATAAACGGGGGAAAAATTATAGCTCAGGGAAGTCTTGAAGATATAATGAACTGTAAAAAATCTCTGACCGGACAATATTTAAGCGGTGCAAAAACAATACCTGTCCCTAAAAAAAGAAGAGAAGGAAACGGTAAATATCTTTTCGTTAAGAATGCGCATAAAAACAATTTAAAAAATATAGATGTAAAGATTCCCTTAGGTAAAGTTGTTGTTTTAACGGGTGTATCGGGAAGCGGTAAATCAACATTAATGAATGATATTATTTATGCTTATTCCATACACAAGCTTCATAAAAACAAACCGAAACCTCAAGGTGTGGATACTATTGAAGGATTTGAAAATATCGACAAGGTTATTAATATTGACCAATCTCCTATAGGCAGAACACCAAGGTCTAATCCTGCAACATATACGGATGTATTTACATACATAAGAGAGTTATATGCTAAAACACCCGAAGCGAAAATGAGAGGATACACTCAAGGAAGATTCAGTTTTAACGTTAAAGGCGGAAGATGTGAAGCTTGTAAAGGCGACGGCCTTACTAAAATTGAAATGAATTTCTTATCGGACGTATACATAAAATGTAATGTCTGCAAAGGTCAAAGATATAACAGAGAAACTCTTGAAGTAAAATATAAAGGTAAAAATATCTCTGAAGTCCTTGATATGAGTATATCTGAAGCTCTTGAATTCTTTGACGGAATCCCGAAAATAAAAACAAGGCTTCAAACGTTAAATGACGTAGGGTTAGGATATATGAAATTAGGTCAAAGTGCAACAACACTCTCCGGAGGTGAAGCTCAAAGAATTAAATTGGCAAGTGAATTAAATAAAAGAGCGACGGGGAAAACGTTATATCTTTTAGATGAACCGACGGTAGGACTTCACTGGTATGACTTAGACAAGCTCATAAAAATAATAAATAAACTCGCTGATTCAGGAAATACAATACTGATTATTGAACACAATTTAGATTTAATAAAAACAGCAGATTATA
The DNA here is from genome assembly GCA_947625345.1 of Candidatus Gastranaerophilales bacterium. GTDB lineage: Bacteria > Cyanobacteriota > Vampirovibrionia > Gastranaerophilales > Gastranaerophilaceae > Avigastranaerophilus. The sequence goes on from CANQNX010000002.1 coordinate 29,682, forward strand.
TAATAGATTTAGGGCCGCAAGGCGGAGATGAAGGCGGCACTATTGTGACGGAAGGCACACCGGAGATAGTCAGCAAAGTTAAAAATTCATTTACGGGACAATATTTAAAAAAATTGCTTAAATAATATATAAAAACACAAAAAAGAAAATCCCTAAATAAAAGGGATTTTCTTTTTTTATATTATATTTTTTATGAATTTACTTCAGCATTTTTATTATTATGTTTTTCAAAAAGATTTCCGACAAGTCCGCCTATTAATTTTCCGGTTATGGTACCAAGTCCAATAACGCCTGCAGCAACGGTCGAACCGATTACTATACCTTTTACATTTGCATTCTTCACTGTTTTTGCAAAATTTTCCGGAACTTTTTTCATCAAGTTGATATATGCATCTTTCTTTTCGCCTAAAGCTTCAGCAGTTGCCTCCGTTACTTTATGGAATCCTTCTTTATCACCTTTAACAAGGTTTTTAAATGCATCACTCATTTTATTTATAAACATTGTTTGACCGGCTTGCTCTTTTATATTTGCTTTTGCTGTTTCGGATACCCCTTTAAAAAATGAATCTTTAAGGTTCTGTTGAGCTGCGCTGACACATTGAGCACCACGATCTAAAATAATATCTTTTCTGTTCTTTACGACATAAGCACCTGCTGCACCTAACCCTGCTGCAGCACCTATCATTTTACCTTTTTTAACCGGTGTATATTGCTTTGTAGATTCAACTTGCATACTATCTTCCTTATTACTGCTTACTTTCGTTTTAATTAAAACATATAAAGAATAAAAATTGACATACTTTATTTATATATTAAGAAAATTTAACAAAAAAAGAGAGGGGTTAACCTCTCTCTTTTTTGCAGTTTAGCGATAATTATTTTTCTATATCTTTAACGCTTAATGCAATTCTGTGTTCTTGAGGTGTGAATTTTTTGATTAATACTTCAATTTCATCACCTACATTATATATATTAAACGGATTAGCATTAGCCGGTTCCATTTCTGATGAAGGAAGCAAAGCTTCAACCCCGGGGAATATGTTAATAAATGCACCGAAAGATGTTACTTTATTTACCGTTCCTTTTATAATCTGACCTTCTTTAAATTCATTTTCGATTGATTCCCAAGGATTTTCACCCATTCTCTTTAAGCTTAAGCTTATACGTTTCATATCCGTATCTATTTTAAGAATTTTTACTTCTAATTCTTGACCCAATGAAATTACATCAGAAGGATGTTTAATTCTTTGCCAAGAAATTTCAGATATTGGGAGTAAGCCGTCAACGCCGTTAATGTCGATAAATCCGCCGAAATCCGCAATTCTTACTACTTTTCCCTTAACAACAGAGCCAACTTCAAGTTGAGATATAATTTCATCAACGACTTGTTCTCTTTGTTCGGCAACTGCTTGTCTTTGAGATAAAATTAATTTATTTCTTTTAGCATCAGCTTCTAAGACTTTAACTTCTATATCTTGGCCGATTAATCCGTCAAAAGGAGCACCTGTTCTTAATTGGCTTGCGGGAACAAAACCTCTCAAGTCGGAAATTTCAACAATAACACCGCCTCTTACAATCATAACAACTTTGGCATTTATTGTTTCATTGTTATATTTTGCGTTTTGAAGTTCTTGCCAAGCTTTAGCACAAGATAATTTTTTCAACGATAACATTATTCTGCCGTTTTCATCATCAGATTCATCTTTTAAAATATAGAATTCTTTTACGTCATTGATTGCTAAATAATCTGAGAAATCTCTGTCTTCAACAGGATTGTTTGTTATTTCCCTGTTTGAAAGAAAAGCTTCTGTTTTTGCGCCGATATCAACCAAAAAACCATCATTTTCTTGTTTAATTACAATTCCTTTTACAACATCAGCCACTGAGAATTTGTAATTATAGCTTTCTTCCAATAATCTGACGAATTCGTCCTGTTCATTCATTGTTTTTGTCATTTTTATTTATCCTTTCTTAAAATTTTTTCAGTTCATTTATAACATCATTTATAATATTATCGGGAGTGGAGGCACCTGCCGCAACTCCTATATTATTTGCATTTTTTATTATTTCTTTATAGTTATATAAATCTTCTTTAGTTTCTATATGTATTGTTTTTGTAATTGAAGAAAGAATTTCAGCCAAATGAGTAGTATTTGCACTTTTTCTGCTGCCGGCAACAACCATTAAATCTGATTCTTCCGCAAGCTTTTTTGCCTCAGACTGTCTCATAGCCGTTGATTTACATATAGTATTATATATTTTTACTTCTAAAATATTTTGAACAAGAATATCACATACATCTTTTAAAAATTCTATTTTTTGCGTTGTTTGAATTACAACTCCGATTTTTTTATTTGTTTTAATTGAATCAATATTTTTCTTTAAATATTCAATATCCGGAATAACTTGTACTTTATCCGAATACATTTTTGCATTAGCCTCGATTGCTATAACTTCCGGATGTTCAGGCTTACCCAAAATAAGTACATAATAACCGTATTTTGCAAGTTCAACTGCCTTTTGCTGGACTTTTTTCACGTCAAGACAGGTTAAATCAACTACTTCATAACCCTTATCCTGCATTTCTTTTATTTTTAAAGGCGGCATTCCGTGACTTCTAACGATACAAATACCTTTTTCATCCTCAGGTATATTATCAACTGTTTTTATACCTGCATTTTCAAGCTCGCTAATAACTTGTGAGTTATGAATTAACTCACCTAAAACATAAACATTTTTATCAGGATTATCAATTTTAACCTGTTTAGTTGTTTCGACCGCCCTTTTGACTCCGTAACAGAATCCTGCACCTTTAGCTAATTTTATATTTTTATTCAGTTTTCTTGACTTCCGTTCGTTGAACTAGCAAAAAGTTTCCTTTTCACAGTAATATTTTTATAGCATGAACATTTTTTTCAATCAAGATTTAACTAAAACAACTCTGTCAAGCTGACTATACAAAGCGAAGATTTTTCAGAATTTACGAATAAAGAGATGCTGAAACAAGTTCAGCATGACAAGGGGAGCAAATCATAAAGAAAATTTTGTCATTCTGAATTTATTTCAGAATCTAAAATTTTCGTGCAAATATTTTAATAGCAGGAGAATCTGATCTCGCTTCGCTCCTCAGAATGACATAAAGAAAACAAGAGATGCTGAAACAAGTTCAGCATGACAGTGAAAATTTTATTCAAAAGGATTTTTGTTTGTAGCCCATACTTGTACAATATTTATTATATTTTCACAACATTTTTTCATCGTTTCAACGGATACAAATTCTTTTTTTGAATGAAAATTTATACCGCCCGCACCTAAATTAGGGCTCAATAATCCTCTTTCAGTTAAATTAGAACCGTCAGTACCGCCCCTTACTATTGTTTCTTTAGGCTCCAATCCTGACAATTCTATTCCTTTTTTAGCATATTCTATTACCTGAGGTACTTTTATCAGATTATCTTTCATATTTATATATTTTTTATTGGGAACAAAATTTATTTCCGCATTAGGATATTTTTGTTTAAGTTCTTCAATAATACTTTCAATGAAGTTTATTTTCTCTTTTACCTTATTAGCGTCAAAATCTCTAACCAAAAGTTTTATTTTTGTCTCATCAATATTTCCCGAAATTGAATCAACACAATAAAATCCTTCTCTATCTTTTGTATTTTCAGGTCTTTCATCTTTCGGAAGCTTATTTATTAACTCATTTGCAATCACTATTGCATTAACCATTTTATTATATGCAAAACCCGTATGTACATTTACTCCTTTTATTGTTATTTCAGGGTTATAAGCATTAAAATTTTCGGTATCCGTTTCATCGGCATAAGAACCATCCACCGTATAAGCAACATCGGCATTAAATTTTTTTATATCAAAACTTTTTATTCCGACTCCTATTTCTTCATCGGGAGTAAAAGCAACCTTAATATTCGGTCTTTTTAGTTCCGGATGTTCCGTAAACACCCTTAATGCTTCAATTATTTCCGCTATACCTGCTTTATCATCAGCTCCTAAGAGGCTTGTTCCGTCTGAGGTTATTATTTTATGTCCTTTATATTTTTCTAATTCATTTTCTTTTATTACCTGATTATCTTTTAACTTTATATCCCCTGCTTTATAATTATGTATTATGGGTTTTACGTTTGATGTATTTACATCACTGCAAGTATCCAGATGCGCAATAAAGCCTATAGTCGGTGAATTTTTTGTATTTGATGGCAAACTTCCAGTAACTATACCGTTTTTATCAATATGTACATCTTTAAGTCCTATACTTTTTAGCTCGTCTGAAAGCAGTTTACCTAATTCAATTTGTCCTTCAGTTGTCGGTGACTTCTTTCCTACATTTTCTTCTTTACTTCCCGTATCTATTTTTACCGTTTTTATAAATAAATCCGTCATTCTGTCCGTATTTATATAACTTCTTGTAAGTTCCGGATTATACTTATATTCATTTCCCATATTTATACTATTAATTTTCATTATAATTCCTTTTTTTATACTAAAAATCATAATTTAAAAATTTGCTACTAAAATTGAAAATACAAAAATTCACTAACCTTATTTATAGATAAAATTGATATTATAAATAACAACAAAATTACAATAAAATGAACTTTATCGGTTTTAAATCGCTCGAGCCGCTCCATAGAATTTTTCATAAAGAATGAAAGTATTATACATCCTGCGAATAAAAATAAACTCAATTTTATACTGCCGCTTTCAAACGAAAACCTTAATTTATTTATAACTAAAGGGTTAACTCCGTTTAATCCAATCATTGATTTTAAAATTTCAAAAGCCCTGTGTATAGAGGGTGCTCTAAAAAATACCCAAGTTATGTTTATGAAGAAGAATGTCATAAATATTGACAGATATTTATTGATTTTTATATTAAATTTCTTCCAAAATCTGTGTATACAGGTAGCTAAACCGTGAAGTACTCCCCACATAATAAATGTCCAATTCGCACCATGCCAGATTCCGCCTATTAAAAAAGTTAAGAATAAGTTTCTGTAGGTTTTATATTCACCGAGTCTGTTACCGCCCAAAGGAATATATATATAGTTTTTTAGAAATCTTGAAAGTGTCATATGCCATCTGCGCCAGAAATCTTGTATATTTTCCGATTTATAAGGTGAATTAAAGTTTACCGGAAGCAATATATTAAATAATAATGCTATACCCAATGCCATATCACAATAACCCGAAAAATCAAAATATAATTGAAAAGTATATGCTAAACTGCCGCACCAGGCTTCAAAAAAGTCTACGGAAGGAAGCAGGTTAAAAATATCATTTACAAACTCAGACAGATTATCAGCTATTACAACCTTCTTAAATAATCCGATTGAAAGGAGAAATAAACCTTTTGATATATTTTTATGATTAATGACTTTTTTTCTTATATCGGCAAATTGAGGCATCATTTCACTGTGATGCAAAATGGGACCTGCGATTAAATGAGGGAAAAATGTTACAAAGAGTGCATAGTTTAAAAAATCATACTCTCTTACTTCTTTTTTATAAGCATCAACTAAATATGCTATCTGAGTAAATGTAAAAAAGCTTATACCTAAAGGAAGTGCTATTTTTAAAGTATCAAATCCGGTATGTAATACCATATTAATATTATTTATCAAAAAATCAAAGTATTTATAATAACATAATAAACCGACATTTCCTATAATTCCCGCAACTAACACAAGCTTTCTGTTTATTTTTAAATCAGAAGGATGAGACAGAGTATAACCTACAGTATAGTTAAAGACCATAGAAAGTAATATCAAAGTTAAGTATTTATAGTTCCAATATCCGTAAAAAAATAATGATGCAACAACTAACCACCCTGTTGATAGCATTATTAATCTTTTTTTGTTTAAAAAGAAATATACAAAAAATGTTATCGGCAAAAATATAAATAAAAATTCCAACGAATTAAAAAGCATTACCTAATCCACTCCTTAACACACTCTATTACCTGAGGATGGTCTTGAATATAATTGTTAAATTTATTCTCCTCCTTTTTCAAATAATTTTTTACATTTTCTTTATTTATTAATATGACAGTATCGTTATTTTTTACAAACAAACTTTGCTCAAACAATGCTCCCATATACTTTGTAGCATGTACTGCATCCCTAAAGTATTTCATATCTGTAGATACAGGTTCCGTATTGTATTTATTTATCGATGATAAATCGTAATAATCAAAGTTTTCGGCTAATTTTTCTTTCAGTCTGAAGTAATCATCCGTTAAAAAATGTTCTTTAATATTTATCAAGTCAATTATATGTGCAGGAGTAAATAAGAATACGACTTGTGCCCCTTTGTTTTGTGCAAATTCCTGAAAAGATAATAATTCTTCAATTGCATCTGTATTTAAAACATAATCGGAATAATAATCCCTGTCATATTTTTTTACGGTTTGTTCAAAGTAATGCATAGCTCTATAGTTTGGCGTGTTTTCCACACTATAAATATCTACATTATTTTTTAATAAAATATTATCTTTAAGAGTAATTAAACTGTATTTGAAAGTATCAAAAGATATTAGAAAAGGAAGTATTTCTTCAGCACTAATTTTTATGTTATTAATTCTTTTTATATCAACGGCAGTATCATAATAATTTGAACTGAACGCAAAAAAATCCAACCCAAAATAAATTTTTTTTATTTCCGGATGAATTAACAAGGCATTTTCCGCCATTATTATATTTTCTTTTATACTTGAAGAACTCATTGCTAATGAATAAACATTCTTGCCTGAAATTTTTGAAGAATAATACGGATTTAACCACCAATCAATTTTCGAACTTCCTACAAAAATAATGTCAATTTTATCTTTATATAATTTTAGTGCAGGTATTTTGGTCATCCTCTCCTGCTTTGAAATGCATGATTTAAATAAATTAACTCTTTCGGATTTATAAACCTTAAATATATCAAACGGATCAATTATAAAATTAATAATGCTTACCAAAAAAACCGTTGCAAGCGTAATTATAAATATTAATTTATTAAACTTCTTATACATTTTCGTTTATCCAATCAATAACATTGGGATTATTTTTAATATATTTAATCATATTTTGCTTATCCTTATTTAAAAATTGATTAACGTTTGATTGATTTAATACATGCCCGAAATTTTTATTATATCCGATTAATCTTTCTATAACAATATCACCTAAAATATGTGTAGAATGAGAAGCTTCAAAGAAATATTTCATTTTAGGGTCTTCATTTAAAATATATAATAATATAATAAATAAATTCTTTGAGTTATACTTTAGAAAAAGGCAAAGACATGTATAATTTAAAATCGGAAAATGCTGAAGAATTTATTTCAAATGAAGAAGTTTTAAAGACTATAGAATATGCAACTTCCAATAAAACTAACTTATCAATAGTTAACTCAATACTTGAAAAAGCGAGAGAGAAAAAAGGGTTAACTCATAAGGAAGCCGCAGTATTGCTTTTATGTCAGGATAAAGAGAAAACGGAAGAAATATTTTCACTATCAAGGGAAATAAAAGAAGAATATTACGGTAACAGAATAGTATTATTTGCGCCGTTATATCTTTCCAATTATTGTGTAAACGGCTGTACATACTGCCCTTATCACGCAATTAATAAGCATATACCAAGAAAGAAAATGACTCAGGAGGAAATAAGAAATGAAGTTATAGCCCTTCAAGATATGGGGCATAAGCGTTTAGCGATAGAATCGGGAGAAGATCCAGTTAATAATCCGATAGAGTACATTTTGGAATCAATAGATACAATATATTCCGTAAAACATAAAAACGGTGCCATAAGAAGAGTTAATGTTAATATAGCGGCAACAACCATTGAAAATTACCGAAAATTACACGAAGCTAAAATAGGTACATATATTTTATTTCAGGAAACATATAATAAACAAACATATGAAAGACTTCATCCGACAGGCCCGAAACACAATTACAACTACCATACCGAAGCAATGGACAGAGCTATGCAAGGCGGTATAGATGATGTTGGAATGGGTGTTCTTTTCGGACTTGATAATTACGTCTATGAATTTGTTTCTCTTCTTATGCACGCAGAGCACTTAGAAGCTTTATACGGAGTCGGACCTCATACAATCAGTGTTCCGAGAATAAGAAGAGCCGATGATATTGACGTTACTACATTTAAAAATGCCGTAGATGATGAAACATTTAAAAAAATTGTTGCAGTAATAAGAATTGCAATACCTTATACAGGGATGATTATATCCACAAGAGAGAATAAAGAGTGCAGAAAAGAACTTTTAGAACTCGGTATTTCACAAATATCTGGAGGTTCAAAAACGAGTGTAGGCGGTTATTATAAAGATGAAGAAGAAGACTCAAGCCAGTTCGAAGTTAACGATAACAGAACTCTTGATGAAGTAGTTAATTGGCTCATGGAATTAAATTATCTTCCGAGTTTTTGCACGGCTTGTTACGGTTCGGGCAGAGTAGGCGACAGGTTTATGGAAATATGTAAAGACAGACAAATTCATTATTTCTGCCATCCTAACGCAATTATGACACTTAAAGAATATCTTCAGGATTATGCTTCCGAAAAAACAAAAAATACCGGAGAAAAATTAATTTTGAATGAAATTAACAAAATAGAAGATGAAAATATTAAATTAAAAGTAACAAATAATATATCCAAAATTATAAACGGTGAGCGTAATTTCAAATTTTAAGTAAATTTAAATTATTAAGATTGTTGTAAAGTTTAGTTTATACTTATACAATAGTAATTATTATTGATTGGAGAAAAGATGAGCGAAGATAAGATAATAGTAACCATATCCGGTAAGGACGGAGTCGGAATAGTTGCTGAAATCGCAGGAGTTCTTGCAAAATACGGAGTTAATATTGAAGATATTCGTCAAACTATTATGCAAGGCTGTTTTATGATGTTTTTATTAGGTGATATCAGCAAGTCCTCTTTTTCATTTAAAGAAATAAAAGATGCCGTAACCGAATCAGGTAAAAAGTTAGGTATGGAAATCTGGATACAGAAAAAAGAAATTTTTGATAAAATGCACACTATTTAAGGAAAAATAAATGTCTTTTTTTAATGAAGAATCTATAATTGAAACCATTAATATGATAAAAGTCCACAATTTGGACATAAGAACCGTAACTTTAGCATTAAGTTTAAGAGATTGCTGCGGAGAAAATGTTCGTGAAGTCGGGGACAAAATATATAATAAGATTATAAAATACGCTAAAAATTTATATCAATATGCATCTGAAATAGAAGAAGAATATTCAATTCCGATTATTAATAAAAGAATAGCTGTTACACCGATTTCACTTGTCGGAGAATCCTGCAAAGACTATGACTACGTATATTTGGCAAAAATTTTGGATGAAGCGGCAAAAGAAGTAAATGTAAATTTTATAGGCGGATATTCAGCATTAGTGGAAAAAGGATGTACAAAAGGTGATATTGCACTTATAGAAAGCATCCCCGAAGCATTAAGTAAAACCCAAAGAGTATGTTCATCAGTAAATCTTGCATCTACCAAAGCAGGTATTAATATGGATGCAGTGAAAAAAATGGGAACAATAATAAAACAGGCAGCTAATCTTACAAAAGACCAAGACGGCATAGGTGCCGCAAAATTAGTATGTTTTTGTAATGTTCCCGGTGATAATCCGTTTATGGCAGGAGCTTTCCACGGATACGGAGAACCCGAGTGTGCATTAAATATCGGAGTATCAGGTCCCGGAGTAGTACGTGCGGCTGTAGAAAATCTTCCAAAGGATGCGGATTTCGGAGAACTATCAAATAAAATTAAACAAATAGCCTTCAAAATAACATCAACAGGTGAATTAGTAGGAAGAAGAATGGCTAAAAAAATGGATATTCCATTCGGAATTATAGATTTATCATTGGCACCGACACCCGCAATAGGAGATTCAGTTGCAGGAATATTTCAGGCAATGGGCTTGGAACATGCCGGCGCTCACGGTACCACGGCAGCACTTGCGATGCTAAATGATGCCGTAAAAAAAGGCGGTATTATGGCAAGCTCTTATGTCGGCGGATTATCTGGAGCTTTTATTCCTGTTTCCGAAGATGCAGGCATGATTGAAGCTGCAAAACAAGGTGTATTAACTTTTGATAAGCTTGAAGCAATGACCTGCGTATGTTCCGTAGGACTTGATATGATTGCAATTCCGGGTGACACACCCGAATCTACGATATCAGGTATTATTTCAGATGAAATGGCAATCGGTATGATAAATAAAAAAACCACCGCGGTAAGAATAATACCCGTCCCCGATAAATCAGTCGGTGATTATGCAGTATACGGCGGCTTACTCGGCGAAGCTCCGATAATGAAGGTTAATAAATTATCCTCGGAAACATTTATTAACAGAGGCGGCAGAATCCCTGCACCCATTCACAGTTTAAATAATTAAATTATAAGCTTTTATTTGAATCGGATTAATGTTATTATCTCTCATTCGTTTTAAAATACCGAAAAAAATATTAAAAATTTAAAGAACAAATATAAGCATCAGACCAACAATTTTGAAGATTAAATCCCCCTGTATAACCGTCTATGTTCAAGATTTCCCCTATAAAATATAAACCTTTATATATTTTAGATTCCATTGTCTTAGAATTTACTTCATCTAAATCAATTCCTCCTGCAGTTACTATTTCAGAATTTTTTATTCTGCCTTTCACATGTACTTTAAAATTGATAAGAGAATTAATTAAAATTTCTTTTTCGGTTTTATTTAACTGAGAAGCCTGTTTATCAGGATTTATACCGTTTACGGTCATAACTTCTTCAATAAATTTATACGGTGCAAATTTAGAGAATACATTTTTTATACTTTTTTTACAATTATTTTTAATTTCATCTTCTATGTCTGATTTATCCGAAATTGTCAATTTTATATTTAATTCCAACGGATTTTTGTCGTTAAAATTTTCATAAGCACTTAAAGCTGCAATTTTAAATATTGCAGGTCCTGTAATTGATTTATGAGTAAATAATATATCTCCCTCAACCTTTTTATAGTTTCCTGCGGAAATTACAACATTTTTAAACCCTAAGCCCGAAAGCTTATAATAATTGTTTTCCGAAATATCAAGAGAACAAAGTGAAGCCTTAGGTTCAATTATTGTATGCTCTGTTTTGTTTATATGTTCAAATCCTTTTCCTCCCGTTGCAACAATAACATAATTAAAATGATACCTGTTTTTCAGAGTTTCAATAACAAAATAATCGTCTTCTTTATATATTGAAGTAACTTTTTCTTTTTTTAAATTGAAGTTGGACACATTAAGGTGCGAAGAAAGTTTTTTTGCCACATCTTGCGCACTGTTTGATACGGGAAATACTCTTTTATCCTTTTGCACATAAGTATCAATACCTAAATCTTTAAACAATTTTCTCGTTTGAACCTGATTAAATTTTGAAAATACAGACAGAAGAAATTTTTCACCCCTCGGATAATTAGATACAAAATATTTAATATCATCTTCATCAAAAGTAATATTACACCTTCCGCCGCCTGTCGGTAAAAGTGTGGAAAAAGGCTGTTTAAAATCAAATCCGAATACATTATTATAAGGATTCTTCGTTAAAAGAACACTGACTAAACCCCCTGCCGCTCCCAAACCGACAACGGCAATTTTTTTATATGTCAATTCTTGTTCCATAGAGATAAACATCATCTAAAGTTTCTAAAGACTCGTGAAGCTCAAGCAAAGACTTTTTATACTTTGGATGAACATAATCAGGAATAAGTTCCAAAAGAGGAACAAGTGCGAAAGCTCTTTCATGCAGGTGTTCATGAGGTATTTTTAAATCCGGTTCATCAACAATTAAATCCCCATAAAAAAGAATATCAATATCTATTTTTCTCGCTTCATAATTTGAAGAATTTGACTTTTCTCTGCCCATTTGTATTTCTGTATTTTTACACAACTGCAAAAGCTCACGGGGAGATAATTTTGTCTTAACTTCAATAACCGCATTAACAAACCATTCTAAATCTTTGTTTCCCCAAGGTTCGGTTTCATAAAAAGCAGATGAGCGAACAACAGTCACCATTGAGTTAGCGGTAAGCATTTTAACTGCCTGTTGTATATGACTAACTTTGTCGGATATATTAGACCCTAAACACAAATACGCTACTGCCATGAAAACTCCTTCTTTATTAGTATTGTATTATTTTTTTAAAGAGTTTACAAGAATATTCAAGAATAAATTAATATTTGTAATAATAGTTTAAGTATAATGTAATTTTCATGATAAACTCAAAGTATGTTTACAGGATTAATTGAAGAAACGGGAAGAATAGCTGAAGTTAAGTTAGCTTCTTCCGGAATGGAAATTAAAATTGAGTGCACAAAGATACTCGAAGATATAAAAACAGGAGCGAGTATATGTGTAAACGGTGCCTGCCAAAGCGTTACCGAATACGGGAAAAACTATATTAAAGTTTTTTCTTCAAATGAAACACTTAAAATAACAAATTTTAAAAATCTAAAAATAAATGACAGAGTCAATCTTGAAAGAGCACTGACACTTAATAAAAGAATAGACGGACATATTGTATCAGGACACATTGATACAACCGCAGTATTTCTTGAATCAAAAGAAGACGGGCTTTCAAAAGAATTCTTTTTTAAATTTCCCGATGAATTTTCAAAATATATAATTTATAAAGGTTCAATATGTATAAACGGAGTAAGTTTAACAATTGCCTCCGTAAATAAAAATGTATTTTCGGTTGAATTAATCCCGATAACATTAAAAGAAGTAAATTTATCCGAATTGAGAAAAGGTGACATTGTAAACATTGAAACCGATTTATTTGCAAAATATGTTGAAAAAATTTTAAATTCAAAAGATAATAAAAGTAGTATAAGCTACGGTTTTCTTGCCGAGAATGGGTTTTTATAAAGAATATGGAAGAAATTAAGTTTAATACGATAGAAGAAGCAATAGAAGATTTTAAAAAGGGGAAACCCGTTATAGTCGCAGATGATGAAGACAGGGAAAATGAAGGCGACGTTATAATCCCTGCTCAATATGCGAGTGCGGATATAATTAATTTTTTAATTTCCCAATGTAAAGGTGTAGTATGTCTTGCCATGACAAGAGAAAAAGCGGAAAAATTAGGATTATCCGAAATGGTAAGCCATAATACAGACCCAAAAGGAACGGCATTTACCCAAAGTATAGATGCTTCAAGAAAATACGGAGTAACAACAGGAGTAAGTGCATTTGACAGAGCAAAAACCATAGAAGTCGCAATAGCAAATGATGCACTTCCGAGTGATTTAAATCGTCCGGGACATATATTTCCTTTAATAGCAAGAGCAGGTGGCGTACTTGAAAGAGTCGGACACACCGAAGCATCAGTAGACCTGTCAAGGTTAGCAGGACTGACTCCTGCTGCCGTAATTTGCGAAATTGTTAACGAAGACGGTACAATGGCAAGACGTGACAATTTAGTGGAATTTTCAAAAAAACACAATCTAAAATTTATAACCGTAGCTCAATTAATAGAATACAGACTAAAAAAAGAAATGTTTATGAAACGTGAAGCTGTTGCAAATTTACCATCAGACTTCGGAGATTTTAAAGTATACGGGTATATAAATGAACTTACGGGAATTGATCAAATTGCAATAGTCAAAGATGACGGCTCAGATAAAATACCCATGGTAAGAGTACATTCTGAGTGTTTAACCGGTGACGTATTTCATTCAAAAAGATGTGACTGTCAAAACCAGCTTGAAGCAGCACTTAAGTTGATTGATGAATACGGGAAAGGTGCTCTTGTATATATAAGAGGGCATGAAGGAAGAGGAATAGGTCTTGTAAATAAAATAAAAGCATATGCGCTTCAGGAAAAGGGTCAAGACACCGTAGAAGCTAATATTTCTTTGGGATTTCTTCCCGATTTAAGAAATTACGGAACAGGCGCTCAAATATTAAGAGATTTGGGTTATACAAAATTTAAACTTATTACAAATAACCCCACAAAAATAGTAGCCTTAAAAGGTTATGGTCTTGAAATTACTGAAAGAGTAGCACTTAAAACCCCGCTCAACAAATATAACGAAAGATACATGCACACAAAAGCGGATAAAATGGAACATATAATTGATTTTAAAAGGTAGATAATATGGCAAATATTACATTATATAACGTGGAAGCATATAAAGAAGAATATTATAAAATTTTTTCCGGTGTCTATAACGATTTCAGACAAAATGCGGTTTCTGATTATAATTTTGAATTGGAACCGTTAAATTATGACAATTTTGTAAAAAGTATAGAAAAGGGCTATATTCACTGTTTAATTTTATTCGAAGACTCAATACCGACCGGTTTCTTAGTCTATACAACAATGATATCGGAAGCTTTGGAATTAAATATTATTCATTGCATAGGCAACGAAAATTTAAATGCAAAAAGAAAATTATTACTTGAAAAATTTCTTGAATATAATCGTCATATTATGGCGGAAAAAGTTGTTACCTACCCGATGTTAGGTAAACAAGCTCAGTTCGCCTCGGAAATTGTTAACTACAAATTTAAAATGGTTAACACTTCAGTTTTAGCTTTTAACTTAACGGATATCAATTCATTGAATAAAGAAAAAGAAATATTTATTCCTTCTCTGCCGAAAAACTATGAAATAACCAACTGGAAGGAAGAATACACTGCAGCGATTGCACAAATTATAAACGCCTCATTTAAAGATTCATCGGATGCTCTTTTTGATAAAAGATTTACCTCCATAAACGGCGCAACAGATATTGTAAATAAAATAATAAACTCAACTTACGGTAAATTTTTACCCGAAATAACAAAAGTATTACTATACAAAAACAGACCTGCAGGCATAATTTTTGCGAACTTAACCAATGATAAAATAGCAAATATTCCGATAGCTGCAATATTAAAAAAACACAGACACAATGGTTTTGGGAAAATCATGTTAAAACAGCTTATGGATAACCTTATAAATACGGCACTAACTGAGGGATGGGGGCTTAAAGAACTTAATGTAAGCTGCGATTCAGACAATATAAGTGCCTACCTAATGTATACAGCACTCGGATTTGTTCAACAATATACATATCAGCAGGCATACCGTCCTAAATCTGTTTAATTAAATTCCTTTAATTATTACTAAATACAACTTTCATTGTTGCAAGATTTTTGATTGACAACATTTTATGTTTATTTTTCTGTTCATCATTTATTAAAAATATTCTGACTATTCTTTGTATTTCTTCTCTTTGTTTTCTTGATGACAAATCATATCTGTTTCTTAATGGTTCTGTTGTTGTGCCTAACACTGCGCTTAATTGTAATTCGTTCATATATTCTCCCGTTGGATAAAGCATAAACTATCTACATATTTATAAAGTTTTTTTTCTATTGAAAATTGCTTTTTTGTTTAACAATTGTTAAAATTAATGTTACATTATTTAAAAATGGAGATTTTTCAATGATTATAGATGTTTTAGCCAATAGTGATAAATATGTAAAATTAAATTCCGACTTTAAAAAAGTTTTTGATTATTTAAAAAATCATGATTTAAAGAACATGCAATCAGGGAAGCATGAAATAAACGGGGATGAAATATTTTTCAATTTAAATGAATACGAAACTAAACCCGCACAAAAACTTGAAGCACATAAAAAATATATTGATATTCAGGTTGTTATTTCGGGTGAAGAATATATGGGATATACAAATATAGAGAATACAACAATATCGGAAGAATATAACAGTGAAAAAGATGTTATGTTTTTAAATGGAAATGTGGACAAAGTAAAAGCAGATACTAAATCTTTTTTAATTTTTTATCCTGAAGATGCTCACATGCCCGCTTTATGTACAGATACTCCTAAAAAAGTTAAAAAAGCCATTTTTAAAATATTAATAAAATAAATATATTAAGTATTAATTTTTAACAAATGTAAAGGAAACACTTCAAAAAAATATAAATATAGTGTAAAATGTAAAAAAATGTGTGAAGGTAAATAAGGTAAAAAAATATGAATATAAATATTTTTAGTTTTACAGAACAACTTTTAGACCTTTTAACAACTTGGTTCTCTTTCACTTCAAAAGAATGGGCATGGTGCCCCGTTAAAGTTAACAATCGTATAGATAAATAGTTATTTTACGATTAGTTAACGGTTGGGGCAAAAGAATAATTGCCCCGTTTTGTGTTGGGTTTTTCTTTACAAAAAAACTCATTCGTTTTACTGTTAAATAAGAAAGAGAGCTTTATAATGTTTCAGCCGGAATATACAAAAATAGAAGAATTAGCAAAAGAATATAAGTTTATACCCGTTTCTACGGAAATGTTTTCTGATATAACAACTCCGATTCAGGTATTGAGAAAACTCAAAGAGGCAGACTCTCATTGCTTTTTGTTAGAAAGCGTTGAAAAAGCTGAAAAAATAGGTAGATATTCATTTTTAGGATTTGAACCTTTAATGGAAATAACCTGCAGAAATAATAATCTTATAATAAAAGAACAAGATAAAAGGTTTGAAATTTCAACATCAACTCCGCAAAATTACATAAAAGAAATAATCAATGAACATAAAAGTCCTAAACTCGAATATCTTCCGTCCTTTACCGGAGGTTTGGTCGGTTATTTTTCTTATGATTTTATAAAATATTTTGAACCCAAATTAAATTTAGATGCTAAAGATGATGAAAATTTTAAAGATGTCGACTTAATGTTATTTGATAAGGTAATAGCATTTGATAACGTTAAAAATAAAATTATTTTAATAGTAAATATAAAAACCGACAATTTAAAAGAAAATTATGAAAAAGCAATAAAAGAATTAAACAGATTAAAAAATATAATTGAAAACGGAAAAGCATATAAAATAAAAGAAGGAAAACTAAAGTCGGAATTCAGGTCTTTATTTAATAAAGAAGAATTTTGCACTATGGTTGAAAAAGCGAAGCACTACATAAAAGAAGGTGACATATTCCAAGTTGTTTTATCAAATCGATTTGAAGCTGATTATGAAGGGGATTTATTAAATACATACAGAACGTTAAGGACAATAAATCCGTCACCATATATGTTTTACTTTGGCAGCAATGATTTGGAAATAGCAGGTGCATCACCTGAAACGCTTGTAAAATTGGAGAACGGAAAGTTATACACTTTCCCCTTAGCAGGCACGAGAAAACGGGGAAATAGTTTAAAAGAAGATAAAGAGCTTGAAAAAGAACTTTTAAATGATGAAAAAGAATTAGCCGAGCATAATATGCTTGTAGACTTAGGCAGAAATGACATAGGTAAAATATCAAAATTCGGTTCCGTTGAAGTTGAAAAGTATATGTCAATTGAACGTTTTTCACATGTAATGCATATAGGTTCAACAGTAACGGGGGAAATAAGAGATGATTTGGGGCAGTTAGATGCAATAGGTTCAATTCTGCCGGCAGGAACACTTTCTGGTGCACCAAAAATAAGAGCTTGTGAAATTATAAATGAACTTGAAAACAATAAAAGGGGAATATATGGAGGTGCCATAGGCTATATTGATTTTACGGGGAATTTAGATACCTGTATTGCAATCAGAATAGCATTTAAAAAGAATAATAAAGTATTTGTCAGGGTCGGAGCAGGAATCGTATATGACAGTATAGGTGAAAATGAGTATAAAGAGTGTTTAAATAAATCAAAGGCAATAATGAATGCGCTTAAATTATCACAGGAGGTTCTATGATACTGCTTATAGACAATTATGACAGTTTTTCATACAACTTATATCAGTATATAGGAGAAATAAATTCCGATATAAAGGTTATAAGAAACAATGAAATGACTCCCGATGAAATAGAAAAACTAAATCCCGACTATATAGTAATATCCCCCGGACCGGGCAAACCAAAAGATGCAGGGTATTGTGAAGACATAATAAAAAAATTTGCACCGAAAAAACCAATTTTGGGAATATGTTTAGGACATCAGGCAATATGCGAAGTATACGGTGCAACAATAACGTACGCAGAAAAGATAATGCACGGGAAAACTTCTGAAATTCAAATTGATAATACCGCTGATATTTTCAAAAATATTCCGGAAAGAATTAATGTAGCAAGATACCATTCACTATCAGCGAAACCAAATACAATTCCCGACACTCTGAAAGTAATTGCAAAAACGGATGATAATGTTATTATGGCGGTTAAACACAGGGACTACAATGTATACGGGCTTCAATTCCATCCCGAATCTATTCTTACTCAAAACGGTAAAACCATAATTAAAAACTTTATAGAAACGGGGAAAAAATGATAACCGAGGCACTAAAGAAATTAACACAAAATATCGATTTGGATTATGACACTGCAAAAGCAGTAATGAATGAAATAACGAGAGGAGAAGTAAGCGATATACAAATCGCTGCATTTTTAACCGCACTCAGAATGAAGGGTGAAACAACAGATGAAATAACTGCCGCAGCTCAAGTAATGAAAGAAAAATGTATAAAAACCGACCTTGGTAAAATTGATACCTTAGATATAGTAGGTACCGGCGGAGATATGAGCAATACGTTTAATATTTCAACTGCAACAGCATTTGTGGTTGCCTCGGGAAATGTTCCCGTAGCAAAACACGGAAATAGGGCATTAACGAGTAAATCAGGTTCAATAGATGTTCTTGAAGCATTGGGAATTAACGTAAATAAAACAATTGAAGAAGAAAAAGAAATATTTAATAAGTTAAATTTATGTTTTATGTTTGCACAAAACCATCATCCGGCAATGAAATATGCCGCAAATGTCAGAAGAGAATTAAAGTTCAGAACATTATTCAATATATTAGGTCCGTTAACAAACCCTGCCGGTGCATCTTCTCAGCTGTTCGGAGTTTTTGATAAATCACTTGTAAATATACTTTGCCGTGTCATTTCAAATTTAGGTGTAAAAAATGTACTTGTCATTCATGGTAAAGACGGGATTGATGAAGCTACAATTACCGATGAAACAATAATTTCAGAAGGAAGAAACGGAATAATAAAAGATTACACAATAAAACCCGAGGATTTCGGAATAAAAAGATGTTTGAAAAAAGACCTTGAAGGCGGTACAAAAGAAGATAATGCACAAATTATAAAAAATATTTTTAACGGAAAAGAAAAAGGTGCCAAAAAAGATATTATCTTATTAAACAGCGCTCTGTCTTTTTATACATACAATAAAACAAAAACAATAGCAGAAGGAATAAAACTATCGGAGAATCTGATTGAATCGGGTGAAGTTTTAAATAAACTCAATAACTATATAAAAATTTCCAACGAGGTTTAAATGAATATTCTTGAACAAATAAAAGATAAAACAAAAATAAGGGTAGAAGCATTAAAAAAACACAATAACAAAGCCGAATTATTTAACATGGCTCAAAAATTGAAGGATAACTCCTTTAAATTTGAAAAAGCACTAAAAAAACCTGAAATATCATTTATTTGCGAAATAAAAAAAGCCTCTCCTTCAAAAGGCATTATTGCGAATGATTTTCCTTATCTCAAAATAGCTAAGGAATACGAAGAAGCACAGGCAGATGCAATTTCAATTTTAACCGAGCCGGACTTTTTTATGGGCAATATTGAATATTTAAAAGAAATTTCAAATACCGTTAATACACCGTTATTAAGAAAAGATTTTATAATAGATGAAATTCAAATATATGAATCAAAATTTATCGGAGCGGATGCAATTTTATTAATATGCTCAATATTAGACAATAATCAATTGGCAGAATATATAACCATTGCAGAATCAATAGGATTATCATGTTTAGTGGAAGCCCATGATGAAAAAGAAATAGAAAAAGCAATGAAAGCCGATGCAAAAATTATAGGCGTAAATAATCGGGATTTAAAAACTTTTAAAGTCGATATTAGTAACAGTATTAATTTAAGGAAATATGTACCCGAGAACATACTGTTTGTATCTGAAAGCGGTATAAAAACCCGTGAACAAATAATTGAACTTGAACAAAATAATGTTAATGCCGTATTAATCGGTGAAACTTTTATGCGTTCGGAAGAAAAGAAAAAAGAACTTTTAATGTTAAAAGGAAAAGAAGAATGAAAATAAAAATATGCGGACTGATGACATTAAAAGATATAGATTATGTAAATCAAGCCGAGCCTGATTATGTCGGGTTTATATTTGCAAAAGAGAGCAGAAGAAGAATAAGTATAAATCAGGCAAAAGAGATGAAAAATCATTTAAATAAAAACATTAAAAGCGTGGGAGTTTTTATAAATCCTGATATAAGTGAAATATCAGAGTGTATTGAAAATAGAATAACCGATTTAATTCAACTTCACGGAGATGAAGATAACCAATTTATTGATGAAATAAAGAAATTAGCAGATATAGAAATAATAAAAGCAATAAAAGCAGATGAGAATATAAAAGAGAATTCAAGTAAAACAAATGCCGACTATATACTTATAGATAATATTAAGCCCGGTTGCGGGAAAGTATTTGACTGGGCATTAATCCCAAAATTAAATAAAAAAATATTTTTAGCCGGAGGATTAAATTCCGAAAACATAATTCAGGCAATACAAATTGTTAACCCATATTGCGTGGATATAAATTCCGGAGTTGAAACAGACGGCAAAAAAGATAAAAATAAAATAGCGGAAATAGTAAAAAAAATAAAAGGAAATAAAAATGACTGAAACAAAATTCGGAATATTCGGAGGTCAATATATACCTGAAATTTTAATGACTGAAATAAAAAATTTAGAAGAAGCATATAAAAAATACAAGAATGATGAAAAATTTCAAAATGAATTAAATAAATTACTGAAAGACTATGCGGGACGTCCTTCCTTACTCTATTTTGCAAAAAATATGACAGAGGACTTAAAAGGAGCAAAGATATATCTGAAAAGAGAAGATTTAAATCACACCGGTTCTCATAAAATTAATAATGTATTAGGTCAGGCACTTTTAGCGAAATATATGGGCAAGAAGAGGATAATAGCTGAAACGGGAGCAGGTCAGCACGGAGTTGCGACAGCTACCGCTGCAGCATTATTAGGTTTAGAGTGCGAAATATTTATGGGAAAAGAAGATACGATAAGACAAGCCCTAAACGTATACAGAATGGAGTTATTAGGTGCAAAAGTTAATGCCGTAACAACAGGAACTCAAGTATTAAAAGATGCTGTGAATGAAGCCATGAGAGAATGGTCAAAGAGAACAGAAGATACGCTGTACGTACTTGGTTCAGTTATGGGTCCTCACCCGTTTCCGACAATAGTAAGAGATTTTCAAAGTGTAATAAGTAAAGAAGCGAGAGAACAAATACTTGAAGCCGAGGGCAAGCTACCGAGTGCAGTAATAGCTTGCGTTGGCGGAGGAAGCAATTCGATGGGTATGTTTTACAATTTTATAAATGATAAAGATGTAAAATTAATCGGTTGCGAGGCGGCAGGATTAGGAATTGACACGGATAAACACGCAGCAAGTATTACAAAAGGCAGAATAGGAATATTTCACGGGATGAAATCAATATTTTGTCAGGATGAAAACGGTCAAATATCACCTGTATACTCAATATCCGCAGGTCTTGATTATCCCGGAATAGGACCTGAACATGCATATCTTAATTCTATAAAAAGAGCACAATATATCCCGATAACCGACGAAGAAGCAGTTGAAGCTTTCGAATATCTTTCACGAACGGAAGGAATAATACCTGCCATAGAAAGTGCTCATGCCGTAGCATACGCAAAAAAAATAGCACCGAAAATGAATAAAGATGAAATAATCATAATATGTTTATCAGGCAGAGGGGATAAAGACGTTGCTTCAATAGCAAAATACAGAGGGAGAATAATAAATGAGTAACATATATAAAGCATTTGAAAAAGGTAAAGCGTTTATCGCCTTTTTAACGGCAGGCGATCCCGATATAGAAACAACAAAAAATACAATATTTAAAGCTGAAGAAGCAGGTGCGGATTTAATAGAAATAGGCATCCCGTTTTCAGATCCCATAGCGGAAGGGGAAGTTATACAAAATGCAAATATAAGAGCTTTAAAATCGGGCACAAATGTACATAAAATATTTGATATGGTTGAAGACGTAAGGAAAAAATCACAAATCCCGCTTGTATTTTTGACATATATAAATCCCATTTTAAACTATGGCTATGAAGAGTTCTTTAAAAAATGCAATCAAGTTGGGATAGACGGAATAATAATACCCGACTTACCGTATGAAGAAAAAGACGAATTAAAAGAATTCACACAAAAATACAATATTGATTTAATTTCATTAATAGCCCCCACGTCTGACGAAAGAATAAAAGAAATAGCAAAAGATGCAAAAGGATTTGTATATATAGTATCTTCAATGGGTGTTACGGGAGTAAGAAAAGAAATAACAACAGATTTAGAATCAATAGTAAAATTAGTAAGAAAAACAACTTCAACCCCTTCTGCCATAGGGTTTGGAATTAATACAACAGAGCAGGCAAATCGTTTTTCAAAAATGTCCGACGGTGTAATAGTCGGCAGCGCAATCGTAAAAATTATGGCAAAATACGGAAAAGATTCACCAAAATATGTCTATGATTATGTAAAAGAAATGAAAGATGCAATAAGATAATGTCATGAACAAAATAACAAATATTTTCAGAGCACTAAAATACCGCAATTTCAGACTGTTCTTTCCGGGACTTATAATTTCACAAATAGGTATCTGGCTGCAAAATATTGCAATAAGCTGGCTTGTATACGAAATGACAAATTCCGCTTTATTAATGGGAATAATAATGTTTTTTAATGCAATACCTTTATTTGCCGTTTCACCTTTTGCCGGAGTTATAATAGATAAATTCAATAAACACAAGCTTTTAATGACAATACAAATATTATTTGCACTTCAGGCTTTTTTAATAAGCATAATAACACTGACGGGACATATAAAAATAATTTATATAATTTTATTGGGCGCAATGTTGAATATAATAGCGTCTATAGATATTCCCTTAAGACAATCTACCTTTGTTAATTTGGTAGATGATAAAAAAGATTTAAGCAACGCTATATCACTCAACTCCACATGCTTTAATATAGCAAGACTTTTAGGCCCGATATTTGCGGGGATATTAATAGCAAAAACAAGTGTGGGTATTTGTTTTTTAATTAATTTTTTATGCTTTCTGCCTTCAATATTCTTAGTAAAAGCAATGAAAATAACAGATATTAAAGATGAGCATGTTAAAAATGAAAGTATACTTGAAGGATTAAAAGAAGGAATAGATTATGCTTTTCACGATAATTATATATTTATATTGTTAGTGTATTTAGCCGTATTTAGCTTTTTGGGAATGATTTATCCGATGCTTATGCCGATATACACAAAAGATGTTTTAGCACAAAATGCGGACATTTTGGGCAGATTAATGGGTATGGCGGGAATCGGAGCGTTAATTTCATCATTAATACTATCATATAAAACAACCATCAGAGGACTATTGGGGTTTATGTGCAGTGCTTTTATATTAATGGGAGCAGGATTTATAATATTAAGCTTAACAACGAATCTGAATACTGCCTTAATAGGAATGTTAATTATAGGTTTCGGAACAACAGGAGGACTGACACCTGCAAATACATTATTACAAACATTCGTAGATGATGATAAAAGAGGCAGGGTAATGAGCTTGCATGCAATATGTTATGTAGGGCCGCTATCTGTAAGCAATTTTTTCGCAGGAACACTAACACATGCAATCGGGATTTCAAAAGCCTTTGGTATTATCGGAATATTAATCGTAATATGCGCTTTATACTTTTACAGAAAAATTAAACTAATACAAACCAATAGGAACTTATATAGCAAATTATGCTAAAATATGTCACCCTGAACTTGTTTCAGGGTCTCAAACATGAGATTCTGAGCTCGCTTCGCTCCTCAGAATGACATAAAGAAAATAAAGAGATTTTTATATAAATTCCAAACTGTAAATCTTGATAAAATTTCTTGTTTTAAATAATATTTTTATGTGATTAATATTAAGAAAGAAGGTAAAATATGGCAAGAAGACCGGTTATTGCAGGAAATTGGAAAATGCATAACTTACAGCAGGATGCAATTGATTTAACAAACGGAGTAATGCAGGCATTAAAAGAAGAAGATAAATCAGCACTTCCGGAAGTAATCATAGCACCTACTTTTACATCATTATATGCCGCAAATAAAGCATTAAAAGACTGCGGATGCGGAAAGGTAAGATTAGCTGCTCAAAACTGCTATTTTGAAGAAAAAGGCGCATTCACGGGTGAATGTTCTGTTCAAATGCTTAAAGATACAGGTTGTGAATATATAATTATAGGCCACAGCGAAAGAAGAGAATACTTCGGTGAAACGGATGAAATGGTAAATAAAAAAGCAAAAGCAATACTATCTAACGGTTTAATCCCGATTATATGCTGCGGCGAATCTTTAGAACAAAGAGAAGCAGGAGTTACTGATTACCATATAGCATCTCAAATAACAAAAGCTTTAAGAGATTTATCCGCATCAGACGTTGCAAAATCAATTATAGCTTATGAACCCATTTGGGCTATCGGAACGGGCAAAACTTGTGACAGCACAGAAGCTAACAGAGTTATATCAATGATTAGAAATGTCGTAAAAGGATTATATGATGCAAATACTGCTGATTCAATCAGAATATTATACGGCGGAAGCGTTAAACCCGAAACAATAAAAGAACAAATGGCACAATCTGATATAGACGGAGCCTTAGTCGGCGGTGCAAGCTTAAAAGCAGACAGTTTTGCCGCAATTGTTAAAGGTGCTATGTAATTAATTTTAATTAATACATAATAAAAGCTCCGTTGTAAAACGGAGCTTTTTATATTCTTATTGTTGTCGAAAGTTTTACACGCTGCTTAATCGTATCATTCTGAGTATACTGCCTTGAAGCATTTATCTCAACTTCAAAATTACCGTTACTTTTCTTTGGCTTATATGTCAGAGCTAATTCATCCTGCATGTTATCTTTGCTGACATTCCTTATAAAACGTGTTTTTATATAAAGAGAATCAGATAACTTGTACTCTGGAATAAAATATAAACTTGTATCATAATTTTGGGAATGTGAATAGCAGCTTTGTCCGAGCTGAGCATTTAATTTTAAACGTTTGTATTTATATTCACTAAAAAAGCCGCCGGTATTTTTATTTAATCCCTGTTCTCCTTTTGAAAAGAAAGCACTTCCGAGGGTTAAACTGCCAAAATTATTAGGAAGATTTAAAGGAGATGAGGATAATATTGCACCGCCCGATGCAGCCTTATTATTTGAAGCTGCAAAAGACCCAAAAGATAAATTTAGTCCCTTTCCCTTGTATGAAACAACTGACCCTACATTATATGCAGATTCATTTGCTCTGACAAAAAGAACAGATGTACCGTTTGCATCATTTAAACTTGTTTGTCCTATCTTGGCTGTCAAGCAAGGTGAAATTTCAACACCTAATTTTTGAGAGTTAACCACAGAAGGAATTGGTGCTAAGTTTCTTGAATTATAATAACTCTCAACAAAATTTTTAGAATTATCCCATATCATATTTTCGGATTTTATTTTATTTTCTATATTATAATGTGACTCATTAACCTCAAGTTTAAACAGCCTCGGATTATTTATATCAGCAATTGCTTCATTATTAACATCATTTAATTGAAGTTCAACAGCATTACTTTCATACCTGTCCGATAAGTCAATCATAGCCTGCTGTTCAAATTCGTCCTGATCGTCTTCTATTATTTCGGATTCCTGATTTTCATCATTTATTTCAAAACTCTCTTTATATCTTCCCAATTCAACAAAATTATCAGGCTTAAGATTCTTATCCTCTTTACAATAGCCGACACACTCACATACCAACATTAAAAATATTAAAAGTAACACATTTTTCATAACATAATTTTGAATTAAAAATTTAACAAATTCAATCATATAAATTAACCAATTATATAATATTTTATATTTAGGTATATATTAGATAATAATTATATAATATATTAAGTTATGTTAAGGCAAATTTAAAAAGATAAAACTGAGTCATATCAAGGATTTTAAGGCAAATTAATAAAAATTTTTAATTTTTTTTGTATATAATTTAAAGTTAGCTAGCAAAAAAAATTCATAACAAGGTTTAAAACTAAATGCAAAGAAACACGGAGATAATTATGACAGAATTTAACAATAAAATACAAAAAATCGGAGTAAATAATATTGATTATAATAAAAAACCTTTAGACACATCGAAAAAAGGTTCTGTTGCACCTGAATGCGAAAAGAGTCAGGATGAAATAAAAGATACGGGAGTATTGGGACACTCATTAATCAATAAAACTAGCGGAAGTAATATATCAAAAACCGTAGAAGAAACAGCAGAAATAGCAAAACATGAAGGTGTTTTATACGGATGCGAAACTGTATTTGATACTTTATACAAATCTTATTTGGCACAAGGATGCAGTGAATCAGAAGCATATATGAATGCAACACTCGGAGAAGAAGAATTTAAGGACTTGGCTTTAAACTTAGCAAACAGATAAAAAGTTGATAACTTTTGTTTAAGGTGATAATATAATCTCATTATTTTAATGGGATGACAAAATGGAAAATATAAAACCTACACAAGCAAAAGACAGAATAATTCTTGCTTTGGATGTTGATAATTTAGAAGACGTAATAAAATATGTGGATTTGTTAAAAGATTACGTAGGTTTTTTTAAAGTAGGTTTATCATTATTTACGGCATGCGGATTTGAAGCTGTAGAAGTTATAAAGTCGCACGGCGGAAGGGTATATTTTGACGGGAAATTTTTGGATATACCGAACACAATAGCTCAGACCAGTATTAATTTAATGAAAAAGGGAATAGATTTTTTCAATATAAGTGCCGTGGGCGGAGCAAAAATGTTGTCAAACACGGTAAATACATGTGAAATTTTTGCGAAGAAAACGGGAATAGAACCTCCGATAATCCTCGCAGTAACACTTTTATCAAGTTTCGGACAAAAGACTCTGACAAATGAATTAGGTGTTGAGATGAACATATCTCAATACGTATTAAAATTAGCAAAGAATGCAAAAGAGGCGGGGTTATCAGGCGTAGTAGCCCCTGAAGCTGATGCGGCTCAAATAAAACGAGAATTAGGAGAAGATTTTATAGTTGTGTGTCCTGCGGTAAGACCCACATGGGCGATAGTAAACGATCAAATAAGAATAGTATCCCCCACTGATGCCATAAAATCAGGAGCTGATTATATAATAATCGGAAGACCCATAACACAGGCAATAGACCCGATAGCCGCAGTAAAATTAGTTATTCAGGAAATAGATGAAGCTCTGAAACAAAAAGAGGAGGAGTTATGATAATAGGGGTTCCAAAAGAAATAAAAATAAAAGAGGACAGAGTTGCAATAACTCCGCAAAATGTTAATACACTTATTAAATCAGGACATAAAGTAATAATAGAAAAGTCTGCAGGAATAGGCAGCGGATTTTCAGATGATGAATATAAACAAGCCGGAGCAATAATTAAAGACAATGCAGAAGATGTATATAAAGAAGCTGAAATTATAGTAAAAGTTAAAGAACCATTACCTTCAGAGTATAAATATTTGCGCAAGAATCAAATTCTGTTTACTTATTTGCATCTTGCTATAAAAGAAGAATTAACAAAAGAACTTTTAGCAAAAAAAGTAATAAGTATAGCATATGAATCAATACAAACAGAGGATAATACTCTTCCTTTGTTAACCCCTATGAGTGAAGTGGCAGGGAAAATGTCTATACAAATAGCAGCCAATTTACTTGAAAACAGAAATGGAGGAAAGGGTATACTGTTAGGCGGAATAGCCGGAGTAGGCGCAGGCAAAGTATTAATTGTCGGAGCAGGTCATGTAGGTATTAATGCTGCAAAGATAGCCGTAGGAATGGGTGCTGATGTAACTATAACCGATATAGATATAAATAAATTACGGCATGCCGATAATATTTTCGGTTCAAAAATAAAAACATATATATCGAACGAATTTAATTTAAAATTGCTTACAAAAACTGCCGATGTAGTAATCGGGGCAGTGTTAATTCCGGGGCATAAAGCACCTCATATAATTACGGAAGAAATGGTAAAAAATATGGAAAAAGGTTCCGTAATTGTTGATGTATCAATCGATCAGGGAGGAATCGTCGAAACGATTGACAGAGTCCAAACTATTGATAATCCTACATTTGAAAAATACGGAGTAATCCACTATTCGGTATCAAATATTCCGGGAAGCGTTGCAAGAACAGCAACAATTGCCCTTACAAACGAGACTATCAAATATTTATCGGATATAGTTAATAAAGGTGTAATTGAAGCCATAAAGAATGATTCTTCTCTTGCAAAAGGAGTAAATACGTTTAACGGTAAACTGACAAACCAAGGTGCAGCTAATTCTTTAAATATGGAATATACAGAATTATCAAGTTTAATAGGCTTTAATGTATAATTATTTTCAATCTGTAACATTTGTTAATATATAAAAATAAAAAAAGCAATTAAAATAAAAAGAAATTGTTTATTTATATATAGGATATATAACAAATACAATTACAGAGGAGTAGAAATGGCAGTTGGCGCAAGGGATAAAATTGATAGAGAATTAGTCCGAAAGTATGCCAAATTAAAAATGGACAATCCGGATACAACAAAATTAGTTGATTCTCAAAAAATGCTTGAAGCTATGAATGATTATGCAATAATGTCAAGAAACATGATGCAAATGAATACAAAGCTAAAAGATATATGTTCAAACGTTACCTCTAAATCAGTAGTTTATTTGAGGTTAAATTTCAATCCTCCTAAGCCGAGGAAGTGAAAAAATTGTAAACATATTAATAAAGATTTATTTAAAAATGATTAACTTTTATCTAAAATAAGAATGAAGTTAATCATTTTTGTATGGAAAAAGACATGAAAAAACTTATTCTTGCTTCAACCTCACCAAGGCGAAAAGAACTGCTTAAAAATTTAGGTTTGACATTTGAAATTGAAAAACCATTATATGATGAGAAGTCTGATAAAAAGGAATTTACATATGATTATATAAAAACCATTGCAAAGAATAAGTGTCAATCAGTTCTTAATATAATAAAAGAATCAGCAATAGTAATAAGTGCGGATACATTAGTTATATGCAATAACGAAATTATGGGCAAGCCCAAAAATTACGATGAAGCATATAAAATGCTTAATACATTAAATAATAAAACGCATAAAGTTGTAACGGCAATATGTATCGGCGATACTGACACAAAAGAAAAAATCATTAATACAGAAACAAGTGAAGTCACGTTTAATAAAATTACGGATGAAGAAATCAAGGACTACATAAATAAATTTAAACCATATGATAAAGCAGGTTCATACGGCATACAGGAATTACCGGAAGGTTTTATAAAAGAAATAAAAGGCGAATATGATAATATAGTAGGTTTACCCACAAAAATGTTAATTAAAATGATGAAAGAAATAGTGTAAAATAAAAGTATGATTTAAAAAGGAGATAAGAATGGATAAGGTAGGGTATGTAAAAGATAAAATAAGGAATATAAATGATTTTCCGATAAAAGGTATAGTATTCAGGGACATAACAACAGCAATTAAAGATAAAGAAGCCCTGAAAATGATGATAGATTTTTTAACCGAAAAATATAAAGATAAAAAAATAGATTATGTTGCTTCTGTTGAATCAAGAGGATTTGTATTCGGTTCGGCATTGGCATATAAATTAAATGCAGGGTGTATATTGATAAGGAAACCCGGAAAACTTCCGGCGGAAACAATTAGCGAAGAATATCAATTAGAATACGGTACTGATAAATTAGAAATACATAAAGATGCAATAGAAGAAGGTAAAAACGTTATAGTCATAGATGATTTACTTGCAACAGGCGGAACAGTAAATGCAGCTTGCAATTTATTAAAAAAAGCCGGAGCTAATGTAATATCAGCGGCATTTATAATAGAATTAACCGACTTAAACGGCAGAAAAAATTTACCTTCTGATATAGAAGTAGTATCAATGGTAAAATATTAATAAATGGGTGACGAGAATAAACAATTTGAAGCGAGCCAGCAAAAGCTCCAAAAAGCGAGAAAAGACGGGCAAGTAGTAAAATCAAAAGATTTTTCAATGGCACTTGCACTTCTCGTTATGTTTATTGTTATCATAAAAATTTCACCTTTTATATGGGATCAAATTTCAATATTATTTGTATATTTATATGATAAAATTCCCGATAAACACCTTGAAGACATAGGCTATGTTCATCTCGCGGTCTCAATAATCATTCCAACATTTTTAATAATAGGACCTATATTAATATTGGCGTCATTCATTGCCATCTTAGGAGATTTAATACAGATAGGGCCCTTAGTATCTACTAAGCCTTTAGAACCTTCATTAGACAAATTAAATCCAACCAAATATTTTAAAAATTTAATATCTCCAAAAACGGCATTTGAACTTGTTAAAAATATAGTAAAAGTTGCTCTGTTAGGATTAATAGGTTATATGGTATATTCAAACCATTTGGAAGCAATCTTAGGTTTAGCCTCAATTGATAACAGTTTTGCAATATTAAATGAATTCGGTTCTTTAATAATAGAGTTCATAATAAAAGCAGGCATAGCATTTTTAATAATAGCTGCGGCAGATTACGGAATGGTAAGATGGAAATTTATGCAAGACCAAAAGATGTCATTTAAAGAGGTAAAAGACGAATATAAGAACTCAGAAGGTGATCCACACGTAAAAGCGGCATTGAGACAAAGACGTATGCAAATGCTTCAAAAGAAAATGATGGATTCGGTACCTGATTCTGATTTTGTAGTAACAAATCCGACACATGTAGCTTGTGCTCTGAAGTATGATGCACAGAAAATGGAATCCCCAACTTTATTGGCAAAAGGAAGCGAGCTTTTTGCCAAGAAAATTATAGAAATAGCAAGAGAACATCAAATACCGGTTGTTGAAAATCCGCCAGTAGCAAGAGCTATATTTAGGATGGTGGATATAAATGCTGCGATACCGCCGGAATTATACAAAGCTGTAGCTGAAATATTGATTTTTGTATATAATTTGAAAAATACTCAAAATGGTAGTAAAATAAAGTAAGATAGTCAGCAGATATTTAAAATGCACGAGAAAATAAAAGATTACATAAATATAATCGAAAAAGTATCGAGGGTTGAGCATAAACGTATTCCGCAGCACATGGTGGATTATGATGAGCTTGTAAGTATCGGTATTATTGCCATACAAGTAATGATAAAAGACAAGACAGACGAAGAACTGCAAAAATATAATAATGCTTATATAGCAACAGCCGTAAGATGGGCTATAAGAAATGAATTAAGAAACAGATATAAATGGTATTCGCTTAAACATAATAATGAAAACAGCGACGAATATGGAGCTGACGGTGTTGACGGAGCAGAAGACGATGAAAACACGGTAACACCCGGAAAAGTTAGAGAAGCCATTTATGAAACAATTTTATCAATCGACAGTTTAGCTGCAGCAGCATCAGATAACGATTCGCCTTATGATTTTATAAAAGACCCTTCTGCACTGCCGGATGAAAAAGCGGAAATATCAGAGTTAGGGAAAGTTATAAGAGAAGCTATAGCAAAATTGCCTCAAAAAGAAAGAACTATTATAGAATACAGATTTTATCGTAATATGCAGGTTAAAGAAATTGCGGCTCGTGTCGGACTATCTTCTTCAAGAATAACAAGAATCATTCAGGCTGCTTTAAATACAGTCAGAGAATATCTGAACAAAAAAGAACATTACGGATATTAATATTTTAAACTTTTAAACAATAAATGCCCTAATAGGGCAGGAAAAGAAAACACTAAACTTCAAACAATGAGTACAACTTTGCTTTAACTTCTTCTTCATCTATTTCAGGTGATTTTTGATTTAATTCAATTGCAGCCTGATAATAATTTGCCGCTTCAACTTTTTTACCCAACTCTTCATATGTCCTGCCCAAATTATAATAAGCCATTGTATAGTCTTTATTAAGGAAAATTGCTTTTTCAAAAAGTTTTTTAGCTTCTTTTAAATTACGTATTCCGTCTAAATATATAACTCCTAAGTTATTATATGCGCTGTAATATTTTGGATCCATTGAAATAGCCTTATTATATGCAATTATAGCCTCTTCAATATAATCTTTTTGCCATAGAACCATTGCACATTTATTATATGCAACAGGATTTATCGGGTTAAGTTTTATTGCTTCGCAATATGCTTTAATTGCACTGTCTAAATCTTCACTTTCATGATATATATCACCCAATTCCACATATACTTCATCATTCATTGAATCAAACATAATTGCAGCTTTCAAAGTATCCAGGGCACTGTCTACATCTTCAAATACATTATAATAAACCGAAGCCAAGGATTGACATACAATTGAAGTCCATTCCGGATTCGGATTTTTATCAATAGCAAATTTATAATGTTCACAAGCCTCTTCAAACTGTTCCGCTCTGACTAATGCATAGCCCATTGCGTTGTGATAGAACGGATTTTCCCAGTCTTTCTCCAGCGCAAGTTTAAAAGCATTAATTGAATTGATTACATCATCTTTTTTCATATAAAGATGTCCCAACTCATAATAAATGGATGCATTATCTTCTTCGAGTTCCAAAAGTTTTGTATAACAATCAATTTCCGTATCAACATCATCCTGATAATATTCTTTAGTTAAAGCTGCAACTTTTAAAAGCAGTTTTTTATCATAAGGATTAGAAGCCAAAGCTTTCATATAAGAAGCTTTTGCATCCGCTATTTCATCCTTTTTAACGTTTATATCACCTATTTTATGATAATAAATATCATCCCTGCCAATATTATTAGCTGCCATATCATATGTTTTAACAGCCATAGAATAATTTTTTGTTTTTTCCAAAACAGTTCCTATAAAATCATAAAACATAACCGATATATTTTTATGAATATTTTTACAGAGCATTTTTAATGAAGGATAATCAAATGCTATACTTGCACCTCCCGTTACCATATAATACATATATTTTGATAAATCGGAAGGATTAATATTTGAATTATTCATTTTATCTTTATATAAAGAAGCGAGAGATAATCTGGATCTTGCGGATTTAACGGGGGATAATTTTATTGCCGTTTTAAATTCTTCCTCGGCTTCATCATATCTTTTTGCCAATTCCAAAAAATAACCGGCATAAATTCTCGCATTCGGATTATTGGGGGAAATATTAACTGCCGATTTACATTGTTCAATAGCAGATGAAAGATTTATTTCTCCGTTTTCCCATAAAAGAGTCGCAAGCCTGTAATATGCTTCTGCGATGTTCGGATTGTATTTTATAGCATCTATATAATAATCGACGGCACTTTCCAAATCAGATTTTTTACCTTTAATTAAATATTCCTCATGAAATTTTCTTGCATCTTCCAAACAATCAGATGCTTTTATATCAAAATCTTCATTGTTATTTGACTTAAAAGTTGTATTCTCTTTATACATAAACTTTTATTCCCCCACCCTTATATCATCCGATAAATTCTTAAAAAATGGAATCTTTTTTGAATAAAATACTGCGTTTGGAGTACTAATTTTTATTAACAACCATTAATAAAAAGACAATTTTTATAATCGTTTTGTTTTTATTATATTAGGTAGAAAAAGGAGTATGGTATGTTTGAAGTTAGCGGTATAAATAATTATCATTCAAAATATGGCTCAGAAACATTAAAAACAATAAATGAAGCAGATACTACGTCATATTTAAAAAGAAAAGAAGAACATGATAAGTATGTAAAACAAGAAAGTTCAGAAAACAAAAAAAGTATTCCTCTTTTAGGTAAAATAGCTATAGCAGGTGCAAGTGTTTTTGCTCTTATTAAAGGACGTAAAGGCATTTCAAAAATATTTTCAAAAGCAGGTAATTTCATAAAAACAAAATTTCCTAAATTAAAAGGTAAATTATCAAATTTTAAAGCTAAATTACCCAGTTTAAAAGGAAAACTTCCCAATGTCAAAGGAAAGATGTCAAAATTATCAAATAAATTACCAAAAGACAAAATCAAAAATTTTGGCAGTAAAGTACTTACAAAACTTAAAAGCCCTATAAATTTTATTAAAAAAATATTCACTAAAAAAGCATAATTTAATCAAATGATACAACCGACAAATATAAAAAATAACACCATATTCAGCTTGTTTTCGGATTATAACCTTAAACAAGCTTATACCGTTAATAAAGAAGCGGTAAATGATGAATATAAAAAACCAAAAGGACATAATAAAAAGAAAAAATTATTATTCGGTTCAACACTTGCATCAACTATAATAACTGTCGGTATATTCAGTATGTTAATAGCGAAAGGACCTCACGGGGGTTCCGCTAAAAGGCTTTCAAGATTAACGGAAAAATTGTCGGACAAAATAATAGAATCAAATCAAAATTCGACAAAAAAAATATTCAAAAAGGCAGTATACTATACAAAAAAAGGCACCTCCAAAACAGCAGAAGGACTTCAAGCAACATCAAACGTTACTGCTTTTAAAGATTGGATAAGTAATAAAATTTTAAGAAAAAATAAATACACGAGAAAATTTGCCGATGAATCAACAAATTTATTTAAAAGAATTGTTGATAAAACTTTAGGTAAAAAATATGACAAAGTTGAAGTAAAAGTCAAAGATATGACTTCACTTTTAAAACATTACAATATTGAAAATTTATCAAAACTCTCTGAAGCTGAAAAACTTCAGGAAATAACAATAAAAGGCAAAAAACTTACTTTGGGTGAATGGATTGAAAAACTATCCGGTCACACTAAAAATTTAGAATCTTCATTTGATAATAATTTTAGCTTAGGTGCAAGAAAATTAAGAGACAAAAAAAGATGGTCATTAATTTCGGATGTATCTGACAAAATTGAAGAAAGATTTTTTAAAGATAAAAAAAATTTATTTAAATTAAAGAATTATAAAACATACGTTACCGAAGACGTTACATCACAGGCACAAAAAGAACTTGAAAAAGATATATTAAATGCGAAACAATCCATTACCAATAATATTGAAAGTGTATATTCAAAAATAAAAAACAGAATTTCTTCAATATCCCAAACAATAAACCCTAATGACACAACTTCCGCCGAGTCAATAAACATAATAAAACAAAGACTTGAAGAATTAAAAGTATGTAAAAGCAATAATGATACGGAATTAAAAAATAAGATAATTGAAAGTATAAAAACAGAAATTAACAACTTAAAAAACAATACTAAAAACAGAGATTTATATTCTCAGAGTGAAGCAAAAGAACTGTTAAGTCAAATCAGAAATTTAACAAGAAATATTGAAAATACTTCTCATCATTCAAATGGCAGCGTTGAAGAAATAATTACAATATTAAAAGGCTTGAATGAAAACAGATTAACTTCAACAGGCAAAAAAATCATATCCGACAGAGAAGTAAAGGATTTTACACATATATCAAAAAAGATAAGAAGTAATTTAGAAAAAGCAACAAATCTTGAATCCGGAGAATATTTCTTAAAACAAGCGGAATTAAAAGTAGGCTCGGCGCCTACGGATGTTATATCAATATTATTTCCGTTAGGAGTCGGAGCTTATGCAATAGGAACAAGTGATGACAAAGATGAAAAGATATCAAAAACCCTTACAACCTGCATACCTTTAGTCGGAACCTTTGCTACGTTTGTATACGGAACAACAAAAATGTTATCGGGAGCAAAAAACCTGTCATTTTCTCTTATATCAGGTGCAATTTTAG
Source organism: Candidatus Gastranaerophilales bacterium (assembly GCA_947625345.1). Taxonomy (GTDB): domain Bacteria; phylum Cyanobacteriota; class Vampirovibrionia; order Gastranaerophilales; family Gastranaerophilaceae; genus Avigastranaerophilus. The sequence goes on from CANQNX010000002.1 coordinate 65,657, forward strand.
GTAAATTAGGCTCATACAGCGAAAAATTATATCAAAAATATAAAAAAACAGGCTCAATTACAAATGTATTTAAAGAAGAATGCAACAGTTTTATTTACGATATAACACCGGAAGAATTTTTATCCCAAGCTTCAATTAAACAAAAATAATATTTTTAATTGAGTAAAAAATAAATAAAACATACTAAAATAAAAGTTATGAAAAAAATATTGTCATTTCTTTTATTAATAAACATAATATCAACACCCGTATACAGTGTTGAATTTGACTCATCCATAGACGGAGAAATAAGAAAAAATTATAAAATAGAAGAAAGTGAACTACCTCCGCTGCCTGAAGAAACAGCGAGTGCACCGATTGAAATAAAAACTCCGCAATACAACCCTACAGGCAAAACATATAACTTAAAGAGCGGCACAAAAATATCCGTTCAATCTACAAGAGCAATAACGGACAGAACACCTATGGGTACAAAAGTTTCATTTGCGGCAACAAATGCGATTACAACAAAAGAAGGAGCAATAATTCCTACAGGAACGATATTAAAAGGAACAATTACGGATTCTCATCCTCCGCAATTAAGCGGTAACGGTGGTTTAATCGAGTTAAAAATAGATGAAATATATTATAACGGAATTATGTCGCAAATAAATTCAAAAGTATCTTTGGCAAATTCAAAAAAAATATTTTTAGGAAACATAAAAGGTAAACGTTCTTATTGGAAAAATTTTTCCAAAGTAATGAAACCCGGAAGAGCAACATATAATGCAGCTCAAAAATGCGCAAAAGCACTAGCTCCAATACCCGTTATAAATATATTATCAATTGTACCCTTAACGGGAGGTATTGCTGTATATACGGTTAATTTAGCTCTGTCTCCCGTTGTTGCGATTTTTACTAAGGGTAAATCTTTATCTTTACCAAAAGGAACATTATTTCAAATAAAAATTACCGAAGATTCATTAATAAACGGATGATAAAAGTTGCCTGATATATATTTTTATATTACGCTAATAACATAACAGAATAAGGAATTAATCATGTTACGAGCAGGAATTGTAGGGCTTCCGAATGTAGGCAAATCAACATTATTTAATGCATTAACATCATCACGTAATGCGCAAAGCGAAAATTATCCGTTTTGCACAATAGAACCAAATGTCGGAGTAGTAAGTGTCCCTGATGAAAGATTACAGATATTAAAAAAACTTGTAAAAACAGATGTAGTAATACCGACGGCAGTTGAGTTTGTTGATATTGCAGGTTTAGTTAAAGGTGCAAGCAAAGGTGAAGGCTTAGGTAACCAATTTTTACATAATATAAGAGAAGTTGATGCGATTATTCAGGTAGTCAGATGTTTTGATGACGATAATACAATTCACGTATCGGGTAAAATTAATCCGATTGACGATATTGAAACAATAAATACGGAACTTGCATTAGCGGATATGGCTTCAATAGAAAGAAGATTGGACAGATTAACAAAACAAGTAAAAAGCGGAGATAAGGCTGCGATTTTAGAACATAAAGTATTATCAAAGCTTAATGAGCTATTGCAAGATGCAATGTTTATAAATATTGAAGAACACTTTGAAGAAGATGAACTTGAAATAGCAAGGGCATCTCAGCTTATGTGTATAAAACCCGTAATTTATGCCGCAAATGTGAGTGAGGCTGATCTTGCGACAGGAAACCATTATGTTGAAGAAGTAAAGAAATATGCGGCAAAACATAATGCTGATGTTGTTGTTATTTCTGCCAAAATTGAAGAAGAATTAGTAGATTTATCTCAGGAGGAAGCAAAAGCATATCTTCAAGACTTAGGTGTATCAAGCTCAGGGATTGAGAGAATGATACAATCAGTATATAAATTACTTGATTTAACAACATTTATAACAGCAGGAGAAAAAGAAGTTCATGCCTGGACCGTAAAATCCGGCTCAAAAGCTCCAAAGGCTGCGGGGGTAATTCATACCGATTTTGAAAAAGGATTTATAAGAGCAGAAGTTACATCATATAAAGACTTTGTGGAAGCAGGCTCATATGCTGCCGCAAGAGATAAAGGTTTAACGAGATTAGAAGGAAAAGATTACGTAATTCAAGACGGTGACATTGTTCATTTCAGGTTTAATGTTTAGGAATTTATATAGCCCGCTTAAATATTCACCCTGAATTTATTTCAGGGTCTCAAGGCATAAGATTCTGAGCTCGCTTCACTACGATATTATGACTTTAATATTGTATTATATATTTAAAATATGATACAATAAAATCAAAACGGAAAAGGTTTTGGGAGTTTTATTTAATGAAGTGTATAATTTTAGCAGGCGGTTCGGGTGAAAGATTATGGCCACTATCAAGAGATTTATACCCAAAATCATTATTAAAATTAGACGGGGATAAAACATTAATTCAAAATACTTATGAAATAGCCGCTGAATTAACATCAAATAAAAATATTTTAACCATTACAAATATCAGGCAGGAAAGTGATATAAGACTTCAATTAAAACAATATGCGAAGAATATAGAAATAATATCGGAACCTTTAATAAAAAATACAGCACCTGCAGCTGCATCCGCAATAACATATTTAGAAGGCGACAAAGATGAAATTGTCATATTTCTTCCTGTTGATTTTAAAATCGAAGATATTGAAAAATTTAAAGAAGCCGTTAAAAAAGCACAGTTATTATCAAAATCGGATTTAATAATTGCATTGGGAGTTAAACCCGAATATTGTGATAACGGTTTCGGGTATATAAAAGCAGGTGAAAAAATTAAAAACGGATTTTATGTTGAAAAATTTATTGAAAAACCCGATTATAATGATGCAAAAAGTTATATTAACAATAAAGACTATTACTGGAACTGCGGCATTTACATAGGTAAATTATCAGTATTTAAAGAAAATTTTGAAAAATATTCACCTGAAATCATAAATAAACTTTCTAAAGAAATGTTTGAAGAAAATAATAAAATAAAATACGAATATTATAAAAATATGCCCGAAATTTCAATAGATTACGCAATTATGGAAAAAACCGATAAACTAGCTTTTGTCGAACTTAAAACAAAGTGGTATGATTTGGGTTCATGGCAAAATATTTATAATAAAAAAGAAAAAGATTCAAAAGAAAACGTAATTGAAGGAAATGTTATAAGTGAAAAAATTCAGAACTCATTAATATATTCTTCAAAAGATGTTGTTGCCGTAGCAGGCTTAAAAGATAAAATAGTTATAGAGACCGAAGATGCAATATTGGTTTGCTCAAAAGAAAAAGCTTGTGAAATTAACAAATTGGTAAAAAAATTAAAAGAGGAAAAAGATAAAACCACCCTGAGTTGTAAAACGGTATACAGACCATGGGGGTATTATACATGCCTGAATTCGGGTAAAGGATATCTGACAAAATTAATATATGTACTGCCCAAAAACAGACTTTCATTGCAATCTCACAATCATCGTTCGGAGCATTGGGTAGTATTAGAAGGTAGTGCTGACGTTGTGTTGGAAGATAATACATATTCTCTTCAAAAAGGAAAGAGTATAGACATTCCTCAAAAAGCAAAACATTCACTGCAAAACAATACCGATATTCCGTTAAAAATATTAGAAGTTCAAAGAGGTGATTATATCTCTGAAGATGACATAATAAGGTATCAGGATATATACGGAAGAGTCTAAAGTTAATAATACCGATTTATGGTATAATTAAAAATGCTAAACTAAATAAGGATAAAAAATGAATAAAAATCAATTAATGGGTTTATGGCTTGTAATAGGACTTTTAATATTGGCATTAGTGTCATCATTTACTGCGCCTAAAACTTCAACACAATATTTATCATATAGTGAGTTTTTAGATAAAGTTAAAAATTCTCAAATAAAAGAAGTTGTAATTTATAATGATTCCGTTACAGCGACTCCTTATAATGAAGATATAAAAAGTAATATAAACGGACAAGAGGAAGTTACTGCAGAATTAAGATACAAAACCAATATACCCGCAAATGATTCATCTATTTATCCTTTATTAGAGGAAAATAACGTAAATATAGAAATAAAAAAAGCAAATGAATCATCATCATTTATGGGGCTTATGGGTACGGCATTTCCAATTATATTAATAATAATATTTTTTATAATATTAGCAAAAATAATACAAACAGGAGGTTCTCAAGCATTATCTTTCGGAAAAAGCAAAGCAAAAATGATGCTTGACAGCAAAGTTAAAATTACATTTAAAGATGTAGCAGGTATTGATGAAGAGAAACAAGAATTAGAAGAAATTGTAGATTTTTTAAAAAACGGGGAAAAATATTTAAAATTAGGAGCAAAAATACCAAAAGGCGTATTATTGGTAGGAGCACCGGGAACAGGTAAAACCCTAATGGCAAAAGCCGTAGCCGGAGAAGCAGGTGTACCGTTTTTTTCAATAAGCGGCTCTGATTTTGTGGAAATGTTTGTAGGTGTCGGAGCTTCGAGAGTAAGAGATTTATTTGAGCAGGCAAAGAAACACCAACCTTGTATAGTGTTTATTGATGAAATAGATGCAGTCGGAAGACAAAGAGGTGCAGGTTTAGGCGGCGGTCATGATGAAAGAGAACAGACTCTTAATCAATTACTTGTTGAAATGGACGGATTTGACGGAAATACAAATATTATTATCTTAGCCGCAACAAACAGACCTGATATTTTAGATAATGCTCTTTTAAGACCCGGAAGATTTGACCGTCAAATTATGGTAAGTTTACCTGACGTAAAAGGAAGAGAGAAGATATTACAAGTTCACGCAAAAGGCAAACCTTTAGGCTCTGACGTAGACTTAAAGATATTGGCTAAACGCACTCCCGGATTTACCGGGGCAGACCTTCAAAGTCTTTTAAATGAATCTGCTCTTTTAGCGGCAAGAAGAAATAAAACCGTCATAAATATGAATGAAATTGATGATGCCATTGACAGAGTTATTGCAGGTATTGAAAAGAAAAGCAAAGTAATGACGGATGAAGATAAGGAAATAACATCATATCATGAAGTCGGACATGCCCTTTTGGCAAAATTATTAAAAGATTGCGATGAACTTCATAAGGTAACAATTATTCCGAGAGGTTATGCTTTAGGTATCACATGGACAAAACCTGAAGATAATAAAGTCCACATAAGTAAAGCAAAACTTTTAGATCAAATTACAATGACATTAGGCGGAAGAGTGGCGGAAGAAATAGTTTTCGGGCCGGATAAGATTTCAACAGGCGCATCAAGCGACCTTGAAAAAGTAACGGAATTAGCGAAAAAAATGGTTTCTCAATGGGGAATGTCAGAAAAAATGGGGGCTATGACATACGGCAAATCACAAGAACATGTGTTTATGGGACGTGATTTTGGTACTACACGTGACTTTTCTGAAGAATTTGCCGCAGATTTAGACAGAGAAGTTAAAAAAATAATTGATTCAAGATATGAATATGCAAAAGAATTATTATCACAAAATAAAGACTTATTAGACGCAATATCTCAAGAGCTTCTTGAAAAAGAAACTCTTGATAACAATGATGTAACAGAAATTATTAACAGAATTAAGGGTGAAGAATTTATTGAAAGATTATAAGGCAGAAAAGGAGATAATATGGCAAGTGTTATAAATTCAATAAGAAACATAGCTACAGATCCGTGGTGGGTACCAAAAGTTTTATTTTTAAGTTATCTGTGTTTCCTTATTATTTTTAATTTTGATTATTTAATGGCACACAGAGAAAATTTCTATCTCTTAGGAGGGATAACATTTGTCTTACTGATAGGTAATGCCGCCATATTAGTAAAAAGAAATATAAATAATGAAACCCCCATATTAGCGGGTCCTTTAGACTTTCTTGAATTGGTTATACGAGCATTAGCCTTTATAATATTAATGCTTCCGGGGTCAGTAATATTATATTTTATAATAAAATACATTATTGAAAATATAAATATTGAACCGTTAGGTCTTAACATCATATTATTTTTTGCCGTAATAATTCTTTCACCATTTATTTTTATCCCGACTGTTCTTTTTTCAGCGAAAAGTAATATTTTTGACGGATATAGATTAGATTTGTTACTTCAAGGCGGTGGTGAGTTTATGGTAAAAATGTTAAACTACTGTCTTCAATTCTTTTTTATAGTTTTCTTAGGATTTTTAGTTGTTTATTTGGGTTTAAAAGCAATTCTGTCGGAAGAAAGCTCTGCAGTATATATGTATATAGGTTTGTTTATAACAATTTCATTTTTATCTTTATTTTCATATATCTCAGACTTATATGAAGAATCAATTCCTGTTGTAACAAAGAAAAATAATAAAAAACACATACATCATAAAAAATTAAAGAGATAAATCTCGAAGTTTTTTAATTTGATTACGAATTTCAGCCGCTCTTTCAAAATCAAGAATTGAAGCGGCTTTTTTCATAGATTTTTCAAGTTTATCAAGCAATTTTGGTAAATCTTTTTTCGAAATATTATTTTCTGCCATTTCTTCAGCTACAATATCTTCAATATTTCTGTAACTGTCAACAAGTTGTAAAAGATTATTTTCAATCGGTTTTTTAATTGTTTGAGGAGTTATATTATTCTCTTTATTATACTCTAATTGAATTTTTCTTCTTCTTTCGGTTTCTTTTATTGCTCTATCCATACTGTCTGTGATTTTATCGGCATACATTATAACTTTAGAACATACATTTCTCGCTGCTCTTCCTATTGTTTGAATCAAACTTGTTTCAGAACGTAAAAATCCTTCTTTATCAGCATCCATTATAGCAACGAGCGACACTTCAGGTATGTCAAGTCCTTCTCTCAACAGATTTACACCAATGAGTACGTCAAAAACACCCAATCTTAAATCTCTTAAAATTTCAACTCTTTCTATTGAAGTAATTTCGCTGTGAAGATATCTTACTTTTATTCCTAACTGTCTCAAATAATCACATAAATCTTCCGCCATTTTCTTTGTAAGTGTTGTTACAAGTACTCTTTCTTTTTTATCGACTACATTTTGGATTTCTTCTATCAAATCATCCACCTGATTCAAAGTGGGTTTCACAAAAATTTCAGGATCTACAAGTCCTGTCGGTCTGATAATTTGTTCAACAATTTGAGAAGATACTGATTTTTCAAAATCACCAGGAGTTGCCGAAACAAATATTTTTTGTCCGACTTTTGCCCAAAACTCTTCTATCTTTAAAGGTCTGTTATCTTTTGCACTCGGAAGTCTGAAACCGTAATCAACGAGAACTGTTTTTCTTGCCTGATCACCATTATACATTGCTTTTAGCTGAGGAATTGATACATGGGATTCATCTATTACCAATAAAAAGTCATCATTAAAATAATCTAACAAAGTAGCAGGAGCACTTCCTTTAGGTCTTCTTTCTATTATTCTCGAATAATTTTCAATCCCGCTGCAGTATCCCATTTCTTTAATCATTTCAATATCATAATTTGTTCTTTGGTATATTCTCTGAGCCTCTATTAATTTATTTTCAAACTCAAATTTTCTCACCTGTTCCTGCATTTCTTCACGTATTAATCTTATGGTTTCTTCTTTATCTTCATCTCCCGTTATATAATGAACTGCAGGGAAAATAACCACCTTATCCGTTTGTTCAATAATTTCTCCCGATACGGGATTAATACGGGATATTTTTTCCACTTCATCCCCGAATAAATATATTCTTATAACCATTTTTTCATAAGCAGGCATTATTTCTATAATATCCCCTCTTATTCTAAAGGTGGAGCGTTCCAATTCCAAATCATTCCGGTTATATTGTATATTTACCAAAGCCATGAGAAATGCATTTCTGTCTATTTCATCACCGACATTTAACTCCAAGGCACCCTTAAAATACTGTTCCGGCAAACCCAAACCGTAAATACAACTAACTGAAGCAACTACTATTACATCATTCCTTTCATATAAACTTCTTGTTGTATTGTGTCTTAGTCTGTCAATTTCATCGTTTATTGTTGCTGATTTTTCTATATACGTATCACTTCTCGGAATATAAGCTTCCGGTTGATAATAATCATAATAACTTATAAAGTATTCTACGGCATTATTAGGAAAGAGTTCTTTAAATTCATTATATAATTGAGCGGCAAGTGTTTTATTATGCGCAATTACAAGTGTTTGCTTCTGCATTTTTTCTATGACGTTTGCAATTGTAAAAGTCTTGCCTGAGCCTGTTATACCTAAAAGAGTCTGTGCATCATCTGCGTTATTTAATCCGTCAATAAGCTGTTGTATTGCTTTTGGCTGATCTCCCGAAGGTTTATATCTTGAACATATTTCAAATTTCTTTTCCATAGTTATATTGTAATATCAAATATTTATTTAGTCACTTTACTATTTAATTAATTAAAAATATAATAATCATATGAATAATTTATCGGAGTATTTAAAAAAAGCTTTTGAATTTAAAAATAACGGCGAATATAAATTAGCTGTTGATTTTTTTTATAAAGCACTATCTATAGATAATGAAAGTTGTGAAATACTTTCGGAATTAGCTTTTTTATATTCAAAACTTGACCAAACTCAACGGGCTATAAGTTTATATGAACAAGTTTTATCAAAAAATAATAACAACAATTATGCTAAATATAACTATGCTCTGTTAAATGTTTCACTTCAAAAATATGATAAGGCAATAAACCTGTTTGAAGAATTATACAATAATAATTACGACATAATTAATACTTCAATTAATTATTTTAAACTTCTTATTCATTTAAATAATTTTGATAAAGTAATATCCCTATACAACTCAAATTATGAAAATTTAAATACCGTCCAAATAAATTTAATTATTGCCGATGAATATTTAAAGCAGGAAAATGAAGAAAAAGCTTTTGAATTTTATTCAAAAGTTCTTTCTCAAGATGAAAATAATATAGAAGCAGGCTGCCACCTCGCAAGTTATTTATTCAATAAAGAAGAATATGAAAAAGCTCGTGATTTAGCTGAACGACTGCTTAAATTTTCTGAAAATGATAAACTTTTCTATATTTTAGGCGACTTAGATTACAAAAACGGAAATTATGACTCTGCGCTAAATTATTATACTTGTGCCATAAAAATCAATAATAAGAATGCGGAATATTATTTTAAGGCAGGAGTGATTTTTTCTTTGAAAGGCTATTTTAAAGAAGCACAAGAAGCCTATATTAAAGCCGTTTCTATCGATAAAGGAAACTCTTTATATAAATATGCGCTCTCTTACCTATATTACACAAACAAAAAATTTCAGGATGCAGAAAATATTATCGGAAGTGTTTTAGATTCCGACCCTGAAAATATTAAAGCTCTTTCTCTAAAAGTAATCTTGATGATTAATAAAAATGAAAGTGCCTTAGCAGGTAAAATTGTTGAAAAATTAAAGCAGACAAATATAATTGACGACTTTACATTTTATGCTTTAGCCGTTTATTATTCAAAATTAAATATGTGGGATAACGCAACAACATACATCAAAAAAGCAATTGATATAAACAAAAATTCAGTCGAATATAAATATACATTGGCACAAATATATTTTAACGATTCAAAATTTGACGAAGCATATAATCTTACGAAAGAAATAATCTCAATAAATTCAAAATACATTCAAGCATATATTTTAAAAGCAAAAATAATGATGGAAAAATCCGAATATGAAGAAGCCGAAAGCGACCTAAATAAAGCTCTTAATCTTGATATTAATTCTGATGAAATATACTATATCAAAGGATTAATAGAAACAGAAAAAAATAATTATAAAGAAGCAATAAAATATTATAAAACAGCACTTACAATAAATCCTAATAATGAAAAATATTACGGAATAATCGCAAAACTATATTATGAGTTACAGGATTTTGAAAGCGCATATACATACTTCAAAGAAGCCTCATCCATAAACATAACAAACGCAGAATATCATTATTATATGGCAAAATGTAATATAGAAAACAATCAAAAAGAAAAAGCACTTTCAAACTTTTCAATTATGAAAAGATTAGCCCCGTATAATATAAAATACATAAAAGAATATGCCGAATATTACCTAAAAACAGGGAATAAAAAAGCCGCCTCGGAAGTTTTAAACTCTTCAATAAAGCTTATAACTAATATTGAAGACAAAGAAAATTTAAAACAATTTTATAATAAAATAAAAAAAGGGTGTTGATTTTTTTTTATGACATGTTAATATTATTCTTGTAATTCCTAAGGGGGATTAGCTCAATTGGTAGAGCACCTGCTTTGCACGCAGGGGGTTAGGAGTTCGAGTCTCCTATTCTCCATTTTAATAAACGAGCGATAATAAAATCGGTCGTTTTTTATTGTCATGAATGGATTTTAAGAGTTCGATTAATTTTGATGGAATCAAATAAGTTTTAAAAGTGGTTTTGATACTTTTGTTATAACAAAAAAGATTTTTATGTTAATCTTGTATAAAAGGAATTAATAACGATAATGAAAAAGAGAACAATAATAGCTATAATAATCACAATATTTACACTCTTTTGTTCAAATAAATTATGGTTAGATTTTAGTCCGATGAGTGTTGATTTTGATATTTTAGGCAAAGGCGAATGCAATATTGAAGCACAGTTAAACAAAAAAGATAATAATGAATTTAAACAAATTAAGTCTCAAGGTAGAAAAATTAATCTTGAAGAAATCTCTCACGTAAGAATTTCGGTTGAAAGGTCAAAATTTCCCAAAAGAATAAGATTTGTTTTTAATGATATAACAGATGATAATCAAATTGAAATAAAAAATATCACATTAAAAAACGGCAAATATAAACTTGATGACTTAAAAGCATTCAGCATTAATAATGGAAAACTTGCATATAGCGATAATACAATTCAAATTACCCCCCCCCAAGCGGAAAATTCTATGATTTTAACATACAATAAACCTATAGATATAAGAACATCCGTAAAATTTGATTTTAAAATTTTTATTGTCATTTTAGTTTTGACATACTTACTTGCATATAAATTAACGGATTATATTGCTAATTTTAATACAATTAAACATCAATCAAGGATTGAGATAATCTTTTTATTAATATTTTTCATATTTTTATTTGTTCCCATGAGTCATATTAATCAGAATAAATATTCCTTAAAAGAAAACAGAGCTTTTGCCATATGGAAACCTTTAATTAAAAAGAACGGAGGAATTAATTTCAACTTCGGTAAAGATTATAATTCTTGGTTTAATGATAGGTTTAATTTAAGGCCGTTTTTTTTGAATTCTCAAATCAAAATTTTAATGCCTATAACAAAAAAATTACCTAAAGGTTTTATTTATCCAAATGATTATATTTTTTCAGATAATGAAATTGAAAATAAGTTAGGGGAAATTAATCAACAAGACTATGAAGCTTTAATAAAATTTGATAAATATTGCAAAGAACATAATATTGAATTATATGTTTTGCTCGTACCAAGCAGAAAATATATTTATCCTCCGACAAAAGATATATATATTAAAGATGAATATGCTCTAAAAATTTATGAAAAAGTAAAAGAATTAAATCAAAAATATAATATGCACATTGTAAATCCGTTAAAAGAACTCAAAGAAGGCACAAAAAATACATATACGTATTTTAAAGCGGACCCGCATTGGACTTTTGACGGGGCTTATATCGGTTATAAAGAATTGATGAAAGAAATTAATAAAAAACATCAAGATATATATGTTCTTCAAGAAAATGATTTTAATTATTATGAAAGTTATTTAGTTAACTCTAATTTTAATGATGATTTCATATACGGCTATAATTCAACCTATATGAATTTACCCGAACAATATATTAAAAAAATACATAATACAAAGTACAGGTACTATATACATAAAAAAGCAAATCGATTAAAAATCAAAACTAAAGTTATCCCATATCATTTGGAAAAAAATTTCTTCTATCCCAATGGAGCTGACTATCGTGTAATCGTACTTGGTACAAGTATGACTGAAAATCTGGATGAATTTATTCCTTATACTTTTAAAAATGTATTTCACATAAGAAATAATAATGTAAAAAATATACCTAATGAAGACCAATTTAAAATTATAAAATATCACGAAAAAGATATACTTGAATATAAACCGAATATTATTGTTTTTTGTATTACATATGGCAATATGACACGGTTAAGACAATTTTTTGAAATGGAGTAATTAGTAATGTTATTTAGTTCTATGACATTTATATATGTATTTTTACCGATAGTTTTATTATTATATTTGATTACGAAAAAAGAACTTCATAATCCGATATTACTGATTGCCAGTATAATATTTTATGCTTGGGGAGAACCAAAGTACCTTGCCATAATGCTTTTGACAATAATAATCAACTATTTTGGAGCAATAGCCGTTGATAAATATAAAACTCATAAAAAGTTAGCCCTGATTTTAACTATAATTGGAAACTTAGGGTTTTTAATTTATTTTAAATATTTTAATTTTATATTGGATAATATAAATTTAATGTTTCATTCGCATATAAGTGTAATTAATGTCATTATGCCTATCGGGATTTCATTCTACACATTTCAGGCAATGTCATATTTACTTGATGTATACAAAGAAGAAGTTAAACCTCAACAAGATATCTATAAATTGGCATTATATATCTGCTTGTTTCCTCAGCTGGTAGCAGGTCCTATAGTTAAGTATCATGATATAGCGGAACAAATTGAAGATAGAGATGTAAGCTTTGAAAAAGTTGATTTGGGAGTTAAAAGATTTATTATAGGACTTTCGAAAAAAGTATTAATAGCAAATACAATGGCATTGGCGGTAGATAAAATATTTGTCCAAGACCCTCATACTTTTTCTCATGGTATTGCATGGTTGGGTGCTATTGCATATTCTTTCCAAATATATTTTGATTTTTCAGGGTATTCAGATATGGCAATAGGCTTGGGGTTAATTTTCGGATTTAGATTTCTGGAAAATTTTAATTATCCTTTTATTTCAAAATCAATGTCCGAATATTGGAGAAGGTGGCATATTTCATTATCAACCTGGTTTAAAGATTATTTGTTTTATCCCGTTACAAAAGGAATAAGCGAGTCTAAATTTATTGATAAACTAAACAATATAATCGGCAGAAAAAAAGCTTCAAAAATTGTTATGTTTTTATCATTTGCGGTTACTTGGTTTTGTATCGGCATATGGCACGGTGCGAATTGGACTTTTATTGTACACGGTCTTTATAACGGATTTTTTGTTTTTATTGAAGGAATTACCAAATGGAGCAGGGAAGGTAAAACAAAATTAATAAGATTTATTCAGCATTGTTACATGATTATTGTTGCTATTATTGCCTTTGTAATATTCCGTTCAGACAGTATCAAATATGCTTGGGATTATTTAATGAATATGTTTGGATTATTACATCTTAATAAGGAAAATTTTGTATATACTAATGTATATTATATAGATAATGTACTGATTATTATGTTATTTGTTGCATTAATATGTTCTGTACCGATATTTAAAAATATGCTTTATATTAAAAATAAATATGGACGGGCTTTTATTAATATATGGCTGTTGTTTTTATTTTTCTTATCAACATGCTATATCGCATCAGGTACATACAATCCGTTTATATATTTCAGATTTTAATAAGAATAAAAAATAAAGTTTGAAAACCATATACGGAGTTTTGTGAATTTTCTTGCGAGACAACATCAGAGCGAGGACTGTTTGACGACCGAAGGGAGGAGTTCCGCAGCTCGGGTCGAAGTTAGAAAATTAAAAACGTAGTATCATTTTAAAAATTAATTTGATAAGAATAAAAAATAAAGTTTGAAAACCATATACGGAGTTTTGTGAATTTTCTTGCGAGACAACATCAGAGCGAGG
>CANQNX010000003.1 GCA_947625345.1 Candidatus Gastranaerophilales bacterium
GGCATCTTAAGATTACCACTTAAAACAAATTTTTCAAATACCGAAAGAGTAGTAAACAAAGAGAAAATTTTTCATGATAAAATTAGAATATGACAGAAATATTTATCAAAATGAATGAGTTTTTTCAATCAATGGGAGTGGAAGGATTGGCATTAAATTCTTTTATCGAGAGTTTTTTCCTTGTGCCGCCCCCTGATTTTCTGTTAATAGCAATGGATTTAGCAAGTCCGAAAAAAGCAATGTATTATGCTCTTATTTGTACAATTGCTTCCGTATTTGGAGCAATGATTGGATATGCAATAGGAATATGGGGCGGAAGACCTGCTTTTAACTGGTTGTTCAGAAAAGGGGGTAAAGAAAAATTTGAAGCCGTCGAAAATCTTTATAATAAATACGGAACAGCTGCCGTATTTTTCTCCGCTTTTACTCCCATTCCATATAAAGTATTCACTATTGCAAGCGGTGTTCTAAAAATGAACTTTTTAAAATTTATAATTTCGAGCTTTTTTGGCAGAGGTTTAAGATTTTTTATAGTAAGCTTGGTTTTAATTTTATTTGGTGAAGCAATAAAAGAATATATTGAACTTGTTATAATCGGTGTAACTTTAATAATAATTTTATTTTTCTTTATCTTATACAAAAAAAGAAAATCATTACTAAAATGAACTTTTAAATTTTCGAATCGTTATAAAAAATGTAATATAGTATTGTTAGCTGATTGTACAAGGTTAAAAGAATTTTATAATAATAATTAAAACGATAATTTGATATGAAAAAATATGTAAAAATATTATTGATAATACTGTCTTTAATAGTTATAAATACTAAGGCAGAAGCTATAGAAGAAATAACACAAGGTGCAACACTTTCGTTGGAGGATTGCATTAATCTTGCTTTGCAAAACAGTTATGATATTGAAATAGCAAAGCAATACGTAGAAATGTATGATGCAAGAGTTGGGCAAAGTAAAGCAAGTTATTTCCCTTCAATAGGTGCAAGTGTTGGCAGTGATTTTGCAAATACAGAAACAAAGTACCGTTCTACAAACAGAAAAAATTTTTCCGCACAAGTAGCCTTAAATCAACTTATATACAGTTTTGGAAAAGTATTTTCTCAGGTAAAAATGCAAAAATTTTATAAAATTGCGGCAGAATACGATTTGGAAGCAACAATATTAGATACTGCCAACAACGTAAAATCGGCATATTACGGAGTACTTGCGGCTAAAGCCAATATTGATATACAAAAAGCAAACGTATTAGTTAACGAAAGACAATATGACAGAACAAAAGCCTTTTATGATGAAGGTCTTGTATCTAAAATAGATTTAGTTAACCAAGAGGTTTATTTAAGTGATGCGAAAATAAATTTAGTAAGCGCTGAAAATACTTATCAAAACTCTATTATACAATTAAATAATGCCATGTTTATTGTAAATGCTCCTGATTATCAGATAGAAAACACGGAAACATTCAATTTTAAAAATAATTATGCGGAAGTTAACCTTTTAAATATAGCTAATACAAAAACAAAAGAAGACGGAACAATTGAACCAAAAGAAGCAGTTTTAACCATGCAGGTTGAAAAAACCGACATTCTTCAAAACTATAAATTTACAAAATACCCCTATACACTTCAGGAATCAATAGAAATTGCATATAAAAAACGACCCGATTTACTTTCCATGGAAGCAACAAAAGATGCCGTAAATGAAGCCTTAAAATATTCAAAAAAAGAATATTTCCCAAATTTAACCGGCTCAGTTGGCTATAATTGGCAGAATAATTCATATTACTCTTCAAACGGACTAACCTTAGGGGCATATCTTTCCACTAATAATTTGAATATTATGGAAACAAAGATGAGAATTAAAGAAAGCAAATCACAGCTCGAAATAGCAAAAAAGAATGTAGATTCCATAAAACAAAAAATATATTTTGAAGTTCAAAGTGCATATATAAATATGATACAACTTGAAAAAAACATTCCTTTAATGCAAACAAAAGTTAAACAGACACTTGAAAACTACGAATTAGCGGATGCAAGATATGAAGTCGGAATGGGTAATTTTATTGAACTTCAGGATGCAAAAGAAAATTATAACAATGCGCAAAGGGACTATGTACAAACAATATACAGATATAATGTTGCTTTAACTGACCTTCAAACCGCAATGGGAGAAAGATAATGAAACGATTTACAATAATATTTTTAATACTGATAATAATCGCAATACCATTTATATTAAATAAAAAAAATTCTCAAGTAAAATATATAACTGAACCCGTAAAAAAACGAACAATTACGAGAATAGTTGAGGCAACAGGTACAATTGAACCGGTAAATACTGTTGATATTGGTTCACAAGTATCAGGTATGATAAATGAAATATACGTAGACTATAATTCAGAGGTTGAAAAAGGTCAATTATTAGCACAAATAGACACATCCTTATTTGAAGCACAACTAAAACAGGCAACTGCAAATATAAATAATGCCAAAGCAACTCTATCTAAAAATCAGGCGATTTTAGAATATGATACTAAAACATACAAAAGGTACAAAAATTTATACTCAAGAAATTTAATATCAAAAAATGATTTAGATTCTGCCGAATCTGCGTATAAATCAGATTTAGCTCAAGTATCAGCGGCAAAAGCATCAATAATGCAGGCAGAAGCTAACTATGCAACCGCATCCGCCAATATGAGATACACTAAAATCATATCACCTGTTAAAGGGATAGTTATTTCAAAAGAAGTAGAAGTAGGACAAACGGTTGCAGCAAGTTTCCAAACACCTACTTTATTTACCGTTGCGGAAGATTTAAATAAAATGAAAATTGAAACGAGTGTTTCAGAAGCTGATATAGGCAAAGTGAAAGAAGGTCAGGATGTAGAATACACTCTTGACGGTTATCCCGATAGCGTTTTTTACGGAAAAGTAACACAAGTAAGACTTTCACCCGTTACAGAATCTAATGTTGTTACCTATACCGTTATAATTGAAGTAGAAAATGAAGAAGGCAAACTCATGCCCGGCATGACAGCTAATGTATCAATAATAACGGATAAAAAAGAGAATGTATTAACCGTACCTAATATTGCATTGAAATTCACGACTGTCGACAACAAGCAAAAATATGAAAATAAAGGTATATGGACGGATAGAAAAGGAAAACCCGTAAGAATAGATATAGAAACAGGTGTAAGTGATGACTCATATACACAAATTATATCCGATAAAATAAAAGAAGGAGATATAGTGTATGTGAAAGCAATAAAGACCGGAAAAGATAATAAAAGGGCAATGCGTCCTCCGAGGTTATAACTGAGATGGCATTAATAGAAGTAAAACATGCAATAAAAACATATCAAACAGGAGAAGAAAGCTTTAACGCTCTTGATGATGTATCATTAAGCATAGAAAAGGGTGAATTTGTAGCGATTATGGGGACATCAGGAAGCGGAAAGTCAACTTGCATGAATATGTTAGGTACATTAGATAAACCCAATTCTGGAAGTTATTTTTTAGATGGTGTAGATGTATTGAAATTAAGCCAAGATGAGCTTTCTGATATAAGAAACGTAAAATTAGGGTTTGTTTTTCAAGGTTTTAACTTAATACCTCGAACAAGCGCACTTGAAAATGTTGAATTACCTATGATATATAAGGGAATAAGCGAAAGTGAAAGACATAAAAGGGCAAGAGAAGCTTTAAAAATAGTGGGTTTGGAAAAAAGAGAAGATCATATGCCCAATCAAATGTCGGGCGGTCAACAACAAAGAGTTGCAATAGCAAGAGCAATAGTGAATGATGCTCCTTTAATATTGGCAGATGAACCCACAGGTAATTTAGATACAAAAACAAGCATTGAAGTTATGGAGTTTTTTGTAAATTTAAACAAAGAAACCGGTAAAACAATAGTATTAGTAACTCATGAACCCGATATTGCGGAATATACAAAGAGAATAATACGTTTTAAAGACGGGAAAATAATATCAGATATGTCAAAAGAAGAATGGTTAAAAACAAAAACAAGGCAAACATAAATGATAGATATAAAATCAACATTAAAAATGGCTATAAACTCTTTATACGTAAACAAGATGCGTTCGGCACTGACAAGTTTAGGTATAATTATCGGTGTGAGTGCGGTTATAATAATGCTGTCAATAGGAACGGGAGCAAGTAAAAAAGTACAAGAAAATATGGAATCAATGGGAAGTAACATGCTTACCATTCGTTCAGCCTCTGCAAGAACAGGCGGAGTAAGCATGGGAATCGGAACAAGACCCTCTTTGACGTTAAAAGATGCTATTGCGATTCAAAAAAATATAACGGATGTGGATGCCGTAGCACCTGCTTCTAATGAAGGTAAACAGGTTATGTATGGCAATCAAAATTGGCAAACAAGCGTATATGGTACAACTCCGCCATATTTATATATTAAAAATTATGAAATAGAGCTTGGAAGAAGTTTTTCTTTTGAAGATGTTAAAAATGGGGCAAAAGTAGCAGTAATAGGTTCAACCGTTGCCACCGAATTATTTGGCGATGTTTCTCCCGTTAATAAAGTAATAAGAATAGGTAATGTCCCGTTCAAAGTCTTGGGAACATTGAAAGCAAAAGGTTCAACAGGTCCTTTTGACCAAGATGATTTAATATTTATTCCCATAACAACAGCACAAAAAAAATTATTCGGCGTAAGTTTTCCCGGAACGGTTAATATGATAATTGTTAAAGGATTAGATGCTGATTCTCTCAATAATATTGAAAAAGAAACGGAAGAACTTTTAAAAATACGACATAATATAGGTAAAAATCAGGTAAATGATTTTGAAATAAGAAATTCCGCAGAATTTCAGGAAAAAATGAAATCAACCGTCAAAACTTTTGCCATTCTCTTGGCATCAATAGCTTCGGTTTCTCTTTTGGTAGGCGGTATAGGTATTATGAATATAATGCTCGTATCCGTTACGGAAAGAACAAAAGAAATAGGAATAAGAATGGCAATAGGCGCAAGAGCATCGGATATCAGGGCACAATTTTTGATTGAATCATTTCTTTTATCCATAATAGGCGGTATAATTGGTGTTTTAACGGGTATAATAGGTGCAAAAGCCATAGAGTTTTTCTCTGACAGCATGAGTGTTTCTATATCACTCTTTTCAATTTTATTATCATTGGGATTTTCAGGATTGGTAGGTATTGCTTTCGGATATTATCCGGCATACAAAGCTTCTTTATTAAATCCTATTGATGCTCTAAGGTATGAATAATTTTTCTTTGCTATTTATTGATATATTACTTTATGAGTGATATAAATTTAATATAAACTCAAAAGGGGAACAATATGGAAAAAAATAATGAAACTTTATATATACTCAGGCACTCTGCATCACATATAATGGCACAGGCTGTTCAAAAGCTGTTTCCTTCGGCAAAGCTTGCAATAGGTCCTGCCGTTGATAACGGATTTTATTATGATTTTGACCTTGATAACCATTCTTTTACCGATGAAGATTTGTCTTTGATTGAAGCTGAAATGAAAAACATTCTTAAACAAAACCTTACTTTTGAGAAATATTTAATACCCGATGTTCAAAAACAAATAGATGAATTTAAAGCTCAAGGTGAAATATACAAGGCAGAATTATTGGAAGAACACAGAAATGACAATCCTACCTTATATTTAACTAAAGATAAAGAAGGAAATATATTATTTAATGACCTTTGCGCAGGACCGCATGTTCCTAATACCTCATATATAAAGGGAAATGCAATTAAATTATTAAAAGTTGCAGGTGCATATTGGAGAGGCAATGAAAAAAATAAAATGCTTCAAAGAATCTATGCAACAGCATTTTGGAATAAAGAAGATTTGGAAAAATATTTAACATTTTTAGAAGAAGCACAAAAACGTGACCACAGAAAATTAGGAAGCGCCCTTGATTTATTTTCCGTAAGAGAAGAAATCGGAGGAGGACTCGTTCTTTGGCATCCTAATTTGGCTATAGTTCGTGAAGAAATTGAAAATTATTGGAGAACGGAACACAGAAAAAGAGGTTATGTTATAGTTCATTCTCCTCAAATAGCAAAATCAAAATTATGGGAATTATCGGGACATATAGATCACTATAGAGAAAATATGTTTTTTATACAAAAAGATAGTGAAGATGATGAACAATATATAGTAAAACCGATGAACTGCCCGTTTCATATAATGATATATCAATCAAACAGACATTCATATCGTTCACTGCCTTTGAGAATGGCAGAATTAGGAACTGTATACAGAAGAGAAAAATCAGGTGCTTTATCAGGTTTAACCCGTGTACAAGGGTTTACTCAAGATGATGCGCATATTTTCTGTACTCCGGAGCAATTAGTTGATGAAATTAATGCCATCATTGATTTTGTTGCGGATACAATGAAAATATTTAATATGGAATTTGAAGTTGAACTTTCAACCCGTCCCGAAAGCTATGTAGGTGAACTTAAAAATTGGGAATTAGCAGAAGCAGGCTTGAAAGAAGCTATGGATAAACGCGGAATGAAATATGAAATCAATGAAGGAGACGGTGCATTCTACGGACCTAAAATTGATTTCAAAGTTAAAGATGCTATAGGAAGAACATGGCAGTGTGCAACAATTCAATTAGACTTTAATTTACCCGAAAGATTTGAAATAAAATATCAGGATAAAGACGGTCAATTAAAGACACCCGTTATGCTTCACAGAGTTATATTCGGCTCTATGGAACGATTCCATGGCATATTAATAGAACATTATGCAGGAGCATTCCCAATGTGGCTTGCACCTCAACAAGTTTGTGTAGTTCCTATATCAGAACGTCATAACGACTATGCAAAATCTGTTTATGATAAGCTGTTTGCTTCGGGAATCAGAGTTAAATTGGATGACCGTTCGGAAAGTATGGGTTACAAAATAAGAGAAGCTTTACAAGACCACAAAATACCTTATGTTCTTGTTGTGGGCGACAAAGAAATTGAAGAAAATAAAGTCGCAGTCAGAATAAGAGGTATTGGTGAAGCAGGAAAATTATCTTTAGATGAATTCATAAATATAGCTAAAGAAAAAATTTCATCAAAGACTCAAGATTTAACTTTATAAACGGAAAATTATTTAACAAGTCTTTCTATAATACCCTTAAGGGCAATTTTGACATGCGCATAATTTAATCCGCCTTGCATATATGCAGCATAAGGTTCTCTTAAAGGCCCGTCTGCTGAAAGTTCTATTGTTGAACCTTCAATAAACGATCCGCCTGCCATTATAAGCTTATTATCATACCCCGGAACCTCATCGGGAACGGGTGTTAAATATGATTCAACAGGGGAATACATTTGAAGTGTTTTACAAAATTCCAATAACGGCTCAGGGGCTGAAAATTTTATGGTCTGAATAATATCTGTTCTTATTTCATCAGGTTTCGGAGTAGAAATAAATCCTATATCTTCAAAAACTTGAGAAGCTAAAATTGAACCCTTCACGGCTTCAGACACAATTGAAGGAGCCATAAATAAGCCCTGAAATATTAACCTTAATTGATTCAGCATTGCTCCGCCTTCTGCACCTATACCAGGTGCAGTAAGCCTATAAGCTGACTGATTAACATATTCTTCTTTACCTGCTATATAACCGCCGGCTTCAACTATACCTCCGCCGGGATTCTTTATTAATGACCCTGCTATTAAATCAGCACCAACCTCTAAAGGTTCTTCTTTTTCCACAAATTCTCCGTAACAATTATCCACGAAGCATATACAATCCGAATTTTTAGATTTTACTGTTTCTATTATTTTTTTTATTGTTTTAATATCAAGTGATTTTCTTAAAGAATACCCTCTCGAGCGCTGTATTAAAACCATATTTACGGTTTTATCAATTTTATTTTCTATGCCTTTAAAATCAACATCCGTATCGTTAATTAAATCAACTTCATCATATAAAACCCCATGCCCGATTAAAGAAGCCCTTTTGTCTCCACGTTTACCTATAACTTCTTCCATTGTATCATATGGTGAACCTGCCACGCTGACAAGTTTTTCACCATACCTAAGATTCCCGAACAAAGCACAAGAGAGTGTGTGAGTTCCCGATACAAAATGATTTCTTACTATTGCCTTTTCAGCCTTAAACACTTGTGCAAAAACTTTGTCTAAGGCTTCTCTGCCCATATCATCATGCCCGTATCCCGACACACTTGCAAAATGTTCAAGACCTATTTTATTATCATAAAAAGCTTTTAAAACTTTTTCCTGATTATATTCCTTTATCTCATCGACCTTTTCAAAATATTTTTTTACTTTTTTTTCGGCATTATCAACTATATTTTTTTTATCCATAACTCTTATTTCTTTGTTTCTTCTTTAGCTTTTTTCCAAAGTTCATCCCATTCTTCCAAGGTAAGATGCTCAAGCTGTTTATTTGAATTATTTTCCATAGATTTAAATCTTTGAATAAATTTTTTATTTGCTTTTAAAAGTGCCTGTTCCGCATCAATTTTATTCCATCTTGCAAGATTAACAACGGCAAATAATATATCACCCAATTCATCTTCTTTATCCTCTTGGGTTTTAGCCTCGCTGAATTCTTTTATTTCCGAGAACACGCAATCATACAAAGATTTTTCATCAGGCCACTCAAATCCGACCTTAACCGCCTTCTTGCTTATTTTTTGAGCACTCATTAATGCTGATTGCGAGCGTGATATTCCGTCCATTATTGATTTTCTGTGAGGTTTTTCTTCTTTTTTTAATTTCTCCCAGTTATCTAATATTTCCTGAGTTGAGGATACTTTCACATCTCCGAAAACATGAGGATGTCTGTGAATTAATTTATCGGATATACCTTTTGCAACATCTTCTATATTAAAAGTATTTTCTTCTTTTGCAATTTGAGAATGCAAAACGACTTGAAGTAAAACGTCACCTAACTCCTCTTGAAGATGAACAAAATCATTATCATCAATAGCGTCAACAGCTTCATAAGCTTCTTCAAGCATATTTCTTTTAAGTGATGAGTGTGTTTGTTCCCTGTCCCACTCACAACCGTTTTCACTTCTCAATATATCTATTATTTCTATTAATCTTTCTAAATTAGGATAATTCATCATCTCACCATTTGATCAACCGTCATTATCAAAATACCTTTTCCGCCCAACTTTTTTAGCCTGTCTATACTGTCAAATACCTTATCGGCATCAACAACTACGTGCATTACAACATTTTTATCATCTCCGGATAATGTCATTATTGTAGGGGATGATAATCCAGGCAGAAAATCACATATTTCTTCTAAAGAATCTTTAGGTACATGTGCCATTAAATATTTTTTTTGTCTTGCATCTATAACTGATTTTATTGCTCTTAATATTACCTGTGTTTTTTCCTGTTTTTCTTCGTTAAGATTCTTATTTTGTATAACTATTGCGGTTGATTCCAATATTTTATCTATAATTCTCAGTTTATTTGATTTTAAGGTGGTTCCTGAAGAAGTTATATCAACAACAACATCACTCAAACCTAATCTCGGAGTAATTTCCGTTGCCCCTGAAACTTCTATAATTTTCGGATTTTTACCCAATTTTTCAAAATATTCTCTTGCTATATTCGGAAAAGAAGTTGCAACTTTTAAATTTTGAGGTAATTCTTCTGATGTTTGATAAGTATCCTCTTCTTTAACCGCCACAACCATTTCACAATATCCGAAATCTAAATCCATTATTTTATTAACATCAGATTTTAATTCGCTTAAAATATCAAAGCCCGTAAAACCCACATCTGCTATTCCATTTTCAACAAACATCGGTATATCTTGTGTTCTTACAAAAATTATCGAATATTTTTTATCTTTTGTGGTTACTTGCAATGTTCTTTCATCCTTAGAAGGGAAAACAAGTCCGGCACAATTTAATAAATCATATATTTTTTCCGATAACCTGCCCTTATTCGGAATAGCAATTTTTAACATATTTTCCATCTCTTTACCTATATTCTTAATTATTAATTATCTTCTTTTAATGTTATTACTATATCACTCGTATTACAAAAATTTCTTACGGGATAATGCAGGTATCTGAGATTTGAAATACCTGCAGCTTTTCTTTGCATTGTTTTTATAATATCCTTAGTAACCTGTATATTAAACACCATTATTTCCGATTTTTCCACT
Source organism: Candidatus Gastranaerophilales bacterium (assembly GCA_947625345.1). Classification (GTDB taxonomy): domain Bacteria; phylum Cyanobacteriota; class Vampirovibrionia; order Gastranaerophilales; family Gastranaerophilaceae; genus Avigastranaerophilus. The sequence continues at coordinate 10,202 of CANQNX010000003.1, forward strand.
TGAGAGGATTTACCGATACAATCAACATCATAACCTGCCGTTTTAAGTTGTTCTCTGAGTTCAAAAGCTTCGGGTTCTTTCTCTCTTGAATAAATTATACCTATTGTAATATCATTATTATTTAATTCAACCTTTTTTCTGTATATTAATCTGTCTATTGTCTGTTGAGTTTTTTCAGGGTCAAGTATCCAATAACTGATAATACCTTTTTTATTCGGAGCCCCCGGAAGAGTCATAAACTCTACTTTATTCAAATCTATCTCTCTTGCTATAGCTGCATATTGAGACATCTGATATAAATTAAGATCCGTTCTTGTATATAAATTCGCTATTTTAAGAGCTTCGGGAATCTTTCTTAAGGCTTCGGGGGATTTTATTTTTTCTATTAATGCCTTTATAAATTTTTGCTGACGATGAACTCTGCCTATATCTCCCATCGAATCTTTTCTGAATCTCAAATACTCTTCAGCTTCTTTACCGTTTAAAACATAATCACCTTTGGGAAGATTAATATTTAATTTAGCGCTATAATCTCTGTATTTCATAGGATTATCTATATATATAGGTACACCGCCTATTGCATCTATTAATTTTCTTACACCTTCATTATTGACTATTAAATAATTATGAATTTTTATTCCCAAGGTTTCTTCAATAGTTTTTTTGGTAAGTTCAATACCGCCTAAAGCATATGCCGAATTAATCTTTTGTACACCATGCTCATCCGCTAAATACACTTTGCTGTCACGGGGTATTGAAATTGCATTTACACTTTTTCCGTGAACATCTATATTTAAAATTATAATCGTATCCGAACGCACGCCTGAAAACGGCATAGTGTTAGGGCCGTTAGAGTCTAAACCCAATATTAATATATTTTGGTATCGGCTAAGCATTTTAAAATTGAATTTTGTAGGAGTTAAATCAGGTTTTGATTTATCTCTTACCTGTGCTATTTTCATTTGTGTTAAATTCATAACATAAGATTTTATATCTTCATAATTATCTACAAGAAGCGTAAAGCACATGCCCAATAAAATTATTAAACATAAAGTTAATAAAAATCTTAAAAATCCGATAATAAAATTATCTTTTTTCTTTTTCTTATTTTCATGTTTATTATTTTCTTTATATTTTAAGAAAATACTGTATTGTTCGTCTTTATCTCTAAGTTCAGCCATTATAAAAAAATTATCCTTACGTGCTTGATATTATTGTACTTCAAAAATTATAAATTTTGTACATACACTAATGACTAATATTTTTAATAAACAGATTTAAGCATCAAAATATAAATTAAATTGTATAAAAAAGTATAATATGTAATAATTAGAAATAAAATAAGGAAAAAAGCTGTGCAAAAACTTTTAATTGCGGATGATGATAAAGAAATCAGAGAATTATTGGAATTTGATTTATCTCAAAGCGGATACATTGTAGACAGTGCAAAAGACGGTGAAGAAGCGCTGCAAAAAGCTTTAACCAACAATTATGATTTAATTTTATTGGATGTAATGATGCCAAAGCTTAACGGTTTTGACGTTTGTCATAACATTCGCTTGTCTAAACCCGATATTCCGATACTTATGCTCACAGCAAAAGGCACTATCACAGATAAAACTCAAGGATTTAACTCGGGGGCTGATGATTATATCGTGAAACCTTTTGATATTCAGGAGGTTTTATTAAGAGTCAGAGCTTTAGTAAGAAGAAGTCCTGCCGTAAAATCCAACCAAACATCAAAAGAAATTCTTAACGTAGGAGATATACAAATTTTCCCCGATACTCTTGAAACGGAAATAAAAGGGAAACGCATAAAACTCACTCCTACCGAATTTGAAATATTATACTGTCTTATGCAGCATTTTAACAATGCAGTAACTTTAGCTATTCTTTTAAACGAAGTATGGGGTTATAACTCTGATGATGACGTAAGAATGCTGAGAGTCCATGTAGGCGGTTTAAGACAAAAAATAGAAAATAATCCTAAAGTACCTCAATACTTACATACGGTTACTAATGTCGGTTATAAATTGACACCATACTGTGAAGAAGACGATTAAAAGGTTTTTTATGAAATTCAAAAGACTAAAAATTGTTGAACAAATAATTATAATATCTTTAATCGGCGTCATTGTACCGTCTGTTATTTCTTGGTTTGTTATTAATAATGTCAGCCAGCATTCTTTAAGACAAGAATTGGCTAACTCAGCTACCATGTTTGCAAGAATTATTGAAAATAACATTTTTTCGGTTATGAATGTTGAACAACAAAGACTCAAAGAAATTATTATTTCACTAAATCATATACCAAATGAAAATCAACAAAATTTATTTTTAAAAGATGTTGCAATTAATTCAAACATATTTAAAAATTTTGAAATTATACGTCCCTCCGAAAACCCTGACTTTGATAAAGATGACAGAATTATATATGAACCCGATACTGAAAAAACTTGGATAATTGATAAAATTCATGATGATAAATACATTAAAGCCGAAATAAACACTAAGGTTATAAAAGATAATATTTTAAAAAATGTTCAGGAAGAAAAAAACAGAAGAATATATGTTGTAAATAAAAAAGGAAAACCTGTTTTTTCCATTAATTACGATGAAGAAGATTTTCAAAGAAGTAAAAAACAGCTTCCGATTAATCTTGTTAACAATATAGCAACAAGGTTTGAAGAAATAAAGAACCAGCCACGTGTTTACCTGAAAATGGATGACATAGGTCTTATAATAATTGTAAACACAACGGAACAACTAACTGAATCAACCATAAACAAAGCGAGATTAAAAATTCTTTTAGCATTTTTAATGGCAGCTTTAGTTACAATATTTTTAACGCTTTTATACAGTTATTACCTTTATTTTAATATAAGACAGCTTTTTAAAGGTATTATTGCTGTTGAAAGAGGTAATTATAAAAAGCAAATTACCCCCTTAACCAATATATTTACTCCGCGTGAAATAATTTTCTTATCAGAAGAATTCAACAGCATGATTTCAGAAATTAACTCAACTTATAAAAAATTACAGGAAAAAAATAAAGAACTTAAGTTATTAGACAGTTTCCGTTCAAATTTAGTCGACACTGTAAGCCATGAATTAAGAACTCCTTTAACAAGTATAAGAGGATATACTTCAAGACTTTTAAGAACGGATATAGAAATAGATGAACAAACAAAACATAAATCTTTATTAATTATAAAGCAGCAATCCGAACGTCTTTCACGTATGATTGAAGATTTACTTGTTATTCCGGATATTGAAGGTGCCAAATTAAATATTAATTTTGAAGGTGTTAATCTTTTAAATATCATTGAAGATTCTATATACTCGGTTAAAAATATAGAAGACCGAGATATAGAGAATAATGTACCCAATGATTTTCCTCTTATTTATGCGGATAAAGACCGATTAGAACAGGTCATGATTAACTTAATAAATAATGCAAATAAATATGCATACCCTGATACACCCATAACAATTGATGCCAAAGTTGATAATGAAAAAGCTATAATAAAAGTATATAATCAAGCTGATTACATAGATAAACATATCCTGAATACTCTGTTTGATAAATTTATAAGATTAGATGATAAAACCACAAGAACCACAAGAGGAACGGGCTTGGGACTGTATATTGTTAAAGGACTTATTGAAGCAATGAACGGAAATGTTAATTTAAAATCAACAATAGACAATGTTTTCACAGCTACAATAGTTTTGCCTGTATATAAAGGAGAATATAATGAATCTTGAATTCATGCGAGAGGCTGTTAAAATTGCCAAACAATCTGATAAAGATATCCCCATAGGCTCCGTTATTGTAAAAGACGGTAAAATAATTTCAAAAGCTCATAATGAAAGAGAAAAAAAGCAAGATACAACCTGCCATTCGGAAATTATAGCAATACAAAAAGCTTGTAAAAAACTCAAAAATTGGCGTTTAACGGATTGCGAAATGTATGTTACTCTTGAACCATGCCCGATGTGTGCAAGTGCTATTTTACAGGCACGTATAAAAAAAATATACTTTGGAGCATATGATTTATTAAACGGTGCTTTCGGATCTAAATCCGATATGTCTAAAATTATGGAATATAATATTGAAATTAAAGGCGGTATTCTTGAAAAAGAGTGCAGTGAATTATTAAAAAATTATTTTGAAGGATTAAGATAATTGCTTAAAACAAAATTAGATTATTACATTGAAAAATATGAAACTAAAGATTTTATTAAAGACGACCCCGTTCAATTTATTCATAAATTTACGAACAAAAATGATATTGAAATTATTGGCTTTATTGCCTCTTTATATGCTTACGGAAAAAGAGAAGTCTTTATTTCAAAATTAAACCATATTGTAAATGTTATGAAAAATAAACCTTTTGAATACATTAAGTCTTTTGATGTTAAAGATAATAATGTTTTAAATTGCGATTACAGATTTTCAAAAGACTGTGATTTAAAGGAAGTATTTAAAATTTTAAATATGTTATATAAGGAAAATGAATCATTAGAAAGTTTATTCAAATATTCGTACAATCAAAAAAAAGAAATATGGAACATGTTTCAGGGGGTAGCGGATTATTTTTATTCAAAAGTCAATGAAAAAAATATTACTAGCGGATTTTATCATTTGTTACCGAACCCTGAAAAGAAAAGCGCACTTAAAAGAATGAATATGCTTATGAGATGGTTTGTAAGAAAAAGTGAAGTAGATATAGGCATATGGAATTTTATTGATAAATCCGAATTATTAATTCCATTGGACACTCATGTGGCAAAAATAAGCAGAAGCTTAGGTCTTTTGAAAAGGAATGACAACGGATATAACAGCGTTATTGAACTCACAAACAATTTAAAACAATTTGACCCGAAAGATCCAGTTAAATATGATTTTGCTTTATTCGGCTACGGAGTAAATAACAATATCTGATTATTTATCCGTTAATAAAAACAAACTTACTATATCATTAATTTGAGTTATACTTTTTTGATATTCCTGAACTGTTTTTTCAAGCTGCATAATATTTGTTTTATACTCTTGAATTTTAAGCAAACATTCTCTCGTGGAAGTATTTAATTCTTCCTGAACATCTTGAGCTTCTTTTAAAACACTGTTCATTGGAATACCCATAGCCTCAAATGTTTGACGAATTATTTGAGCACCTGTTTGTTTGGTAACACCTACAGGTAAAGTTGCAATTAAATTTCTTAATATAGAAATATTTGCAGGAACATTAATATTAGTTTGAGCTTTATCTATTACAGGTTGATTTATCTTTTCATTATTTATAGTTATAGTTTGTGTATGATTTAAAACCGTTTGAGTTAATGATTGTTGAGGATTTACTTCAGGTTTTTGCAATTCATTTATAACAGATTGTTTAATTGCAGGAATCGTTTTTGAAGTATCTTCACTTATAATGTTTGAAATACTTTCTTCTTCACTATGACTGTTATCTTCAATAGTTTCTTTATCATCATCTGTTTCTGTTTCAGGCTGATTATTAATTGAAACGGAATTATTTATCTCTTCTTCAACAATCAAGTTTTCAAAATCACTTGATTCTGTTTCAAAATTTTCCTCTTCATTATTACCATTCAACGGAAGAGAATTACCTATTAATTCTTCATTATCTTCAACAGGTGTAATATCTGCTTCAGCTTGACGTTTTAATGCTTCAACTATTTTCTTTCCCACTCCGTCAGGAAGTTGATTTCTAGTCATAACTTTTCCTCTTTATTTTTGACAGTATGAATTATATAAAAAAAATATTAATTGTTCAAGAATTTATCTATTTGTTTTTCATCTAAGTAGTTAGAATAATATCTTCTTTCAAAATTTTCCTCATCAGAAAAATATTTAATTCTGTATACTTTAGCTATATGCCAGCCGAATTGAGTTTTAAATGGCTCGGATAAAGTTCTCAACGGCAGTTTTAATACAGCATCATTAAATTCTTTAACTAAGTCAGCAGGTTCTTTATATCCCAAATCTCCCCCGTTTTTACCCGAAGGACATTGAGAATATTCTTTTGCAAGCTTTTCAAACTCTTCTCCTTTATTAAGGCGTTCTTTTAGTTCTTTTGCTTCATCCTCAGTTTTTAACAGTATATGTGCAGCTCTATACTCTTTTATATCCGGTGTTTTTTTAAAATATGAAAAAGGGAAATATATACAATATATTACTAATATTATACAAATTAATTTTAAAGCTATTTTCATAATTTATCTTACCTTTCAGAACTATATTATACATTAATTCATAAATTTATCACAAGCCAATAAAGCTGCACCTATCATACCCGAATAATTTTTAGCTTTTGCAAGAGATAATTTTACTTTTGATACAACCACTTCATCATTTATATTTTTTTCCATTTCTTTTGTATTGATATATTCTCCCATACCGCCTGATATTACAATCATTTCGGTATCAAAAATATTAACAAGATTTATTAATCCCGAAACTATATCTTTTTGCCAAATATTAAAAACTTTAATACAATATGCATCTTTTTGTTTTAAACCTTCAACAATATCATAAGTAGTAATATTGTCAGCTGTTTTGTTATTAAATATACTTGTTTTAAAAACATTATCACTTAAAGCAACTTCTTTAGCCGTCAATTTTAAACCCGTCCCCGAAGCATAACTTTCATAACAATCTTTTCTATGGCAAGTACAGATTCTGCCTCTGTAATTAATTTTCATACTGCCGATTTCACCGGCTCTGCCTGATTTACCTCGCAATAACTTACCTTCAACTATTATACCGCCACCAACACCAGTTCCTAAAGTTATCGTGATATTATTATCATAACCTTTTGCGGCACCGACTTTGTATTCCGCCCAAGCTGCGGCATTTGCATCATTTTCCACATAAACTGTTTTTTTACTCAGTGATGAAAAGTCTATTGAATTATATCCTTCGGGCAAATTGGGAGTAGATGACTCAACTTTTGTATTTTCTATATTTACGGCTCCTGCAGTCGCAAATGCAATTAAATCAATCTCAGATTCATATTCTTTTATTATATCTTTAAACTCACCTATTAATCCTTTAATATCTTTTTTTGTGTTTTTACGTTGAATTTCGGTTAAAAATTCACCTTTTTCATTCACTATTCCATAAACGATTTTTGTGCCGCCGACATCTATTGCCAATACTTTTGTCATTAAAATCCTCTTTCAATAAATCTTTTTGTTATAAGCTGCGGACGAGTAACTGCAGAACCGATTACAACACTGTGAGCACCGATTTCAAATGCCTTATCAACTTCTTCCGGTGTCCAAATTCGTCCCTCCATTACAACAGGAGTTTTAATTTTATCGACTAATGCCTTTAACAAATCAAAATCAGGAGTTTTTAACCCGTTATCCGTATAGCTTGTATACCCTGATAAGGTTGTAGATACAATATCAAAACCTAAGTTTTCGGCATTTATTCCCTCTTCTAATGTTGATATATCCGCCATTATTAACTTATTTTTTGATTTTATATAATTTACAATATCTTCCAAAGAATCTTCTTCTCTTTTTCTTAACGTTGCATCCAATGCTATTATGTCGGCACCTGCCTCTATCAAACCTTTAGCAGCTTTTATATTCGGAGTTATATAAACAGTATCTTTCCAATTATCAGGCAATTTTTCAGGCTTTGTAAGCCCTATTACGGGGACATCAAACATTTTTTTAGCGTTTCTGACATCTCTTTTTCCTGCAACCCTTAGAGCTTTTGCACCGCCGTTTATTACAGATTGCATCATCGCATTTATACACTCTTCCTTGTATAAAGGCTCTCCTTTTGCTGCTTGTACCGAAATTATTACCTGATTTTTTATATCATCTGTTATACTCATATATTTATTGTACTTACTCTTATTCACACTTGCAAGTTATTAAAAAATACCGCTCCCGTAAAGAGCGGTATTTTATACCGAATTTTAAATTATACAGCCGTCAACTTTGACGAATTTTCAAGTTTAAGTGTTTCCGTTGTTATATCGCAAACATCAGAGGGTCCAAAATATTGAATAGAACCGGGGAAAATGTATTTATCTTCATAAGCCCAAGAGGTTCTGTTCTTTTCAAGTTCTTTAAATACGGGACCATCAAGTTCAACAAGTGCTTTTTTAATAACGGGTTTAAATTCGCCGTGACGTTTTTCCATATTCATCATCATTGTTAAAGGAACACCGCCTGCAACCCATTTACTTGCGGGAGCAGAAAGGTTTTTAACTGATGATAAGTAGCCTGTTAAACCGAATTTTAATAAAGCAAATGCATTATAACCTAACGAATAGCAATAGTCTGCATCAAAGTTTGACGGGAATGCACATCTGCCTTCATATCCGAAGAAGTGGCATTGAGCCGAGAATTTACCCGAGTATGTGCCTTGCTTTTTCATTTCATTTAATCTTGCGCTTACCATTTCAATTAAAAGCTTTTCTGTTTCAATCTTAGAAACCTGAACATTTCCGTGGGGGTCTCTATCCATAAGCAATTGTTGTTTAATCATGGTAGGAAGCGAAGAAAATACTTCGCTGTCATCTGAATTTAATTTACCTTTTATGATTTCAAATTTAGCATTTTCTTCTGCGTTTTTATAGTTATCGTCGTTTTCAAGAGCAGCTAAGGTATCATTTAAGTTTGAAATCATTGATTTAATTTCGGGTATAAATTCAATTAAGCCTTCAGGAATTAAGGCAATACCGAAGTTTTTACCCATTTGCGCTCTTTTTGCAACAATTTCAGTCATATTATCAACGATTTGTTTTAAAGACATTTTCTTTTGTTCAACTTCTTCAGAAATTAAAGTAATATTCGGCTGAGTTTGAAGTGCAACTTCAAGACCTACGTGGGTTGCGCTTCTGCCCATTAATTTAATGAAGTGCCAATATTTTTTAGCACTGTTTGCATCTCTTAAGATGTTGCCTACAAGTTCTGCGTATGTCTTTGTAGCTGTATCAAAACCGAAGGAGATTTCTATTTGGTCGTTTTTAAGATCGCCGTCTATGGTTTTGGGGCAGCCTATAACTTGAATGCCTGCATTGTGGTTTACAAACCATTCAGCCAGCATAGCTGCGTTTGTATTAGAATCATCTCCGCCTATGATTACAACACCTGTAATATTTAAGTCTTTGCATACCTGCCAAGCTTTTTGGAACTGTTCTTCCGTTTCAAGCTTTGTTCTGCCTGAACCTATAATATCAAAACCGCCGGTATTTCTGTATGCGTTAATTTTTTCATCGGTAAATTCAATGTATTTACCGTCAATAATACCAGAGGGTCCGCCTAAGAAACCGTATAATTTATTTTCACTGTTTGCTTGTTTTAAAGCATCATATAACCCTGCAATGACATTATGTCCTCCGGGAGCTTGTCCGCCTGAAAGAATAACACCTATATTTCTTTTTTCGCTTACTTCTTTATTATTTGAAGTGTTAAATGTTACAACGGGCTTACCGTATGTGTTTTTGAATAATTCTTTAATTTGTTCCCTGTCTTTTACTGATTCGGTCTTATTACCTTCAGTCATTGTGAGATTATTTATTCCGCCCGCTAAAGAAGACGGTAATTTGGGTTGATATTTTAATCTTTCAATTTGAAGTGAAGAAAGTTCTTTCATCTTTTATCTCCGTTCTTTTGTTTCCTTAACAAGTAAATTGTACCACAAACTATTATATTTATTAATTACAATCATTTTGGACTTATATAGCAAATTCAGATAAAACGGTCAAATCTGTCACCCTGAATTTATTTCAGGGTCTGTTTTATTTGAGATTCTGAAACAAGTTCAGAATGACATGGGGAAAACATGAGATGCTGAAACAGCTACACTTCGTTTCGCATACAAGTTCACAAGGCTCGTACCTCGCCTGTTCATTTTGTAAAGTTCAGAATGACAGAAAGAGTTTATAAAAAGCATATTTGACGGAAATTATATATAAGTCCCATTCATTTATCCTTAAGGGGAATTATTTTTTTAATATTTCTTTAAATAATACTTAAAAAGGGTAGAATATGAAAAAAATTACATACTTTATTATTTTAATTGGTATTTTGATAAATTTTAATTATGCTTACGCTTATAAATACAGCGAAGAAGATAAAGAAATGTTTTATAACGCTTTTTTGGAAGGATATTTTACGGAAACGGAAAAATCCGTTAATAACTTAAATATAGATGCTTCAAAAAAAGCACAATTTTTAAAAGAATTAAAACAAAGAATAGATAAAACCGAACTCATAAATTCATCTTGGAGCTGCATCCAAAAGTATCCGATTCAACAAATTGTCGCAGCCTCGGTAATATGTACCGCAGATTGGAATAAATCCCAAACAGAAAAAAATAAAGACCTGTTTGAAATGTTAAAATAAGTTTGTCTGAATATTTTTATAAAAAACTATATTAAAAACTTTCCGTTTTCGTAGATTAATACATCATCGGCATATATCTTACCGCCTTGTTTCATATTTTTAATTAAGTCCCAGTGAAGTCCCGAAACATTTTTTCCGCCGGTATCAGGATATGAAGCACCGACTGCCATATGAATTGAACCGCCGATTTTCTCGTCAAACAAAATGTTACCCGTTACATCCTGTATCATTTCATTTGTACCGATTGCAATTTCACCGACAAATCTTGAACCTTCATCCATATCAAGCATGTTATTTAAATATTCTTCACCCTTTTCGGCTTTAGCATCAACTACTTTTCCGCCTTTTAGAGTTAACAATACTTTTTGTGCTTCATTTCCGTGATATATTTGAGGAAAATCAAAATATATTTGACCTTCCGCACTGTCTTCAACAGGAGATGTATATACTTCACCATCGGGGAAATTACACTCACCTGCACAGCTTTTCCATATTCTTCCTTTTACATTGAAGGTTATATCTGTTTTTTCACCGGTTATACGAATTTTTGATTTAGTATTTAAATAATTTGCAATCTTTTCTTGTGTTTCACCTATTTCCTGCCATTTTTTAACGGGGTCGTCAATATGAAGCCAACAAGATTTTATTAAAAATTCAGTGTATTCATCAAGTGACATTTTAGCTTCCTGAGCAAGTGCGTGTGTCGGGAAATCAGCTATAACCCACTTTAAATCGCCGTCTGCTGACCTTTTTAGCATTTTCTCCGATAAATGTTTCATGGCTCCCGAGCGTTTTGCTAATTTTTTAGAATCACATCTCGCCATATTTTTTACATTGAACGGTGCACCGATTGATATAAGATTTTTTGCTTTATCATATTCAAGCTCGGTCATAGGATCAACATATTTAAGCTGTTCATCATTAGCATTTTTTATAAATACTTCACTTAATCCCTCAACACCCATTCTTACAACGGGATATGCACCTTTTTGCAAAACCTGCTTATATATTTCTTTAACTAAGGGCTGTGATTGGTAAGAATCCGTTCTTATTATTGTTAGTTCGCCTTTTTGAACTTTTACGGAATAATCAACCAATACTTTAGCATATTTTTCCCACAAATTATCCATATTATACCTCTTCATCAACAAGGTCGTTACATCTTGAAAGATAAATACCTCTTTTTGATTCTCTGATAAAGTTAACAATTCTCATAACATTTTTATCATTCGGATATTTTTCTTCAATTAATTTTAAGGTTTCCGTTAAAGTATGATTCCTTGATTGAATCATTTTATAAGCATCTCTGATATTTTTTCTTTCTTCGGGGGTAAAGCCTCTGCGCTTTAAACCTATTGTATTAGGCCCGTGCATAATAGCAGGACGGCCGTCAGCCTTACAGAAAGGCGGTAAATCCATTCTTGAAGCAGAAAATCCTGAAACAATAACATATTCACCGATTCTTACATTTTGATGATATACACTCATTCCGCCTAAAAATGCGCCTTTACCTACATGACAATGTCCGCCGATTGTAGCTAAGTTTGCAAATATTGCCTCATCTTCAACGACGCAGTTATGTGCAACATGGCTTGATGCCATAAATAAACATTTGTCACCGACTTTAGTTATTGAACCTTCTTCACCTGCAGCACGATTTATTGTTACATACTCTTTTATTATACAATTTTTACCGATTTCAACTCCCGTTTTTTGACCTTTATAACTTAAATCCTGAGGAGCAGTACCTAAACTTGCAAACGGATAAATTATTGTTCCTTCGCCTATTTTACAGTATTCAAGATAAGCATTAGCGATTATCTTTACATTTTCACCCAAAACAACATTTTCTCCGATTATTACGTTGGGACCTATTTCACAACTTTCGGGAATAACCGCATCAGGTGATATTATTGCCGTTTTATGAATTGTCATATCAAATCTCCCTATCTGTTACCTACTATTGAAAACATTAAATCAGCTTCAACCGCTAATTGCCCGTCAACAAACCCTTTTGCATGAGCTTTTGCCAACGGACCTTTAATTTTAACAAGTTCAGCTTCCATGTCAAACCTGTCACCAGGCTTTATTTGTTTTCTGAATCTTACACCGTCAATTCCAGCATATAAAAATAACTTATCTTTATATTGTTCTAACGGAACAAGACACCCTGCCGACATTTGAGCCATTGCCTCCAATTGAAGCACCCCCGGAAAAACGGGATTATTAGGAAAGTGTCCAGTAAAAAATGCTTCATTCATTGTTAAATTCTTATAACCTTTACAATATTTACCGGGTACACACTCTGTTATTCTGTCTACCAATAAAAACGGATATCTGTGAGGTATCATATCCATAATTTCCATAATATCAAATTTAACGATTTTATCTTCTGTCATTATACCTCCATTATTATCTTATTTTGTAATTCCTTAGCCACAATAGAATGCACGGTATGTCCGGCTTCTTTAACTGTTATTTCACTTTTTAAATTTAATAAATTGCATTTTACAAGGTAAAAATCACCTATCAAGTCCAAAATCTTATGCTTTATAGGCTCAAATTCCGAGTTTAATTCAACCGTATAACCATCATCCGTCATTCCTACAGTATTATTTAGACTTGCACCACGAGCATAACCCGCCTTTTGAAGCATTTCAAGTTCACTTAAATATCCAAAAGTTCTCGCCTTCACTATTTCATCTAAATTTTCAAGATTTGTACTAACCCACCTGTTTTTTAACTCTTTGTGATTAAAATTTACACCGTATGTAATATTTAGTTTGTCTGAGGGCAAGAGTATAAGATGAGTTTTACCGTTTATATAGTATATCGGCTCTTTTATTGTATAAGTTTTTTCGTTAGAAGGCTCTATACCTGCAGATTTAAAGGCATCAACCCACATTTTTGAAGAACCGTCAAGTATAGGAACTTCAAAATGTGATAAATAAACATCCAAAGCATTTATTTTGCATATTGCACATGCAGCCATGAAATGCTCTATCAGCATAATTTGAATATTTCCGTTACCTAAAACAGTACAATGTTGAGTTGATACAACATTTTTTATATCCGCATCAATACATTGACCCGAGAAATGAAACCGGATACCTGCCTTATCGGAAGGACAGACTCTTGCCTCAGATTCAATTCCGGTCATTAGCCCGACTGATTTTAAAGTTACTTCTTTTTTTATTGTTGTCATTTAAAATTAATCCTTAAAAAGATGTTCATAGTCTTTGAATTTATTAGCCAAGTCAAATACTACATCTAATTTTTCCCTAAGTGAGTCATAATCCGTGAATTTGTTTGCCAAATCTTCAGCTTTTTTCATTGTTTTCATATTTTTTATGAAATCTTTACGAGGCATAGCTGGTGCACCGATTAATATTGATTTATCGGGAAAACTTCTTGTTATTCCTGCTTTTGCCATTATAATAGAATCACTTCCTATTTCTATATGGTCAGCCATACCGACTTGACCTGCTATAACCGTTCTGTCGCCAATCTTACAGCTTCCTGCAATTCCGACTTGAGAAACAATCATACAGCCTTTACCGATTTTACAATTGTGACCTATTTGAACTAGATTATCTATTTTTGTCTGCTCGCCGATTACGGTATTTTCTATTGTTCCTTTATCTATACAAGTATTTGCACCTATTTCGACATCATCTTCAATTATAACGGAACCTATTGAAGGAATTTTATATATTTTTTGATCAGAATTGTCTTCTTTTACATCCCCTTTATCTCTTGCATTTTCAACATTGTTGGGATTTTCCGTAACAAAGCTGAAACCGTCAGCCGCTATACTTACACCGTGCTGTAAAATAACTCTGTTTCCTATTATAGCGTTATCTCCGATATTGCATCCGGGGTGAATTAAACAATTTTCACCCATTTGAACGGAACGTCCTATATATGTATTAGCAAGAATTTTTGAATTTTTTCCTATTGATGCATTTCTTGATATAACTACATTAGGACCGATTGAAACGTTTTCACCCAATTTTGCTTCAGGATGAATTACTGCCGTAGGATGAATACCGATTGTGCTTTCAGGCGGTATATAAAACAGATGAAGTAATTTCATCATAGCTAAGCGGGGGCGTTCAGCTTCAATTGTTGATATTAATTCAGATGAAACACCTATCGGAACAAGTGCTGCTTTAGCTTTCGTTTTAGATAAATTCTCTATTTCATCTTCATTAAGTGCAAGTGCAAGCGTATTTTCATCCGCTAAAAGAGGCGGCCCTAACCTTGATATTTTAACATCTTCAAGTTTTGTTAAAATACCGCCGACTATCTCTGATATTTCTTCTAATGAATATTCCTTCATCACATCCGTATCCCTCATTAATACATTCCTCTTTTTATCATACTTATTGTAATACGAGCAAAGCAAAATTACAAATAATATGGTAATGATGTTTTTTTTGTAATAAAATTAAAATGTTCGAAAAATTTTCGTGATAAAGAATCTTGCAAGGCAGTGTGCTGCGATAACAGATTAATTTAACTTTAAGGATAAATTTGTGAATAATAAACCGATAGTAGCAATAGTAGGAAGACCAAATGTAGGCAAGTCAACATTCGTTAACAGACTCTTAGGTGCAAGGCATTCGATAGTTGATGACAAAGCCGGAGTTACACGTGACCGCCTTTATTTTGATGTTCAATGGATGGATAAACCTTTCACCATAATTGATACAGGCGGTATTATTCCTCATGACGAAGAAGAAATAATGGTAAATATATTCACTCAGGCAAAAGTTGCTTGTGAAGAAGCAGATAAGATTATATTTATTGTTGACGGAAAAGAAGGCATTAACCCTATAGATTATGATATTGCTAACGTGTTGAGAAAAAGCGGTAAACAAGTATTTCTTGCGGTAAACAAGTTAGATTCACCCGAAAAATATATTAATACATCGGAGTTTTACTCACTTTCAATAGGTGAACCTTATGCAATATCAGCACTTCATGGCTCAGGCGGAGTTGGTGACCTTTTGGAAGAATTAACAAAAGATTTTGATTATTTTCAAGAGGAAGAAGAAAAATCAGAAAATATTCGTATTGCTATAGTAGGAAAACCCAATGCAGGTAAATCCTCCATAGTAAATGCACTTTTAAATAAAGAAAGAGTTATAGTTTCAGATGTCTCGGGAACAACAAGGGATGCAATTGATTCAAAAGTAAAATATGAAGGTGAAGAATTCATTTTAGTTGATACCGCAGGCATAAGAAAAAAATCAAAAGTTGATTGGGGTATTGAAAAATTTGCGGTTGACAGAGCAATTCGTGCAATAAGAAATTGTGATATTGCACTTTTAGTCATTGATGCTACTCAAAATATATCCGATCAGGATAAAAAAATAGCTTCAACAATAATTGAAGCTGGAAAAGGCATGATTATTGCAATCAACAAATGGGATTTAATTGAAAATAAAGAATCTGCAACAATAAATAAGTTTGAAAAAGAAATAGAAAAAGAAATGCCTTTTTTAAGTTTTGTTCCGAAAATATTCATTAGTGCAAAAACAAAACAAAGACTTGTCAGCATATATAAATTAGCAAAAGAAGTTAACAAAGAATGTACAAAAAGAGTTTCAACAAGTATACTAAATAAAGTAATAATGGATGCTGTATCTATGAATCCGCCTCTCAGTATAAGAGGTAAAAGATTAAAGCTGTTTTATGCGGCTGAAGTAAAAATACAGCCACCCACATTCGTTCTTTTTATTAACAACGAAGATTTATTAAAAGACAACTATTTAAAATACCTTGAAAATAAACTAAGAGAAGCTTTTGGCTTCAAAGGCACTCCAATAAAAATTCTAAAAAAAGAAAAAGGGGAAAAGAAATGATATTAGATATTATTAAATTAATACTCATATTTATTACGGCATATTTAATAGGTTCAATACCTACCGGTTTTATAATAGTAAAAAAATTAAAAAATATTGACATAAGACAAATGGGTTCAGGTTCAACCGGAGCAACAAACGTTAAAAGAATCTTAGGTACTAAATGGTTTTTTATTGTTATGTTGATTGATGCATTAAAAGGTGCTTTACCCGTTATTCTTACAATGAAATTTATATATATTTATTCGTTTAATAACGATATAGCTCCTGTAATAGCCGGTGCAGGAGCAGTAATCGGACATTGTAAATCTATTTTCTTAGGATTTACCGGAGGAAAATCCGTTGCTACCACTTTAGGCTCAATTATTGCCCTGAATCCTATTGTAGGAGCTATAAGTGTTGTGGTATGGGCAATTATAACATTTGCTTCAAAGTATGTTTCTTTAGGTTCTGTTATAGCTGTTACAATTGTGCCTGTATTAATGAATTACTTGGAGCCAAGCAATTACTATAACATTATTTATGCTTCTTCTTGTGCGGTTATTGTAATAATCCTTCATCAGACAAATATTAAAAGACTTATTTCCGGAAAAGAAAACAAAGTAAGAAAATAATGGTAAAGTATAACGGAATAAAAATTGTTTCAAAAGTAAAAGCTGAAGATAAAGAGGCTCTTTCAATTATTTATACTCCGGGAGTCGCAGCCTCCTGTTTAAAAATTAAAGACAACGAAGAAGATGCCTATGATTATACAAATAAAGAAAATTCGGTGGCAGTTATATCTTTTGATTATAAAAAATCTTTGGAACGTTCAATTTTTTTAAAAGATACATTAAATATAGATGCTTACCCTCTTGAAATAAGTTCCTCAAGTAAAGATAAAATTAAATTTGTTGTCGAAAATGTAGAACCGTCATTTGGCGCAATTGATTTAAGTTTAATTGAAAATGAAGTAAAAGAAATTAATTTTGATGTAAAAATACCTGTTTTAAAAGGGAAGTGCGAAAATTTAAAAGAATTTTTCTTATGTGTTTCAAAAAATTTATTTATGTTTAACTTTAAAGATTTAAAAGGGGATGCAGGAGAAAAATCGCTTCAATTAAGGAAAATGGCAGGCGGAGTTATTGAAACTGAACTTACTCAAGAAGAACATATAAAACCTGTAGGTATTGTTTCTGACGGCAGTGCCGTTTTAGGTTTGGGAGATATTAAAGGCTTAGCGGGATTACCCGTTATGGAAGGTAAAGCCGTTTTATTTTATCAGTTAGGCGATGTCAGTGCCATGCCGCTTTGTATCAAGACTCAAAAAACAGATGAAATTATTGAGCTGATATTACTACTTCAAAATTCATTTTCGGGTATAAATCTTGAAGATATCAAAGCCCCGAAGTGTTTTGAAATCGAAGACAAATTAATTGAAAAAGCCAATATCCCAATATTTCATGATGATCAACACGGAACTGCCATAGTAGTGTTAGCTGCCTTACTAAATGCGCTGCATTTGGCAGGTAAAAAATCAGAGAATATTAAAATAGTATTTTCAGGAGCAGGCGCTGCCGCTATAGCCGTATGCAAGCTTCTTTTGGCAGTCGGTATAAAAAATATTATTATGTATGATTATTACGGAATTTTATATAAAGGCAGAGATAAAAATAATTCAGCACATGAGCAAATTTTAAATTATATAAATCCTGATAATTTTAAAGGAAGTCTTGAAGAGGGGCTAAAAGGTGCAGATGTATTTATCGGGCTTTCAGCACCGAATATTTTGAATGAAAAAATGATTAAATCAATGAATAATAAACCGATAATCTTTGCGCTTGCCAATCCCACCCCCGAAATCATGCCAGATAAAGCAAGAGAATACGGTGCATTCATAAGTGCTTCGGGCAGAAGTGACTTCCCTAATCAAATTAATAATTCACTTGTATTCCCCGGATTATTTAAAGGTGTTTTAAAATATAAAATTAAAAATATAACAGAGAAAATTAAATTAAATTGTGCTTTTGCACTTGCCGACATGGTTAAAGAGAGTGAAATTTCAAGAGATTATATAATTCCTGATGCTTTAAATCCTAACATTCCCATAAAAATTTGTGAAAATGTTAATCTTAATTAATAAACTGACAAAATTTATTTTAACCGTTTTTATAACAGTCGGGAAATAATTAATTATGATAGGCAGAGTTAATTCGTATAACATATTCAGGAATAAACCTTTATTTAATGTTAAGGGAAACAGTGATAAGAAGGTCATTTTAAAAGACGGTAAAGCTTTTGATGAAGAATACAACAAGTTTACCGGTTCAATTATACATACGGATAAAAATAATAATGAGTGGGAGTTAAGATATTGTAACGGGGTTTTAAAGTCATCATTAAAAAATTCTCAACCATACAAAACATATTATAATGATTCTATATATAATGCAGGTTTATACTGTGATGTAAGATACATAAACGAATCAAGAAAATTCAGTGACGGTACGGAGTTAAAGGAAATACACTATTTCCCTTTTAAAAACGAGAGTGCAAAAATTATTGAAGATGCAGATTCAAAAGTCCATCTGATTATACATAATCCAAAGCCTATTTATAAAGATGAACCTGTTTACGTATATACAAATTCAGAGGATAAAAGATATTTTGTATTAAAAAGTGCACAAGGCAAAGACAATTCAGAATTTACAACAAAGAATCAAGCAAGAAAATATTTTAAAAATGAATATGGAATAGATATTAAAATAGATTCTCTTAAACAGGCAAGACTATTAAAATTAGCGGTAGATACATTTGCGGATGTAAATTATAGAAACAGAGGCAAAAAATTATTCGACGGACTGAAAGTCAGAATGTCAAGTGAAGAAAACAGCAAAACAATAGGATATGTTGCTTCCCAATATAGAATATTTAAAATAAGACATCCAAATGCTGATATAAATGAATTAATAAACAACATTATATTGCTGAACGGCATGCCAATTTTATATCTAAACAAAAATTTTGATTGGAAGAATATGGAAAATGTGAGAGAAACAGACTATAGGGGCAATTATCATCCAAGCCCTAAAGCAAAATCATCTCTTGAACATGAGTTATCACATTTTATAGCCATAACGGAATCACCGGAAGCTTCTTATAATTCTTCAAAATTACAACACAATGAAAAAGATATTAAAACTGTTAAAAAAGTAAGTAAATATGCGGTAAAAAATGCTTCCGAGTTTATAGCAGAGTATATAGCAGGAAGATTAAACGGACAAGAATACGATGAAGATACAACAAAACTCTACAAACAATATTTGGGACCTGATTTATTTATTTAATAAATTTTGATATAATACGCATATGAGGAAATTCGTTGTTTTAATAATATTATTCATATTTACGGTTTTTAGCTTGCCCGCATTGGCAGATATATTACCGTTAAGTACTAAAAGCGTTAAATATTACGGAATAGGTGTTTTAAATGTACCAAAAAGTTATAAAGTATACAAATATCCGTATTTTGATTCTGTTGTTATAAGAGAAGTTAATTATGAAAATATCAAACGTTCAGCTATTGTAAATACGGTTGATATGAGAAAAATATCTTATATAGCTTATGTCCCCTCAAGTAATATTGCCCTTTTAACAGTTGATTTAAATCCGGGAAATGATTGGTATAGTGTATATATTAATCAATCAACGGGAGAAACCGGCTGGATTTATATTGAAGATGAAAATGCTTTTATGACATACAGAACTTTATTTTATAAGTATGGCAAAAAATACGGTGTAAGAATGTTTAATGATTTATCAAAAGATGAAAAAGTTTTATATTCCAAAGAAGATAAATCATCTAAAATACTTGAAAATTTAACTTATCCGAAACATATTAATTTTACCGTAATCAGGGGTAACTGGATGTTGGCGGTAGTTAATGACATGACAGAACATGCCAAAGTGGGCTGGTTTAATTGGCGAAATGATGACGGAACTTTAAATATGTTCCCGAATTTCAATGAAGTTGATAATTAAACGTTATCTTTATCATGATCAGGCAAAGATGCGGAATATTCCGCAAGAATTCTTGATATATCAGAACCCTTGACTACAACTTCCAAAATTAACTGAACATTTATCATAATTTTATCGGTATATTCCAAAATATCGGTATCAAAAACTTCAAATTCCAAAAAGTCATAACCGACATAATTAATTCTTCCATATCCTTCAGAAGAACCCCATTTCATGAAAACGAGTTGTTTTTCAAATAACTTTAACTTATCTGCCAATCTCATAATGAAACATTCTCCCTATACTTATATAATAATTATTTTAGAAGTTTTGTCAAATAAAGTATTTTTGTAAATTTTAATTTTAGATTCGTTACAAAATGACTAAAAATATTTTGTTTTGTATTTTGTAATGGTATATTACTAAAAAAATCAAATAAAAGGAATATCCGAAGTGACAAATACATTAAGTCAACAAAGTGAACAAAAAGACAATTTTCATAATAAGTATATAACTTATCCCGAAAGAAACATTAACAGAATTGAAGAAGAATTATTTAAAATTTTTGATGAAGAAGTAAATGCCAAAAACCCTGTTGTAATAAGATATAAACACAGTATGATATATAAAATGGCTCAGTTTATAGCAGGTGAAATAAAAAGATGCGTATCTGTAGGTATAGCGGGAGAAACAGCCAGCGGAAAATCTACAATTACTTACGATATTATTAATACAATTGAGTTATTTTCAAAATTATTTAACATCGGAAACCTTATAACCCGTGTCAATACTGATGATTATTATTATGACCGTTCGGAAGAAGTTAAAAAGGCAGGTTCTATGGCAGAATTTGCCAAAAATTATGACTTTGACGTTCCCGAAGCACTTGAACTTGATTTAATGTATAAGCATGTCAAAGAATTAAAATCAGGTAAGTCCGTTATGCTTCCAAAATATGACATGTCAGGAACAACAATAAGATGGGATAATCACACCTTGGCAAACCCCTCAAGAATAATTATTTCGGAAGGTTTATTTACCTTAACCGAAAAAGTTAAAGATGCGTTCGATTTTAAAATTTATGTTGACATAAATCCCGAAATACAAAAAGAAAGATTTTTTATAAGAGCAAAAGAAAGAAACTTAGGTGAATCGGCAAAAAGTATTTATGAAAATGCTTCAAATAAAGCTGAAATATATATACGTCCGACAAGGGAAGATGCAGATATAGTACTTTCAGGGGAAGCTGAAAGAAAAAACTACGGAATCTTTTTAAGTAAAATCATTAAAGTCATTGAAAAAATATATTTTTCAAAGCAGGTTTAAAATGAGTATTTGTATATATCCCGGAAGTTTTAACCCGATTCATAATGCACATATTAATGCTGCTTTATTTGTTAAAAAAAAATTTAATTTTGATAAAATAGTTTTTATACCCGCATACAGACCGCCTCATAAAGATATTAAAGAGTTTGACGGAGAAAATGCAATGCACAGACTTAATATGGTTGAATTAGCCGTCAAGGAATATGATTTCTTTGATGTTTCAGCCATTGAATATACAAGAAATAAACCCTCATATTCTTACGATACCGTCTGTCAAATAAATGATATTATGAAACCCGAGGACAAGATAAATTTTATTATAGGAACTGATGCCTTCCAATACATTAAAACATGGCATAAAGCAGATGAACTTAAGAAACTTGTTAATTTTATTTTATTTATAAGGGAAAATTATTTTGATGAAACACCATATAAAAAATTAAAAGAAGAAGGATATAATTACGAATTAATGAATTTAGCTTTTGAAGATATTTCATCAAGTGAAATAAGAGAAAGAATTAAGCAAAATAAAGAAATTTGTGATATAGTACCTATAAAAGTTGCGGAATATATTAAGAAGTACAATGTATACAAAATATAGTATTGAAGAAATAGAAGAAAAATTAAAATTGCGCCTGAATGAAGAAAGATATATTCATTCAATAGGTACAATGGAAATGGCAAAAGAACTGTCTGAAAGATTTAATAATAATACAGAAAAGGCTATTTTGGCAGGGTTGTTGCATGATTGTGCAAAGTGTATGTCAAAAGAAGAATGTGAAAAATATCAAGAATATTTTGAAGAATCGGAAAAATTAAGTTATAAAACTTGGCATGCGCCAATTGGTGCCATTATAGCAAAACAAGATTGGGGAATAAAAGATGATGAAATTCTTTCAGCTATAAGGTGGCATACTATAGGCAGAAAAAATATGACCGATTTTGAGAAAATTATTTTTTTAGCCGACAAAATGGAAAAAAGAACCCGAGAAGCAGAATACAGAGAAAAAATAGAAAAAACTTTAAATAAAACCGAAAATCTTGATGCCGCTATGCTTAAATGTTTTAAATTAACCATAAAAAGCTTATTAAAACGAAAACTTCCCATTTGTTATCAAACAATAGATGTTTATAATGACTTATTAAAAAAAGTTAAATCAGTTAAGTAAAAAATATCCGAAATTTAAATAAAATGCGAAACTAATCCAAATTAAATACGGAACGAGTAACAGAGCCGCAGCTTTTGAATGTTTGAAAAAGAAAATAATCGTTAAAAGCGTAAACAGCCACATAAATATAATAATAACTAGAGCTAAACCTATATTTTGCATATTAAAAAAGACCGGAGACCAAGCAAAGTTAAGCAGCATTTGAATTATAAAGAAAATTAAAGGCACAGCTTTTGATTTA
The DNA here is from genome assembly GCA_947625345.1 of Candidatus Gastranaerophilales bacterium. Lineage (GTDB taxonomy): Bacteria > Cyanobacteriota > Vampirovibrionia > Gastranaerophilales > Gastranaerophilaceae > Avigastranaerophilus. The sequence goes on from CANQNX010000003.1 coordinate 33,205, forward strand.
TTCATTCCTCCCCTTAAAAACATTATTAAAGAGAGAGCAATCATAATATAAAGCACTGTCCATACAGGAGCAAACACCGACGAGGGCGGAGCTAAAAAGGGTTTATTAAGACTGTTGTACCATTCCATATTTTGCATAATAGAATTATTAACTTTAAAAAAGTTTTTTACATTAACCTATCGGCTAATTTTAGCTTTTTTAGTGTATAATATTCAAGAGATGTATTTGAGGATATAAACGTGAGTGCCGAATTAACAGCTGATAACAAGTTTGCATTTTCTTTCAAAAAAAATAATATTGATGAAATGTTTCATAATTTAACCGAAAACCCTGTAGGATGCGAAAAAAAAGATTTCAGATTAATGATAAGCACTATATATCAGTTAGTTGAAGATGAATTTTCATCTACTTTTATCAGCTCAAGCAATGTTATAAAAAATACGGATTTTTATATAATCAAAGATTCAAAACAAACAGAAGTATTTGTCACTCCCACTAATAATTTTGACTTTTACTTAAAGTCAAAAGGTTCTATGTACAGATTTCAATCCACAACATATACCATTGAAAAAAACGGTCAACAAACGGAAAAAATAGGATATAAAGTTCCGCTTGAACTTATTTGGGATTACTTTTCTGGTTTTGATTCAATAATTGAACATCCTAACATAACAGAATCATTTAAAATTTTTAATATCATAACTCAGTTTGTAAAAAAATTGGCGGAAAAACTTTATTTCCTTCCGAAAGTTAATAAAACTGATAATTTTTTCCATATAACTTATGAAATGTTTTCAATCAATGACCAACTTCAAACATCAATAGATGAAGTATATTCATTGAATTTTTCCGAAATATCAAACCTTAAAACCATTGCAAATATCCTTATCGAAGATTATTTAAACTATGTAATCTTTAAATTCCTGAAAATTAAAGCATATAAATTTAAAGAAATAGATTCTTCAATATACTTTTTAAAACCGGCAAATAATAAAAGATATATACGTTCTTTAGATTTAGCCGAAGCAATATCGGAATGGCTTGATGAAATATATATAGGCAAATATCCCGTAAGCCCTCAATTAGATATAGAAAAATTAGAGGAAGATAAATTTGTTCTGACAATTTCCGTTAAAGCGAATAACCCAAAATTAAACGAAAAAGAACCTCCTAAACAATTACTTGAAATTTATAAAGAAGGAGTATATTGGGGATATCAAAATACATATTTGATAAGTATTGTTGAAAAACAATTAAATTACACTTTGAGATATTATAAAGAACTTGAAACTCTATTCGAAGATGAAGATAACTTAAAATTGTATCTATCATTAAATGATGTATACAAGTTAATGATACATACCGCATATTACTTAAATAAAGCCGGTATAAACATAAACTTCCCGCCAAATTTCGGTAACATAGTAGTTCCGAGAGCCTCTATTAATGCAAAAATTAAAACGGCAAGAGAACAGGATGTATCTGACATTCTTAACGGAAAGAATTCTAATATCAGCCTCTCAAGTATTTTTGACTTCTCTTTTCAGGTATCTATCGGTGATGAAAAAATATCCGTTGAGGAATTTGAAAAACTTATTGAAAATGCAAACGGAATTATAGAATTTAAAAATAAATACGTATTAATAGACCAAGCAGAAGCTCAATCAATAATAGACAAATTAAAGCATCCTAAAACCGATAAAATAACAAGAATGGAAATGCTTCATGCCGCATTTTCAGGGCACTTAAATGAATATGAATTTGATTATGACGAAGCATTTGCAAATATAATTAAAGATATAGGAAAAACCGTAGAAGTTAATCCGCCCGAAACTTTAAACGGAGAACTGAGACCTTATCAAAAAACAGGTTTAAAATGGCTCTATACAAATACTACCAAGGGCTTTGGTTCTTGCATTGCCGATGATATGGGCTTAGGTAAAACTATTCAGGTAATAAGCTTAATTTTAAAACTCAAAGAAGAAAATAAACTAAAAGCGCCTGTTTTGGTAATATGCCCGACAACGCTTATGGGGAACTGGATAAAAGAGCTTAATATGTTTGCACCAAAACTTAAAGCAAGTGCTTATCATGGCTTAGAACGTCAATTGGATTTGAAAGCAGACGTTTTAATTACAACCTTTGCAATTTTAAGAATAGATATTGAAGAAATTAAAAAAACAACCTGGGGTATGGTTGTGGTTGATGAAGCTCAAAATATTAAAAATCCCGATACTTCTCAAACGGTTGCGGTTAAATCTTTAAAATCCGACATTAAAATAGCTATGACAGGTACTCCAGTTGAAAATAAACTTACCGAATTATGGAGTATTTTTGATTTCATAAACAAAGGTTACTTGGGCTCTATAAGAGATTTCCAAAAATGCTATGCTATTCCTATCGAAAGATTTAAACAGTATGAACAGGCTGATAAGTTAAAACTATCCATTTCACCTTTCGTTTTAAGAAGATTGAAAACGGATAAAACTATTATTGATGATTTACCGGAAAAAATGGTATTAGATGAATATTGCTATTTAACTAAATCTCAAGCCGCTTTATATGAAAGAACTTTAAATACTTTAATGTCGGATATATCCGGTCAAAAAGGTATAAACAGAAGAGGCATTATATTTAAACTCATTACGGCATTGAAACAAATATGTAACCATCCTTTTCAATACCTTAAATACGGTGAAATGACAAAGGATGTATCCGGCAAAACGGAAAAATTCATTTCCCTTTTATCCCAAATTCTTCAAAATGATGAAAAAGTTATTGCATTCACACAATATAAAGAAATGGGGAATATACTTTCAACCATAATACAAAATGAATTAAATATAACACCTTTGTTCTTTCACGGGTCATTAAATACAAACCAAAGACAAAATATGCTTCAGGAATTTGAACAGGATTCCGACAAAAAAATAATGTTATTATCATTAAAAGCAGGCGGAACCGGTTTAAATCTGACATCGGCAACTAATGTTATACACTATGATTTATGGTGGAATCCTGCAGTAGAAGAACAAGCGACTGACAGAAGTTATCGTATAGGTCAAAATAAAAATGTTATGGTACACAGACTTGTTACTTTAGGCACATTTGAGGAAAAAATTGACGAAATGATTAAACAAAAAAAAGAATTAGTTAATTTAGCTGTATTCGAAGGTGAAAAAGTAATTACGGAACTATCTGATGATGAAATTTATAATATATTTTCATTAGGCAGTTAAAAAAATTGCAATACCAATTTAAAATATGTAAAATTAAGGATAAGTATACAAAAACTTATTTGTAAAGGATAAATTATGGATAATATGAATATCAAAATTTTACATAAGATAAATTTTTCACGTATGCAAAAAGCTAATAAATATTCTTATTTTGTTCTTTTTGTATGTATATTACTTATAATAGGCATTATTGGTACATTTGCTTACTATATTTCCACCGGAGATATGGATATTAAATATATATTAACCCTTGATAAGGAATTCTTATTACCTTTAATTTGCTGTTTTTTATTTCCTTTTATATTATTATTTTTAGTATTAAACGGAATAATATATGCACACAAAAACTCAAAATCTTTTTATACGGGAGAACTTAATTACATAGAATTTTATATCGATAGACTTAATATTTCTTATGTGACTAAAGAAAGCAATAATTATTTAGAAGATATTATATATTACCGTGATATAGATAAATTAATCTTAGACAAAAAACAAAATAAACTTATTATAGAATTTACTAATAAAAATAATGTTATTTTTAACGTTTTATTAAACGACACGGAAGATTTTATATCTATAAGAGAAATAACCGAAATCAATAATAAATTTTTTATTATTAACAATTATAATGTAATTAATAATGTAGGCACAGTATAAATATACTCTGATAATTTTATTCCGATTCAACATTACTGACAGAGTTTTCATTATTAAAAGCTTTTAAAATGATTTTTTTAGCATATAAAGCCTCTTCTTTTGTCAAATTTGGTTCATTTTCAAGCGAATAATCAATATTTAAATTTTTATACTTTTCTTTTGCCATATCATGATAAGGAAGCACTTCAATTGCCTTCACATTTTTTAAATTAGAAATAAATTTTCCCAATTCCTTCAAATATTCTTCATTAAAAGTAATACTTTTAACAACTACATGTCTAATCCAAACAGGGACATTATTATCCGAAAGATATTTTGCAAAATTTAAAACCGATTTATTTGAATGAAGTGTAAGTTTTTTATGCTCTTCATCATTGATATGTTTAATATCAAGCAGAATAAGGTCAGAATATTTTATTAATTCATCATATTTTTGAGTATTGTTAATATCAAATAAAATACCGGAAGTATCAAGAGCGGTGTGAATATTTTTAAGTTTAGCCGCTTTAAAAAGTTCAGTTATAAAATCAATTTGCAAAAGAGGTTCACCGCCTGAGACAGTAATTCCGCCGTTTCTTAAGAATTCTTTTACACCGTTATATTTATTTAAAATATCATCAACAGACATTAACTTATTATTTGAAGTATTCCAAGTATCAGGATTATGGCAATATTTACACCTCATGGGACAACCCTGCATAAAAACAACCATTCTTATTCCGGGGCCGTCAACAGTACCAAATGTTTCTATTGAGTGAACATTGCCTAAAATGTTATTTTCCATAAACAATAATTAACCCAAATGAGAATGGAAAGTTCTTGAAATTACGTCATCCTGCTGTTCTTTGGTTAATTTGTTGAAATTTACGGCATAGCCTGAGACTCTGACAGTTAATTGAGGATATTTTTCAGGATGAGCCTGAGCATCAATAAGTGTTTCACGGTTAAACACGTTAACATTCAAATGATGACCGCCCTTTTCAACATAACCGTCTATAAGATTAATTAAATTTTCTTCTTGAATTGTCGCCATAAAACACTCTCCTTTATCGAATAAATCTGCCTTCAGCGCAGCCGCAATCAGTATCAATAACTAAATCACCCATAAATATTTCATCTTTACCCAAAGCATCAGGTATAATTGAAAAAGTATTTGAAATACCGTCTTGAGCATCATTAAAAGGTAATTTTGCAACTGATGAAAGTGAAGCGGCAGCACCGTTTGTATCTCTTCCGTGCATCGGATTTGCACCCGGAGCTAAAGGTATTCCTTCTTTTCTTCCGTCAGGTGTATTTCCGGTTTTCTTTCCGTATACAACATTTGATGTTATTGTTAATATTGACATTGTAGGTATTGAATTTCTGTAGGTGAAATGTTTCCTTATTTTTGACATAAAGGTTCTGACTATATTTACTGCTATTTCATCAACTCTGTCATCGTTATTACCGTATTTAGGGAAGTCACCCTCAACCTGATAATCAACGACAATACCGTTTTCATCTCTTATTGTTTTGACTTTTGCATATTTAATAGCGGAAAGGGAATCAGCAACAACCGATAATCCTGCAATACCCGTTGCAAAATATCTTTTAACATCTCTGTCCATAAGTGCCATCTGAGCTTTTTCATAACAGTATTTATCGTGCATATAATGAATAATGTTTAGTGCATTTACGTAAAGTCCGGCAAGCCATTCCATCATATCATCATATTTTTGCATTACTTCATTATAATCAAGATATTCGGATGTAACAGGTCTGTATTTAGGTCCTACCTGTTGTTTAAGCCTTTCATCAATACCGCCGTTTATGGCATATAAAAGACATTTTGCAAGATTAGCTCTCGCTCCGAAGAACTGCATTTCTTTACCTAAAACCATTGATGATACACAGCATGCTATTGCGTAATCATCACCGTGTATCGAACGCATTATATCATCATTCTCATATTGTACGGAGGAGGTTTTAATAGAAATATGTGCACAGTATTCTTTAAATAATTTAGGCAAATTAACCGACCATAAAACAGTTAAGTTAGGTTCAGGCGCACTTCCTAAATTTTCTAAAGTATGAAGATATCTGAAAGAATTTTTTGTAACCAAAGTTCTTCCGTCAACACCCATACCTCCTATTGATTCCGTAACCCAAGTAGGGTCGCCTGAGAACAATTCATTATACTCGGGAGTTCTCGCAAATTTTACAAGTCTTAATTTGATAATGAAATTATCAATTAATTCCTGAGCTTGAGCTTCGGTTAATATTCCTCTTTTTAAATCTCTTTCAATATAAATATCCAAGAAAGTAGATGTTCTGCCTATACTCATAGCAGCGCCGTTTTGCTCTTTAACGGCAGATAAGTATCCGAAATAGAGCCATTGAATTGCTTCTTTTGCATTTTGAGCAGGTCTTGATATATCAAACCCGTATATTTTACCCAATTCAATCATATCTTTAAGAGCACGAATTTGATCTGATATTTCTTCTCTCAATTGAATTCTGTCGGGAGTCATGTCTCCCTCTAAAGATTCAAATTGTTCAAGTTTGTCTTCGATAAGTCTGTTAATACCATATAAAGCAACACGTCTGTAATCACCAATGATTCTTCCTCTTCCGTAAGCATCAGGCAGACCGGTAATAATAGCGGAGTGTCTTGCAGCTTTCATCTCGGGTGTATAAACATCGAAAACACCTTGATTGTGAGTTTTTCTGTATTTGGTAAAAATTTCCGAAACTTCAGGGTCAACTTCATAGCCGTATGAATGGCAAGCAGCTTCAGCCATTCTAATACCGCCAAATGGCTGCATTGAACGTTTAAGAGGTTTATCTGTCTGTAGCCCGACGATTTTTTCTAAAGATTCATCAATGTATCCCGCCTTATGAGAAGTGATTGAGGATACAATTTTTGTATCCATATCCAAAACACCGCCGTTTTCATGTTCTTTATCCAATAATTCACGGCATTTTTCCCACAAAAGTCTTACCGCCTCGGTCGGCTGTTCCAAAAATTCCGCACCACCTTCATAGGGTGTGTAATTCCTTTGAATAAAATCTCTGACATTTATTTCGCTTTGCCATTTCCCCGAAACAAATTCATCTGTAAAAGAAGCCTCATCAATTTTAGACTCCAACATTTATATTCCCCCTAATCTCTTTTTCGGCAAACTACTGTTCGAAAAATTTGTTTAATAATTCTACCATAAATTAAATACTTTGACACTAAACTTATATAAATCTTTATAATTTTTTTACATATTTAAATGTAACTTTTTATCAAACTGTGATAATATGAAATGTAAGAGGGAAATCAAAAGAGGAAGTACTTTTGAAAAAAATAATCACTTCAAAAGAAGCTGCAGATTTGATAAAAGACGGCTCAACCATAATGGTGGGAGGTTTTTTAAGTTGCGGTGTTCCCGATAAGATTATTGACGAAATTGTGAAATTAAAGAAAAAAAATCTTACACTTATTTGTAATGATACTTCATATCAAGATGCCGATAAAGGTTTACTTATAAAAAATAACCTCGTAAAAAAAGTTATAACCACTCACATAGGAACAAATCCGATAACAGGTGAAAAATTGCTTTCCGGTCAAATAGAAGTTGAGTTCTACCCAATGGGGACACTAATAGAAAAAATCCACGCAAAAGGTTCAGGCTTAGGCGGAGTTTTAACCCCGACTGGAATCGGTACAATCCTTGAAGAAGGTAAACAAATTATTGAAATTAAAGGAAAAAAATATATTTTTGAAGAACCCTTAGGTGCTGATTTTGCAATAATCTACGGAACAAAAGCAGATAAATACGGTAATGTTAATTTTAGGGGAACAACAAGAAACTTTAATCCGCAAATGGCTACTGCTGCTGATACTGTTATAATTCAAGCAGATGAAATTGTTGACTGTCTTGACCCGAATGAAGTTGTAATTCCGGGTATTTTTATTGATTACATTGTTGAAAGGGAGAAAAATTAAATGACTGTTATTACTCCTTCCTTATCCAAAGATGAAATGAAAAAAACCATAGCAAAAAGAATTGCAAAAGAATTTAAAGCAAATGATGTTGTTACTTTAGGAATCGGACTGCCCACCGAAGCTGCCAATTATGTATCGGAAGATATGAACATTATTTTTCAATCGGAAAACGGCATTTTAGGTTTGGGTAAAGATCAGCAAGGCCCTGAATATGACAAACAAATTGTTAATGCAGGCGGAACATTTGTTAAAACAACAAAAGGTGCTTGTTTTTACGATTCTCAAACAGCTTTCACCATAATGAGAGGCGGTCACATAGATGCCGTTGTGTTAGGAGCTCTTCAGGTTGATGAAGAAGGAAGTATTGCGAGCTGGCAAATCCCCGGAAAATTTATACCCGGTATCGGAGGTTCAATGGATTTAATTGTAGGCTCTAAAAAAGTTATTGTTGCAATGACTCATACCTCCAAAAATGAAATTAAAATAGTGAAAAAATGTACACTCCCTCTAACCGCTTATAAACAAGCTGACATGATTATTACGGAACGTGCTGTTTTTCAAGTAAGAGAAAACGGTTTAATATTAACGGAAATAAACCCTATCTTTACTTTGGATGATATTAAAAACTCCACAACTGCCGATTACATAATCAGTTCGTCTCTAAAAAACATGTAAAATTTTTTCGGAACTTTTTGAAATTTCAATTTTTTGTGCAGATTTAACATCATAAAAGAGTTTTGATGCCGATATAAATTTTTCGGGATTTGAACTTACATAAAAAACAGGGTCGAAATTTTTAGTCAAAGAAAGCATATCATCAGATTTTAAATCGGCTGCAATACTTTGTGCAAAATAAGAAGCAGGATTTATAAATAATTCTTCTTTTTCAAAACGGGTTAAAACTTTTAAAAGATAAGGATAGTGCGTACAACCCAAAATAATTTTTTCCACATTGTTTTTCATCATTACATCTAAGTTTGTTTTAATATTTTCAACACTTTCAGGTTCATCCATAAGTTTATTTTCAACTATATTAACCCATTTGGGACAAGCGTATTCATAAACAGCAACACTCGGATTATAAGATGTTATTTCTTTTTTGTAAGCATGCGAATTAATTGTAGCTAAAGTAGCAAATACACCTATCTTTTTATAATTTTTATCAGCTATTTGTTTGGATACATTTTGAACAACAGGATAAATTTTAAAATTATATTTATTTTTAAGAATATCATAAGTTAAAGCAGAAGTTGTATTACAAGCCATGACAACAGCTTTAACATTTTTGGACTTAAAGAAATCGAAAATATCGGATGTAATATTAACTAACTCTTCAACGGATTTATTACCATAAGGAAGATTTAAAGTATCACCAAAATATATATAATTTTCGTCAGGAAGTAACTTAATCAATTCAGAAAAAACGCTTAAGCCGCCAACACCCGAATCAAATACACCTATAGGTGAGTTATCCATATTCTAATGCTCCAGTAAATATTTAACTATACCATCTGCAATTGCCTGCGCAGAGTTAGTCTGCCTTTGTTTGGACATCAACAAATTTCTTTCTTTTTCATTTGAAATAAAGCCCAACTCAAGAAGAACCGCAGGTGCTTCTGTGTGGTTTATAACATAAAATTTTGACTTAAACAAGCCTCTGTCATTTGCAACTACATTTGACATTAATTGTTTATGCATAACTTTTGCAAGATAATACCCCGAATCCGAATAATAATGAGTTTCTATACCGTTTATTTCACTTTTAACACTCGAATTAATATGAATACTAATATAAATATCGGCATTATTTGAATTCGCAATATCAACTCTGTCCGATAGTGTTAATGTTTTATCGGTTGAGCGTGTCATAATAATATTTGTTAAACCTTTTTCTCTTAAAATTTCACGAACTTTTAGTGCAATTTCAAGAGTAAGATTTTTTTCGAGAACCCCATGTCTTTGAGCACCGGTATCATTACCGCCGTGTCCGGGGTCTATAACTATCGTTTTATTTTTTAATTGTTTAGCAATGTATGTATCAGATTTATCACTTCTTCTTTTTAACCATCCGTCACGTTTTAAGGGTTTTTTATCTTTTATGGTTTCGGTTAAATCTTCTTTTTTTATGATATCCCCTAACTGCGATTTTAATTTATTATCCGAAGGTAATTTCAAATCGGGCAATGAATCTTTTTTATTATATTCAGGTGTTTGAGAGGTTTTTTGTTTTGTAAATACAAATCTCAGGTGAGTTGCATCTAATGCTTCATAGCAATCAACAAGTGTGGATACCTCAGCAGGGAAACTCATTTGATACTTATTTAAACCTAATTTTTTAACTTCAAATCCTGTTTTATTTTCGAGTGCGACATTATTAAACGAAGTTACATCAAATTCCGTTAAATTATAGAATACAACATTAATCTTATTTTTCTCTTTTTTTATTGAAAGTATTATGGGGTTAGAAAAAATAATATTTATGACATCGGTTGTATCATTAACTTTTTGTTCTTTAAAATAAGTCAATTTTGTTAATGATGAAACCGGTTGAAAAGATGCAATATTATTTTTATTTATAAAAGTTATAGCTTCAAGATCTTTTGAATAAACGGGTATATAATTATCAGGCATACTTGTTTTTATGACTATTCTTGCCTTTGAGGGTTCAAACTGACCTATTTTGACCGTAGTATTATCAGCGAGTTTAAATTCTTTATCTCTAAGCTCTTGAAGTACAATAGTATTAGGTAAATCATAAACTATTCTTGAGGGTTCCGACAAAACTATAGGTTTTTGCAGATTAACAACACCAATACCTTCTACTGTAAAATTATTGTTAAAGACCTTAACTTTATCCAAGAAAAATCTTGATTTCAATCTTGCCTGTTTTTGTTCAATATTAGGTCTTACAAGCTGATTGTCATCTTCGTTAAAAGCTTTTTGAACTTTTTTAAATATTTCATCCGTTTGTGTTATGGCTGATGACTCTTCGGGAATTACTACAGCTTTATCATAATAAGATGCAGCACTCTCTTTTGTTTCTCTGTATATCTGATGTAAATACGGTTGAATAGGCTTTTCATTCGTTAGTTTTATAATAATGTTATTTTTAAATTTTAATACCTTAATTTGTTTTGAATCATAATGCGGTGATTTCCATATGACAACTCTCACCACATTCGGTTCTGTTGAATTTTGAGCTATTCTTACCTGCTGCATTCTGCTGTTTTTAACCGTATAAGTTTTATTAGGAAAAGTTAATATCGCATTTTCTATATCAAAAAAAATTCTGTCGGGTTCACTTAACTCACTTTTAATTATTTTGATATCTGATGTATCTTCGACGGAGGAGGTTCCTAAAAATATTATTGAATCCGAATTATCAAAGTTTATACTGTTTACTTTTAAGCTCTCTATAGCATAAGCTTTGGAAATTATACTTTCCGAAATCTGATTATTAAAGTATAACGGCATAAAAGATAGTATTATATATATATAAAATAAGGTTAATAATTTTCTTATCATATTATTAATAATAATCTTTCTTCAATGAATATCAAATTTTTAACAAAAAATAAGAAAAGTAAATATTATGCTATTATACAATTATGGATTATAAAAATTTAAAAATTTTAATTGTAAGATTAGGTGCTATAGGAGATGTAGTTCATACAACGGCACTTTATCGTGCAATTAAAAAACTTGATTCAAACATTCAAATTCATTATCTGACAAGCGAATTGATAAAACCACTTTTACAGAAAGATTGTGACTTAGATAAAGTTATAACAATTAATCCTAAATTTAAACTTTTTTCTCCCGAATTCAAAGAAATTTCAACCATCCTAAAAAAAGAAAATTATGATGTGGTATTTAATTTACAACCCTCCTTCAAAATTAAATTATTACTCTTCTTATCAAAAATTAAAAAACGCTTTTCCTATAAAAAAAGTTTTAAAATACACGCAGTAACTAATTTTTGGCAAACAGGGTTAAAATATTTTCCTCAACTGCAACAAGAAAAAGATTTAAAAATAATACTGCCTGAAGAGTATATAAACAAAGCACAAGAAAGACTGAAAAATTTGCCTCGACCACTAATCGTAATAAATGCAGGAGGTATATTGTCAAAAAGGCAGGGCAGAACTTATCCTGTTGACAAATGGGTAGAGTTGGGAAATAAAATTCAGGAAAAATATAACGGAACAATAATCTTAAACGGAGCAAAAGAAGATAAAGAACTATTATCACCTTTAGATAAAATTAAAAATTCGATAAACTATATAGGCGAGTTAGAGCTGATAGAATCTTGCGCCGTAATATCTCAATGTGATTTAATGATATCAGGGGATTCAGGCCCGTTACATATAGCTTCCGCACTAAATGTCAAGTCAATCGGACTTTATGGTTCCATGCCGGAAAAAAGAACGGGGGTATATTGTAACGGTAAGAATATAGTTTCAAATAAACAATGTGTAGCCTGCAATAAAAGAAAATGCAGATATTTAAAAGGAACCAAAAAGCTTTATGCACCTTGTATGGAAGAAATTCCAACCGATAAAATCATGGAATGCATATCAGATTTAATCTAGTGTCGCAACATTACGCTTGCTCGTTTTGTAACCTTTTCAATACGCCACTCGCAAATTTTTACTAACACCTTCTGATTATCGTAAAAATTTACTCGGACAATTTAAATAATTAACTTTTATAACATAATTTTCAATATTTTTTTGAATTATAAACGGAAAAATTATATTATAATATGTGAAAGATTAAAGGCAGAGGAGAAATATGGATTGTATATTTTGTAAGATTGCAAATAAAGAAATACCTGCAGATTTAATTTATGAAGATGAAAATGTAGTTGCCTTTAATGATTTAAACCCGACAGCCCCTGTACATCTTTTGGTAATACCGAAAAAACATTATTCTTCGCTGAATGATATTGATGAAGAAAAAGTATTCGGTCAAATATTTTCCGCAATACCAAAAATAACAAAAAAATTAGGAATTAAAGAATACAGAACAGTTGTAAATACGGGTAAAAGTGCAGGACAGAGCGTTTTCCATATACATGTACATGTTTTGTCAGGCAGAGAATTTACTTGGCCGGCAGGTTAGTATGAACTATAGTCGTTGGTATGATAAATATGAAAATTTAAAAAACCTTTTAACATTGCTTGAAAAAGTTGACAGTGGCAATGTAGAAATAATTGCGCAAGACTTTCTTCAGATAATAATTTCAAAATATCAAGATAAATTTGATGCTGCAATCGAAAAAATGAATCAAAATCAAGTACCAAGATATAACAGGTGGTATGATAAAAATTATGACCTTCATACCTGTATTGAATTTATAAAAAATATTGATGATGATGCCAGAGAAGAATTAATTAATGATTTTATTATGTCACTCTTAACTTTTATAACTAACAATAATCACGCATTTGATGAAAGTGATGAAGAAACCCAAAATGTACAATAAACACAATATATTAATAACAGGCGCTTCTAAAGGTATAGGCTTAGAAACAGCAAAATATTTAAACAAAAACCATAATATATATATAGTTTCAAGGAATACCGAAAAATTAAAAGAATTGAAAGAAAAATACAATTTTAAAGGTTATTGCGGAGTTGATTTAACTAATCCTGAGAGTGTAGAAAAATTATACAAGGAATTAACTCCCGAAATAGACGTCATAATAAATAATGCAGGAGTTTATTATTACAAACAAATAGAAAATTATACCGAAGAAGAAATATTAAACACAATAAGATTAAATAATATTGCACCGATAAAGATTATAAAAAAATATGTTCCTTATATGAAAGAAAAGAAATGGGGCAGAATAATAAATATAGGGTCAATTTCAGGGGCTGTGGGAGAAGCAAATGCATCAATATATTCAATGACCAAATCAGGATTGATGGGATTAACAAAATCTCTTGCTTTAGAGCTTGCCTCGTTTGGAATAACCGTAAATACAATTAATCCGGGGTGGGTAGATACGGAATTAATAGAAAATGAAAATTTGGAAGAAGATTTTACAAAAGAAGAAATATTACAAACCATACCCCAAAGAAGATTTGTAAGTCCCGAAGAAATAGCAAGCGCTTGCGAATATTTAATTTCGGAAAATGCAAGAACTCTTACGGGACAATCAATAAATATATGTGCCGGACTTTCAATAGGTTGTTAAAATTATATTTTTAGTTATTTAAAATTTAATAATATCTGATAAATTTATAAAAAGTCGGATTTGATTTTTCAAAAATTATTATTAAATATAAAATATGAGAAAGATATTTGTATTAATAATAACAGTGTGTATGTGTATATTACCGAGCTTTGCTGCGGTCATAGAAGGTTCGGTTGCAATGACCGATAAAGTTCCGAGTGCATTTTACGGTGATTGGAGGGTAATATCTGTTTGTACAAAAACAACAAATAAAGAATTATTTGATACAAAAAGTATGGATATATGGACGCTGACAAGGCAGGGAGATGTAATAACTCTTATGAATCCCTTATCAGGTGCAAGAGCTGAAATTACGGTAAATGATGTAAAAGGTCAAACCGTAAAATTTGAAAAAAGAACATATTATCCCGATGAAGAATCATTAGAAACTCCCATATTAACTTTACATGGTGACAATTTTGAGGGAGTTGATAAAATAAGTATAAAAACTTATAAAAACGGGAAACTTATTAAAGAAGATTACGTCGAATTCCAAGTAAAGGGGACAAAAATATCCGGTTCTCCAATATCGGGAATTTTCGGATATTAATCAGATTTAATGAGTGAGGGAAAAATGACTGAAAAGAAAGAATTAATATATGACTGCCTTATATTAGGTTCGGGGCCGGCAGGTTTTTCTGCCGCAATATATGCTCAAAGAGGAAATTTAAAAACCGCAATATTAGATATAAACATGTTTGGAGGTCAACCTTCAAATTACCTTGAAATTGAGAACTATCCCGGATTTTCATCTATATCGGGATACGAACTTATGGAGAAATTTGAACAACATGCGGATAAGTTTAAAGTTGATAAATTTCCTATGCTTGAAATAGAAAATGTAAATTTGCAAAAAAAAGAGATAGAGACAAAAGATACAATATTTAAAGGCAAAACAATCATAATAGCAACCGGAGCACAGGCAAAACAATTAAATATAGAGGGAGAAGCAGAATTTAAAGGCAGAGGAGTCAGTTACTGCGCCATTTGTGACGGAGCTTTTTATAAAGATAAAACCTTAGCGGTTGTAGGCGGAGGAAATTCAGCACTTGAAGAAGCCATATATCTTACAAAATTCGCCAAAAAAGTTTACATTATTCACAGACGTGAAGGATTACGAGCTGACAAATTAGTTTGTAAACGTGCTTGCGAAAACAATAAATTAGAATTTATAATGTGCACAATTCCTTTAAAAATAGAAGGGACTAAAACCGTAGAAAAGTTGATTTTAAAAGACCTTAACACGGACACAATAAAAGAACTGAATGTGGACGGAGTATTTCCGTATATAGGATTAAAACCCAATACAGATATGTTTAACGGTCAATTAGAGCAAAATCAAAACGGATTTATAGAAACAGACGTAAATTTGCAAACATCAGTTAAAGGAGTATATGCGGCAGGGGATGTAAGAAATACACCTTTAAGGCAAGTAATAACAGCGGCATCTGACGGGGCAATTTGCGCAAACAGTGCCGTAAAATATCTTGAAGCTTATGATGACGAATTAAAAAATAAATATCCTTCAAATATAATATAGCGTCAGTTTAAGACTTACATTAATATCTGTCGTAATTTTTTCTCAGACAATGTATAATAAATTTAAAGAGGAGAATTATTATTTTTGGTCTGAGAAAAAAAGAACCCGAATTTGTTGTAAAAATGCACTATGATAAATCTAAACCTTTAACAAAAAGAAATATCATAGAGTTTTTAAAATCTTTGGGAATAGAAGTTAAAACTAATACCAAAGCTCGAGGCAATCAAGGAATATATTTGAAAAACAGAATAGATATCTCCAAAAATCTTAAAGATGAAAGAGCTATAGAAGTCTTGGTGCATGAATTTGCCCACCACATAAATAAAGAAATTGATAAAGATTTCTCCAAAAAAGGAAGTTCTCTTCAATTTTTATTTGATACTTCGGATATTGATGAAATTAAAGAAGAACTCTTAAGGGTTACAAATTTAGTTGATAAAAATTCAAGATTAAAAACCTTTACGGATGCAAAAGAAGAAATATCAACCACAATAAAAAAAATGCAGAATGCAATAAAAAGGGATTATCCTGAATTTTTACGTTCAAAAAAATTTACGGAATTTGAAAAATACGTAAAAAACTCTGATGCCAAATATCTTGCAAAATATGATGTGATAAGAATAGTAAAAGGGGTTTTCTTTAAAAAAGAAAAGATTTTAAGCATAAAAAATCTTGAAACGGATTTCCCCGAAATGCCAAAAGCATTTCAAATATACATAAATTTATGTTCATTAAAAAGAAAACAAATTAAAATTTCAAACAGAATAAATAAATTAAGTAAATACTATAATAAACCCGAAGAACTTTTTGCAAGGTACGTACAGGGCTATTTTACCCACCCCGAAACCGTATCAACAGTGGCACCTGTCACTACTAAAAGATTTATAGATTTGTTAAATAAAGGATATTATAAAGAATTAAAGGATTTATTTGAAATTTTTATTTAATGTTGAAATCTTTAAAAAAAAATATTAAAATCGACTTATGAAACAAGTTATCGCTTATGTTCATTCTCATTGGGACAGAGAATGGTATAGAGAATTTGAAGAATTCAGATTAAGACTGATTGAAGTTGTTGATGAAATCTTATCAGCTTTAGAGAATAATGAAATACCCTGTTTTTATTTTGACGGACAAACTTGTGCACTTGAGGATTATCTTGAAATAAGAAAAGATAAACTTGAATTAATTAAAAAATTAATTAAAGAAAAAAAACTGAGAATAGGTCCGTTTTATTGTTCCGTTGACAGTTTTTTGGTTTCCGGTGAACTTTTTATAAAAAATCTTGAATTGGGAACAGAAAAATCAAAAGAATTAGGTGAAAAAGAGTTTATAGGATATTTATCGGATACTTTCGGACACAGTGAAGCTGTTTGTTATATTTTAAAATATATGAATATTAACAAAGCTTGCCTTTGGAGAGGCTTAGGTGATAAAAAAGCAGACCTTAACTGGAACGGAATTAATGTATTATATCTTATTCAAGGTTACTTTCAGGATTTTCTGAATTTAAACCTGCCTATTGAGCAAAAAGCAGTATATTTAAAGAAATATCTCGATAAAATTTCGAACAAAAGTGGAGATTATATACTTCTTCCGATAGGTGCAGATCATTTAACCATAGCTAAAAATCTAAAAGAACAAATCGAAGAACTCAACAAAATTTATAAAGAATATAAAATAAAAATTTCAACTCCTTTTGAATATTTTAATAAAATAACAAAACGTGAAAAGGTAAGAGGTGAATTCTTAGATAACAGCTTAAATTTTACGCTTTCGGGTGTTTATTCTTCAAGAATATATATAAAACAAGCAAATCAACATTCTCAATGGCTTTTAAGCAGAATAGCAGAACCTTTAAATTCCATTGCTCATCATTTTTATAATGCAAAAAATAAAAAAGAAGAATTGGATTATGCATACAAAACATTAATAAAAAATCACGCCCATGACAGCATTTATGGCTGCAGTACAGACAAAGTTCACAGAGAAATGATGACAAGGTTTGAAAATGTTAACACAATCTCAAACGGTATAATAAAAAGGTCTTTGAGAGATTTGTCAATGAATGAATCACACTTAAGTGTAATAAATTTATCGGAATATGAGTACAATGGATGTATAAAAATAGTTACGGCAAAAAAACTTCCCCCTATGATGAATGCCATAAAAGTTAAATCTTACAAGGGTTTTTCGGATAAAAAATTATACAATATTAATGAAATACCTGTAACCGAAGACTATACAACAATTAACGAATATTTATCGGATGTTAAAAATTTAAAACCCTTTTCAATAACAAAGATTACGGACAAAAATATAAACAAAGAAATATTTTTAAAAACAACAAAAAATTCCATTGAAAATCAATACATAAAGTTTGAAGTAAAAGACTCTAAAATAATAATTACAGATAAAAAAACCGATACAAAGTATACCGACTTTATTACTGTTTCCGACAGAGCTGACATTGGTGACAGTTATAACTTCGGTGCTTTAAAAAATGATAAAGAAATAAAATCTCAATTATTAAATTGGAAATTAATTGAGTCAAATAATATAAGAGCTGTTTTAAAACTAACACACATAATAAACATACCAAAAGAATCTTCAAAAAAAGGAAGAAGTAAAAAAGTATATAAACACAAAATAAACACAGATGTAATTTTATATAATCAAAGTAAATATATTGAATTTAAAACGGATTGGGAGAATAAAAGTAAAAATCATATTTTACAAATTAACTTCAAATTAAAAGATAAAATATATAAAACAATAAATGAGGATTTATTCGGAACAACAGAGCGAAAATTCAATCCCGATTACAATATCTGCGATAATTTGCCAAAAGAAAAAGGAAAAGAAGTAAACCCGAACACTTCACCAATGCAAAGATTTATGAGCTGCAATAATTTTGGACTTATTACAAAAGGTAATCAGGAGTATGAAGTTGAAAAGAATTTTATAAAATTAACCTTATTAAGAGCAACGGGAAGAATATCCGAACCTGAAAATCCAAACAGAACAACGCCAGCAGGCCCGCCGATTGAAACCCCCGAACTTCAATGTATAGGGAAAAACAGTGCAAATTTTGCAATAACATTTACCGTAAATGAGATGTTTAAACTGTCAAACGAATTTTATAACTCAACACTGACACTTTTTACAGATATTGAAGATAAAGTATTTTTTAAAACAGAAAACAAGATAGTATATTCCGTAAAAACAAATAACGAAAATATACAATTAAGAGTATTTGACAATAATAAAAAAGAAATTTCAAATATCGTAATAAAATAATAAAAATGTTGCTTTTGGCTTTTTTTCAATATAATATTTTAAAAGGGAATAAAGGTAGTAAAGAAAAAGATTTTTTATTTTTTCGGAGGAAAAATGTCAAAAAGACGTGTAGTTGTAACAGGCATGGGATGTGTAACTCCATACGGAATAGGGGTTGATACATTATGGAACAATCTGATACAAGGTAAAAGCGGAATAAAAGAGCACAATCTTGATAAAGATAAACACCTTGTTAAAATTGCAGGTCAAGTACCTACTGACATTGACATAGAATCGTATGTCGATTCCAAAGAAGCAAAAAGGCTTGATAAAAGTATAATATATGCTCTTATTGCCTCAGAAGAAGCATTAAAAGATTCTAATTTAAACTTAGAAGAAGAAGACTTAACCAGAATAGGAACAATAGTATCAACAGCAGCAGGCGGCTTAGTTGTAGTAACAACCGGATACAAAGAAATGATGAGCAGAGGTTTTCATAAATGTTCACCTTTTACCGTGCCTATGATGATAGCAAATATGGCATCAGGAAAAGTATCAATAAAATACGGATTAAGAGGACCGAGTAAAGCCGTATTATCTGCGTGTGCAACAGGTGCACATTCCATAGGAGATTCATTCAGAACCATTCAATACGGAGATGCCGATTTAATGTTTGCAGGCGGAGCCGAATCAAGTGTTTGTGATTTCGGAATAGGCGCATTTACAAGTGCAAGAACTCTTTCAAAAAGCACAAGACCTCCGGAAGAAGTTTCAAGACCTTATGATAAAGACCGTGACGGATTTGTATTATCTGAAGGTGGCGCCGTATTAATACTCGAAGAAAGAGAACACGCAATAAAAAGAGGAGCAAGAATTTATGCGGAAATAACCGCATACGGTCAAAGCTCGGATGCGTATGATATGGTAGCACCTGATCCTGAAGGCAGAGGAGCGGAACTTGCAATAAGAAACTGTCTTAAAGAAGGAAACAAAAAACCCGAAGACATAGATTATATAAATATGCATGGTACAAGTACACATTTAGGAGATTTGGCAGAATCAAATACCGTTGCAAGAGTATTTGGCGACAGAAGTAAAAACGGAAATTTATGCGTAAGTTCAACAAAATCGATGACAGGGCACATGTTAGGTGCGGCAGGCAGCACTGAAGCTATTGTTTCCGTCAAAACAATAACCGAAGGTATAATTCCTCCAACCATAAATATTGTGAACCTTGATCCTGAGGTTGCAGACCTTGATTACGTAGCTAATAAAGCAAAAACTAAAACCGTAAATACTGCGTTATCAAATTCCTTCGGATTCGGCGGACATAATGCGGTTTTAATGTTTGAAAAATATAAAGATTAACTCACAATTAAAATTTAACACAACAGGTTAATACTTTTTTACTTGTAAAATATCCTTTATAATTATAAAATAAATTGACAGATAGTTTTGAGGATATTCGAGTTATGATGTATTGTGAAGAAAAAAATAAATCAATTTTTACCGACAAAAAAGCAAAAAAAATAATTAAAAAAGCTCTAAACGTTTTAGGTAAAAAACATTTGGCATTTATAGCCCACGCAAACAGCTTTCCTTCCGAAGAAGGAAAAAACACAGGTTTTGGCAATGTTAACTCCAATGCCGCAAAAAATTTAATGGATTATTTATCGGGTATATTTACCGATATTCAATTAGGGCCCTCAGGAAAAACAAAATCAATTGATGCATCACCTTATACAGGTACAATATTTTCAAATAATCCTTTGTTTATTGACTTAGAACAGTTAACAACAAAACAATGGAATAATATACTATCTGTTGAAACATATAATAAAATTACACAAAATAACCCGAATAAAGACACAAACAAAACAGCTTATTCATACATATTTAATATGCAGGAAGAAGCATTAAAAGAAGCATATCAGAACTTTATAAAATCCAATAACAAAGATTTGAAGAAGAAATTTGAAAAATATAAAGAAAAAAATAAATTTTGGTTAGAAAAAGATTCATTATATGAAGCATTAATAATTGAACATAATAATGATTATTGGCCAATGTGGAATTCGGAAACGGATAAATCATTGTTTAATCCGCAAAATGAAGAGCAAAAAGCACAATATTCAAAGAGAATTGCAGAATTAAAAGAAAAATATAAAATAGTAATTGATTATTATTCCTTCTGTCAATTTGTAATATCAATACAAAATGAACATTCGAGAGAATATGCAAAATCAAAGGGAATGAAAATGATTGCCGACAGGCAAGTAGCATTTTCGGACAGAGATAACTGGGCATATCAGGCATATTTCTTAAAAGGATGGTGTTTGGGTTGTCCTCCCGATTATTTTTCGGAAGACGGTCAAATGTGGGGATTCCCAGTTATGGATCCTGAAAAAATGTTTAATAAGGACGGCTCATTAGGTGAAGGCGGCATCTTAATGAAACAACTTTATAAAAAGATGTTTACCGAAAACCCCGGCGGCGTAAGAATTGACCATATGGTAGGTTTAATAGACCCTTGGGTTTATGTTTCAGGCAAAAAACCGAAAATAGAAGAAGGTGCCGGAAGACTATATTCTTCACCGGAACACCCTGTTTTATCAAAATATGCAATAGCTAAAGAAGAAGATTTAAACTTAGAAGTAGAGGCTGATAAAGAAGAAAGAATTCTAAAATTAACGCACGAACAAATAAAACAATACGGCGCTTTCGTTGAAAAGATAGTTATTGCTGCCGCTAAAGAAGTTGGTTTAAATAAAGATTCAATAGTATGTGAGGATTTAGGTACTTTAACATATCCTGTTGTAAGTGTTATGAAGGAATATGACCTTCAAGGTATGAAATTAATACAGTTTGTAGTACCTGAGAAACCCGAACATCCATACAGATGTAAAAATATAACTCCGAGAAGCTGGGCAATGGTAGGTACACATGATAATGAGCCGATTAGAATGTGGGCTGATCAAACAATAAATACGGAAGCAGGTTATCTTAACGGAAAAAATCTTGCTCAAGACTTAATGCCTGATGCAACAGATGAAGAAAAAGAAGCATGCGCTGTCAGATGTTCAAAAGACTCACCATATTTAACGGAAAGAAAATTTGTTGAACTGTTTGCTTGTAAAGCCGAAAATATTCAAATATTCTTTACTGATTTATTCGGTCTTTATGAGGTTTACAATCGTCCCGGAACTTCAGGAGATCAAAACTGGTCATTAAGAATCCCGAATAATTATGAAGAAGTCTATTGCAACAATCTAAAAACGGGAGTTGCATTAAACCTTCCGTTAATCCTCAAACTTGCCATAGAAGCGAGAGGAAAAGAATTTGTTTCAAAAAATCATAATATTATAAAAGAACTTGAGAGTTTAATTTAAGGGAAAACGATGTTTGAATTAAAAGTTGAAAGTTCATTTTCCGCGGCACATCATCTTTTAAATTATAACGGTGAATGTGAAAATCAACATGGGCATAATTGGAAGGTTGAAGCATTTTTCAGAGGCAATGAACTTAATAAATCCAACCTTTTAATAGACTTTAAAGTATTAAAAAAACACCTTAATGCTATACTTGATATGTTAGACCATAAAGACATAAATACCTTAGACGAATTTAAAAATGTCAGTCCTTCAAGTGAAATTTTATCAAAATTTATATATAAAAAATTAAAAGAAAAAATTTCTGAAACATATAAAGTATCTGTCTGGGAAACAGAAAAAGCATGCGCAAGTTATTTTGAGGAAGATTAATGGGAATATTACAAGCGGTAATATTAGGGATAGTTCAAGGATTAAGCGAATTTCTGCCGATATCAAGCAGCGCACATCTTGTTATTTTTTCTAATTTATACAAAGTATTTATAGACGGAAATCCGACAGAGCAATCATCACAGGAGATTTTTCTTGATATAATGCTGCATTTAGGTACACTCATTGCGGTATTAATATATTTTAGAAAAGACTTGTGGGAAATTTTAAAAGCTTTATTTTACGGGATAAAAAATAAAAATTATACCGACACTAATGCAAAGACGGGATTATTTATATTAATAGGCACCGTATTTACTGTTTTAATTGCATATCCTCTGCATACATTTGCCGAAGATTTAGTTTTCAGACCTTGCAGTGTGGGTGCTTTATTGGTATTAACAGGAATACTTTTATTATTCAGTGAATTTTATTCAAAAAAAATTACGGATAAATCTGATAAAATAGATTTAAAAACCTCAATTATAATGGCAATTGCGCAGGGTATAGCCGCACTTCCGGGGTTTTCACGCTCGGGGCTTACAATAGCATCCGGCTTGTTATGCAAAAAAGACAGAATAAGTGCTGCTAAATATTCTTTTTTATTAAGCATTCCGATAATTTTAGGTGCTTCAATGCTCTATCCTTTAATTAAAATTGATTTTAATGAATTAAGTCACTATAATTGGAGTGCAATACTTTTAGGAACTTTGGTTTCCGCCATTGTGGGTTATTTGTGCATCAAATACTTTTTAAAATTTATAGGAAAATACTCTCTCTCATTTTTCGGATATTATTGTATAATAACAGGTATATTAACATTCGGATTTTTTGCATTCATATCAATGGGGTTATAAAAATGGAATCAGCAATAGATTATATAAAAGAAAAAACAGGTAACTTTGTGCCCGAAATAGGTATAATATTAGGTTCGGGTTTAGGAGATTTTGCGGATAATTACGAATCAATATCAATTCCGTATAAAGAAATACCGGACTTCAAATCATCAAATGTACAAGGACACAAAGGAAGATTGGTATTTGCAAATATTGACGGGAAAAAGGTTGTTATGATGCAGGGAAGGTACCATTTTTACGAAGGACATTCAATGCAAACGGTAACATATCCCGTAAAGATATTAAAGAAATTAGGAGTAAAATTTTTAATTATAACAAACGCAGCAGGTGCGGTAAATAAAAATTACAAGCCCGGTGAATTAATGTTTATAACCGATCATATAAATTTTATGGGAACAAACCCTCTAATTGGCGAAAATGATGAAGAATTAGGAACAAGATTCCCCGATATGAGTGAAATATATTCAAAAGAACTCATAGAAAAAGCAATAAAAACAGCAAAAAGACTAAATATAAAATTTCAAAAAGGAGTGTATGTAGCAACAACAGGCCCAAGTTATGAAACACCGGCAGAAATAAAAATGTTTTCAATATTAGGTGCAAATGCCGTAGGTATGTCGACTGTTCCTGAGGCTATTGTAGCAAATTATTGCGGTTTAAAAGTTTTAGGAATCAGCTGTTTAACAAATTATGCTGCAGGTGTAAGTAAACACCCTTTAAATCATTCCGAAGTAATAGAAACTGCAGACAAAGTCAAAGATAATTTTAAAAATTTATTATCTGAGCTTATTAAAGAGATATAATTATTCTCTTACATATAAATTTGAATATTCATCATAAGGCATTTCTTTTAATTTCTTTTCCAGTGATTTGAATAATAAAATACAAGATTTCCTTGTTCTATATGTATTAAAATGAATACTTTTTTGTCTGTTTTTAAAAGTATAATAACATAAATATTGAACAGGAACATTTGTGTATTCAGCATCGCTTCGTTTTTCATATATATATGGTTTAATGTCAGTTATTTTAAAGCTTTCTGCAATTTGTTCTTTTTTATTTATAATTGTTGTGATGTATATATTACAATTATTTTCTTTTTTATTGCATGCTATTCTGTACGATGTTTGTGATTGTAATGCTAAATATATAAATACGGATATGAAA
>CANQNX010000004.1 GCA_947625345.1 Candidatus Gastranaerophilales bacterium
TCAGAATCTCTTTATAGCAGACCCTGAAATAAATTCAGGGTGACCTGTTCTTAAACAAATATAAAAAATGTGCATTTTTTGTTAAAACATCGCTTTTAACAATAAAAGCATCAAAAATAACAAGAGCTGCACAAAAAAATTGCACTTTTTGTTAATTTTTTTGTGCATTTTTTCTAAAAACGTAAAAAAGTACTTGTTATTTTTCCAAGTAATTATATAATAGATTTATGGTTGCGTTATCTATGAAAAAGAAAGGTAAAATATGGCAAAACAAAAGTATAGTGAAGATGATATTAAGAAAATCATCAAAGAAAAAAAGGTAGAGTTTGTTAAGTTACAATTCTGTGATATAAACGGACAAGTGAAAAACTTATCTCTTCCAAGCTCACAAATTGATAAAATTCTTAACAACGAATGTATGTTAGACGGTTCTTCAATCAAAGGGTTTAGAAACATTGAAACATCAGATATGTATTTTTATCCTGATTTTTCAACATTTACTCTTTTGCCCTTTCGTGAAGATAAAAATACGGGTACAAATGTTGCAAGAATTATTTGCGACATTCATAACCCCGACGGAACTCCGTTTGAAGGCTGTCCCCGTGCAAATTTAAAACGTGTTATGCAAAAAGCTAAAGACTTGGGCTACGAAATGAATGTAGGACCTGAAGCTGAATTTTTCTTATTCAAACGTGATGAACAAGGCAGACCTACAACCCAAACACACGACAGGGCAGGATACTATGATGCGGCACCTGACGATATGGGCGAAAATATCAGAAAACAAATTGTCAGAACAATCAGTTCAATGGGATTTGAAGTCGAAGCAAGTCACCACGAAGTAGCTCAAGGTCAGCATGAAATCGACTTTAAATATGAAGATGCCCTCACTAGCGCTGATAATATTATTACATTCAGATACGCCGTTAAAGCAATTGCTAATATTAACGGCACCCACGCAACATTTATGCCTAAACCCATTTTCGGTATAAACGGTTCCGGTATGCACTGTAATTTATCACTGTTCAAAAACGGTAAAAACACTTTCTTTGATGCTAAAAGAGCTCATCAGCTCTCTGAAACAGCTTTATATGCCATTGGAGGTCTTTTGGAACACGTAAGAAGCTTTACGGCAATTACTAATCCGACAGTAAACAGCTATAAACGTCTTGTACCCGGATATGAAGCTCCCGTATATTTAGCTTGGTCTTTAGCTAACCGCTCGGCATTAATAAGAGTTCCGGCTAAAAGAGGTAATGCAACAAGAGTTGAATTACGTTCACCTGACCCATCTTGCAACCCCTACTTAGCTTTAGCCGTTATACTCGAAGCAATTATTGACGGTGTTCAAAAGAAAACCAAACCGCCGTTAGATATCGATAAAAATATCTTCAAAATGGATGACAGAGAACGTAAACGTGCTAAGATTGAAACTCTCCCCGGCAGCTTGTATGATGCATTAATGCTTATGAAAAAAAGTGCTATTGTTAAATCTGCGCTTGGCGAACACATCTTTAAAGAATTTATGTCATCTAAGTTGATTGAGTGGGACGGATACAGAACCTCAGTATCCCCATATGAATTGAACCTCTATCTTGAGAGATACTAAAAAAACGGGGCATATGCCCCGTTTTTTTTTCACTAATTTCTATATCTTACCGATTACCCAAGAATGAATATCATTATAAATTATTAACACCATCAAAGCTATTAACAAATAAAAGAATACGCTACTCAGTTTTTCAATAAATTCTTTATTTACGGGTTTGCCTGTTATCTTTTCTATTAATAAAAATAATAAGTGTCCGCCGTCTAATGCAGGAATGGGCAATATATTTAATAAAGCTAAATTTAAAGATATCATAGCCGTTAACAACAGCCCCTGAAATAACCCCGAATTTGCTATTATCTCAGTGCCGATTTTCGTTATCGCTATTATTCCGTTCATCTCACTTACAGGTACTTTCCCCGTAAATAATTTACCCAAAGAGTACATCATTATTCCCATAGTATAATTTACATAATCAAAAACCGCAGGTATAAGCTGTTTTATGGTCTTTGTTTCTTTGTAACTCTCTGTATATTTTTGCTCTATACCGATTTTACCTTTTCTGTCGGAATATATTTTATTTAATTTGACTTCTTCCCCGTTTCTCTTAACTACAATATATACAGGTTTTTTCGTATCGGATATTGCAGCTGCTATATCTATTAACAGCGTATCCTCTTTAAGCTGATATTCTTTTGCATAATTTATTTCATCCCTTAAAGCTCTTTGCTTTTCGGATAACTTCGTTTCTATCGGTTTATATTTCTCTAACCCGATTAAATTATCAAATGTCAATTTTACTTCTTCTTCATCAGTAAATTCCGGAAACTTAATTATACTACCCTTATTCACCTTATCAGAAGCACTCATTTCTTTTAAAAATGGATTTATTTTCTTTAATTCATCTAACTTTTTTTCAATTGTTGCTTGCTTACTATATCCGTCAAACTCTTTTGATGCTTCAAGATACTTATTTAATGCCATCGGATACGTTATTGCATTTCCGTTTACGGAATATATAATATCACCCTTCTCAATACCCGACTCTTTTACAGACTCTACTGCCGTTGGTGCAAACTTCTCAAATGCAATTATATACTTATTTTCAGGTAATTTCTGCCATATTAATCCCGTCAAAAATATTAATAAATAAGCGAGTATAACATTAAAAATTACCCCCATTGATATTACAAGAGCTCTTTGACCCACTGTCTTATTCGAATACCTTAACGGAGAATCTTTTGGCAATTCACTATCTTCATCATCATCAGGAAATGATACATATCCGCCTAATAAAAAAGCATGTATCATTATTTCTGTTTCTCCTATCTTCTTTTTAAAAAGTACCGGCCCGACGGGAAGCCCGAATCCAAACTTATCAACTCTTATTCCAACTAACTTTGCGGCAAGAAAATGTCCTAATTCATGCACAAGTATCAACAAACTTATTAACAATATCATTATTATTGCACTAAAAAATGTATGTAAAAAAACCATTTCAATCTTCTCTTTTATCTAATATAATTATTATATGATAAACCTGATTGAAAAACTACTTAACTTAATATATACCCGCCCCTGCTATTTTTGCGGTTCAACTAAAGAAGATTCCATCCTTTGCTCTGATTGCCGCAAAAAAATTAACTTCATCTCAAAAAGAATTAATACAAATATTCTCGGTGTTGATGTATATTCATGCACGGTATATGAAGATATTATTAAAAAACTTATTATTGAACTTAAATACTACAATAAGAAAAAACTCTCTTTAATACAAGCCCAAATTATGTTCGATTATATTAAAAATCAAAATTTTAATAAAAATTTCATTATTCTCCCCGTCCCTATCCATAAAAACAGACTTAAAGAAAGAAAATATAATCATATGGATTTAACGGCAGACCACCTGTCTAAATTATCAGGATTTAAATCAAATAAAAATTTCATTATAAGAACTAAAGACACTTTAAAACAGTTTAATTTAAACAAAGAAGAACGTGAAAATAATATTAAAGGCGCTTTTGAGCTTAATAAAAAATTTGCACCCGATAAAAATTCAAATCTGCTCATTATAGATGACATTATAGCAACAGGTACAACCTTAAAAGAAATTATCATGCTCCTGAAGTCAAACGGTTACAATAATATCACGGCTCTTACCTTCTCTACCCCAAATTTAAAATCCGTTACCAATTTCTATAATTAAATTTCATACCCGATATTTTTATACCGTATTCTTCTAATTTCTTATTCAGCTTCTCCAATATAATATTTTCAGCATTATATAATTCATTAGCAACAATTGAATCAGAACATATTAGCTCCAAAATATTATCAGATGTAATATTTTTTACACGTGAATACTCGGATATTTTTTCACCCACCGTTTCCGTCCAAAATTTTGAACACAATTCAAGGTTATTCTCTTTTTCGGAATTATAATTGAGTTTTATGGAATTTATCACATCTTTTAAAGAATCCATTGAAAAATTATTCATCTTCGCCATAATTAAAATCCCGTTAAATTTTAAGCATTAATCCTGTCAGTAAGCTCTTTTATATCTCTCGACAGATTCATATCACAAGCCATGTCTTTTTTAACCTTTTGGTGAGAATACATAATGGTTGTATGTTTACGATTAAAACACTCGCCTATATAGGGGAAACTTTCTCCCGTAAGCTCTTTGGCAAGATATATGGCAGCTTGTCTTGCATAGGCTGTTTTAGCTGCCCTGTTTGTACTTTTTATATCCTCCACCGAAACATTATAATATTCGCCGACTATATCCAATATGCCTTCTATTGTCACATTTTTTCTTTTTTCACTGTAATTAATTATTTTTTTAACTATTTCTACGGTTATAGGCA
The DNA here is from genome assembly GCA_947625345.1 of Candidatus Gastranaerophilales bacterium. Classification (GTDB taxonomy): domain Bacteria; phylum Cyanobacteriota; class Vampirovibrionia; order Gastranaerophilales; family Gastranaerophilaceae; genus Avigastranaerophilus. Next base: position 4,418 of record CANQNX010000004.1, read on the forward strand.
GTTCATTAATGGATGTATAGGCACTGATTGTATTAAATGCTCCCTCAAGTTCTCTGATATTTTTATTATATATCGTTGAGAGAAATTCTATTACGTCATTGGGCATTTTAACGTTATTATCACGTGATAATTTTGTCAGAATAGCCATTCTCGTTTCAATATCAGGCACTTGTATATCCGCCAACAACCCCATTTGAAACCTCGTTTTTAAACGCTCGGGGGTATTCTCAAATTTATCGGGTGAACGATCAGAGGTAAATACTATCTGTCTTCCGGAATTATGAAGGCTTTCAAAAGTATTAAACATCTCTTCTTCGGTTCTTGCTTTTCCTTCAATAAGTTGAATATCATCCACCAATAGCACATCTACATTTCTGTATTTATCTCTAAATTCATTCATTTTGGCATTATTATTTTTACCTGTTTTGTCTATGCCTTTAGCTATTGAGTTCACCATATCATTGATAAATTCTTCAGCTTTGACATATTTTACCTTCAATTTCGGCTTATTAAATAATATATCATGCCCGATTGCCTGCAATAAATGAGTTTTACCGAGTCCTGAACCGCCGTAAATAAATAACGGATTATATTGACGCCCCGGTTCTTTTGCCACGGCAACGGCAACCGCATACGCAAACTTATTATTTGCCCCCACGACAAAATTATCAAATTTATACTTCAAATTTAAATTGCAGGAAGACTGCATCTGTTTGAGTGCATCATACTTTGAAGATATCTTCTTTTCAAGATTCTTTATAAATTCTTTTTCTTCTTCTTTTTTAAGTTTTTGACGTTCCTTCTCAAGCTGCTTATGTAAATTTTCATCATACATAACCTTAAAATATACTTCTTTTGAACATATCTCAGATAATGCTTTGGATATTTCTTTTTGATTTTTTTGAAGTATCTGTACAGCTAAATTTTGTCCCGTTAAAGCACAAAAACAGTTATCATCAAATGAATGAGGAACTAACGGCTTAATCCACGTTTCATAAGTGGTTGCCGTTATAGTTTCCTTTAATATATTAAGGACATCGTCCCATATACGCTTAATTAATTCGTCTTCCATTTCCTAAATTCAATTTAGTTAACTTTTGTTCTGAGTCTTAAATGCAATTCTCTTAACTGTTCTTCAGTTGCCATTGCAGGTGCATCCGTCATCAAACATTTAGCTGCAGAGTTCTTCGGGAATGCTATAACATCTCTTATTGAATTAGTCTTAGCTAAAAGTGCAACAACCCTATCCAAACCTAAAGCTAATCCTGCATGAGGAGGTGTGCCGTATCTGAAAGCATTTATCATAAATCCGAATTTTTCTTTTGTTTCTTCTTCACTCAACCCGAGAGCTTTGAATACTCGCTCCTGTATTTCTGAAGTATGTATTCTGACTGAACCTCCACCCAATTCTGTTCCGTTATATACTATATCATAAGCTATTGAACGGCAATTTGCAGGATCGGTTTCCATTTTATCTATATCCTCTAAATTCGGCATAGTAAACGGATGGTGCACCGATACGTATCTGTTATCTTCCTCGGAATATTCAAACATCGGGAAATCTACTACCCACAATAGCGCATGTGCATCAGGATTGATTAATTTTAGTTTTTCTCCAAAGTATAATCTGAATCTGCCCATAACATCATAAGTAACTTTAGGCTTATCCGCTACGAAAAATATAACATCACCTGCTTTTGCTCCGGCTCTGTCTTTAATTTGTTGAGCTTGTTCATCGGTTAAGAACTTGAGAACAGGTGATTTCGCACTTCCGTCTTCCATATACATTATATTTGCAAGTGCTTTAGCTCCATATGATATTGCAAGTTTTGTTAAATCATCCATCTCTTTTCTTGAATAATGTGCAATATTTGGAATCTTTATCGCTCTTACAATTCCGCCTGCTTTTAAGGTATCTTTAATAATCTCAAAGTTAGACTCCATAATGATATCCCCGATATCAAACAATTCAAGTCCGAATCTTAAATCGGGTCTGTCTGAACCGTATTTATCCATAGCTTCTTTATATGTAATTACGGGTATTTTTTCGGGTGTTTCATAGCCTACAAGCTTAAAGACTTCCCTTAACAAACCTTCCACCATCTTCATAATGTCTTCTTGCTTTACAAAAGACATCTCTATATCCACCTGAGTGAACTCAGGTTGTCTGTCGGCTCTTAAATCTTCATCTCTGAAACATTTTGCTATTTGATAATAACGTTCTATGCCGCCCACCATTAACAATTGCTTAAATATTTGAGGTGACTGAGGAAGAGCATAAAACTTACCGGGTTGTATTCTGCTCGGCACCAAATAATCACGTGCACCTTCAGGTGTTGTCTTTATTAATATCGGAGTTTCAACCTCCATAAAGTTTTGACTGTTTAAATAATCACGAATTGTAGTTACAATCTTATGTCTTAATTTCAAACAATTTAATACTTTTTCCTGTCTTAAATCAAGATATCTGTATTTTAATCTTATATCTTCGTTAACATCTTCAGCATTTAACGGGAAAGGCAAAACTTGTGCCGTTGATAATATCTCAATTTTGTTCGGATATACTTCTATTTCACCTGTCGGAAGCTTATCATTATAAGTTTCTTCAGGTCTGACCGATACTGTTCCAGATGCTTTTATTACATACTCATCTCTTAATTTTTGAAAAATATCGTAAACTTCAGGATTCTTCTGAGGATCGGATACCAATTGAAATAAACCCGATTTATCTCTTACTTCAACAAAAATTATTCCGCCTAAATCTCTGACGGCAGAAACCCATCCTGCTATTGTTACTTCTTTTCCTATATCATTCTTTGTTATTTCTCCGCAACCATGCGATTTCATTGATGTCGTTGTTAACATATTTATTTCCTGCTACTCACTATTTTATTATTTACTAATTTATCGTAAAAACAATTATATTTCAAAAAAAAATTATATTTTCCTTTTTTTTATTCTGACACCTTCTACCGCATATACATTTTCTATTGCTATAAAGGCTCTGGGGTCAATTTGTTTAGCTATTTCTTTCAGTTTGGTTACCTGTAAACGTGATATTACACAATATACAAGCCTTTTTTCAAGTCCTGAATATCCGCCTGTTGCATCTATATAAGTCACGCTTACATCCATTTTCTCCATTATTTCTTTTCCGATTTCATTTGAATAATCGGTTATTACAAATACTGATTTTGATTCATTTAAGCCTTCAATTACAAAATCCATGGTCTTATATGCTATAAAATAAGTGATTATTGAATACATGGCATGCTGCCAATCATATACAAATCCTGCAATTGTGAATATAAACAAATTTATTACCATTATAATTTCGCCAACCGAAAAACTTATTTTCTTAGTCAAATATATTGATAATATCTCTGTTCCGTCGACTGATGAACCATTTCTTATTATTAATCCTACACCTGCGCCTAATATTAATCCGCCAAACACTGATACCAAAAATAATTCCAAATTTTCTATGATGCAATGACCGTGAAAACATTTTGATAAAAATGTTACTCCGGAAGCAAATACTATAATTGCCCAAAATGTAGATAAAACAAACCTTATACCTAATTTTTTTATTGCAAGTATTATAAAAGGTAAATTTATACAAAAAATAAACAAACCTAACGGCAAACCTGATAATGTGCTTGCAATCATCGAAACACCCGTAACACCGCCGTCAATTATATGACTTGGAACCAAAAATGCTTCAATGGCAAATGCATAAATTAATGCACCTAAAGTAATGAAAAAATAATCTTTTATATAACCGCTCATCTTATTTGTTTTCTTCTTCCTACTTTGAAGCCGCTTTTAATCTCGCCATGGCTCTTGCTAAAGCAGCATTGGCTATTTTTACTTCTCTTTGATTTTCCGCAGTGTTTAATCTTGCTTCTGCTCTTTCTTTTGCCAATTGAGCCCTCGCAGTATCTATATCATTCCCGTTTTCCGCTACTTCAGTCAATATTATAGCTTCGTTATTCTTGAATTGAAAAGCTCCGCCGATTATTGAAAATGTATATTCTTTACCGTCTTTTATTGTTTTTGCAACATCAACACTTAAGGTTGACATAAATGCTATATGATCGGGCAATACACCGAAGCTTCCGTTTACTCCGCTTGCCGTTATTGAATCTACGTCATCCTCAAAAACTATCTTTTCGGGAGTTATTATTTTAAAATGAATTTTCTTATCCGACATACCTTACCTATTTATTTTTTCCGCATTTTTTATGACATCATCTATTGTTCCTGCCATATAAAATGCCTGCTCGGGAATATTATCATATTTTCCTTCAATAATACCTTTAAATCCTGCTACGGTATCTTCAAGTTTTACATATTTCCCTTCAATACCTGAAAATTGTTGAGCTACAAAGAAGGGCTGTGATAAGAATTTTTGTATTTTTCTTGCACGATTTACTGTTTCTTTATCTTCCTCGGATAACTCATCCATACCCAAAATTGCAATTATATCTTGTAATTCCTGATATTTTTGCAGAATTTCAAGTACTTTTCTTGCAGTATTATAATGTTCTTCACCTATTATTAAAGGATCTAAAACTTTACTGTTTGATGCTAACGGGTCTACGGCGGGATAAATTCCCAAAGATGCTATTTGTCGTGATAATACCGTAGATGCATCCAAATGTGAAAATGTTGTAGCCGGTGCAGGATCCGTTAAATCATCGGCAGGTACATATATTGCCTGAACCGATGTTATTGAACCTTCTTTCGTGGATGTAATTCTTTCCTGTAATTCACCCATTTCATTTGCCAATGTAGGCTGATAACCTACAGCAGATGGCATTCTGCCAAGCAGCGCAGATACTTCCGAGCCTGCTTGTACAAATCTGAATATATTATCTATAAATAAAAGTACATCCTGTTTTGAATAATCTCTAAAGTATTCCGCAGCAGTTAATGCTGATAAACCTACTCTCATTCTGGCGCCCGGTGGTTCGTTCATCTGACCGTATATTAATGCTACTTTATCTATTACACCTGACTCTTTCATCTCATTCCAAAGGTCGTTTCCCTCACGTGTTCTTTCTCCGACTCCGCCGAATACCGACACACCGGAATGTTCAGATGCTATATTATGTATTAATTCCATAATTAATACTGTTTTACCAACACCTGCGCCTCCAAATAAGCCGACCTTTCCGCCTTTTTGGTATGGCTGCAATAAATCTATAGCTTTTATACCCGTTTCTAATATTTCTATATCCGTATTCTGTTCCGTTAGTGTGGGAGAACTCCTGTGGATAGGCAAATATGTGTCCGTTTCTATTGCGCCCATGTTATCAACAGGTTCACCTAATACATTTAAAATTCTGCCTAAAATGTTTTTTCCGACCGGTATTTTTATCGGTTCTTGTGTGTTTATTACCTTCATACCGCGTCTTATTCCGTCAGTTGAAGACATTGCAACACTTCTTATTCTATTTTCCCCTAAATGCTGCTGAACTTCTGCAATTATTTTTGTATTATCATCTTTTATTATTTCTATACAATCATTTATCTCGGGCAAAATTCCGGATTTAAACTCAACGTCAATAACAGGACCTATTACCTGAGTTATTAAACCTTCTTTTTCGGCAGTTATCGTCATATATCACCTGTTCTTCTAATTAATTTATTGTCACACTATGAGACCGACTCATCCTCGCCATTCAAGTGCTCAGACTCCATCTACTTTTTAATTATACAATTATAAATTATATTTGTAAAAAACATTTTATTTTTTTATTACAACATACACAGGATTATATGTCAGTCTTGCTTTTTTATATGTTTTTATATATTTTTCTTCGTATTCTTTAAGTTTTGCCTTTGTCAGTTTTATTTCTTTTATGGCATTTACACCCGTGTATTTAATATGTCTTAATATTGCTTTTACATTTTCAAAGTCATATTTAATTATTTCTTTCTCAAATACCTCAATTTGATATTTATTTAAAATTTCTTTTATTTCATTTATTTGAAAATTTCTGTTTTCTATTTCAAAAATATTTCTTATTTCCTGCAAATTGGCATCGGAAAAAACAGTAAAAGCTAAAATACCTTCGGGATTTAATGCCGCAACTAATTCTTTAATAACCTCTCCTATATTATTACACCACTGTAATGCAGCATTAGAAATTATCAAATCATATTTTTTTTCAAGCTTTATTTCCTCTATATCTCCCTGTATAAAATTAATTTCCGGCTCAATTTCAGTTATGTAATTTACGGATTCTTCAACTAAATCATTGGCTATAAAACTTTCATATTCAATTTTCTTCTTTATCTCTTTTGTTAAAAGTCCGGTAGCACAACCTATTTCAAATACATTTTTATATTTATTACCGAATTTCAGTACTAAATCCGTAAGTTTTTCTGCCATGTGTTTTTGTATATAGGCATTTTCATCGTATGTCGCAAAACTCTTTTTAAATCTTTTTTTTACCAGTGATTTATCAATCATATTAAATCACTCCATTTATCATATAAATCAAATATATAATGCATACCTTCAAGTTCTTCAATCTTTACCTGAGCTTTACTCCAGTAATTCTTCTGATTTTTATAAGGTATAATCCTGTCATTTAAAGAAATATATACTTTGTCAAAGTTAAAATAATTTTTTATTTTTATATCTCTTATATTAATTAATTCCTCTTTTAATTCCGAAGTTCCCCGAGCGCAATAATCAGCCATATTCTTAGTTTGAGAAATTTTTTTCATAAACTTTCCAAGCGATAATTCATTAAAATTATCAACCGTTAAATTAAATATTTTTACAGGAATTCCGCACTCATCATCTATCGGTTTTAATGTTCCGTTTATAGCCGTAAATTTATCAAAATTCTTAAAATTATCATAATAATAATTACAAACATAAACACCGAATGACCAGGCAATTAATATTTTTTTATCGTAATTACCGAAATCGTAATTTATGTTATTTAATTTTCGATAATCACAAAATGTTAAAACGTCATACCCGTCTGTCTTAAGATGTGAAACGACTCTGTCATCCATTCCCCAGCCGTTAAAAAAAACTATCAAATCTTTATTACGGGATTTATTCAGCCAATTTTCTTTCATTATATTACCTCTTTTACAATATCGGAAACGGTTTTAAATTCTTCAAAGGTAATATCTGAGGTTAATGAAAGTCTTAATCTTGAAGTATTAACAGGGACTGTAGGCGGTCTTAACGGCAAAATATAAAATCCCCTCTGTTGAAGTTCCTCGGCTACTCTGACTGTTTTATTATTATAACCGATAATTATCGGTATTATTTGAGATTTACCGTCATCATTTATATATTTATGACACTTGTTTATTAATACTTTAAGTTTTTGAGATTTTTCTTTTATGTTGTCAATTTTTTCTTTCAACAAATAATCAGACCACATTACATTTACGGAGGGAAGAGCCGTTGAGAATATGAATGAATTTGCTTTATTTATTAAATAATCAATTATTGTCGCATTTGAAACACAAAAGGCACCCATTGAACCAATAGATTTCCCCAATGTGGCAGTTATTATATCTACATGTTCTCTTAAATCCTCATAATCGGAAACACCTGCCAAGTTTTCACCGAATATCCCGAAAGCATGAGCTTCATCTATCATTAATAAAGCATTATATTTTTCTTTTAATTCAATTAATTTACTTATATCCGCTATATCACCGTCCATACTAAACACTGATTCCGATATTATAACAGCTTTTTTATACTCACCTCTGTGCTTTTTTAACAGCTCCTCAAGATTTTCATAGTCTAAATGCTTATAACGATAAAACTTTGCCATTGAAAGCTTCATGCCGTCTATTATACTCGCATGATTTAACTTATCCGAAAATATTACATCATCTCGATTTACTACAGTTGATACAACACCCAAATTACATTGGTAACCTGTGTTAAAAAGCAAACACGCTTCTTTTTGAAATATCTTAGATAGTGTATTTTCAAGATTTTTGTACACTCTTGAAGTACCGGTTAACAATCTTGCGGATGCCGATGAAAATATAAATTCTTTTTCGTTTTTATATTTTTCAATAAAATCTTGTATCAATTCCCTATCTGTTGATATATTTAAATAATCATTAGACGAAAAATTTATCATACTCCCTTTGGGTGTGTTTATATATTTTCCGTATTTATATTCAATATTTCTAATTTGCCTGAAATTATCTTTTTCTTTCAGTTTATTTATTTCGTCAGTATAAAATTTCATGGTTATTATTATAATTCAAACAAATTTAAATATATAATCTATTGTCGCATTATCAATTCTACGGTATTAACTTTGTCATTTAAATTCAGTTCATATATATATTGTTTAATTAAATCATAATGACATGTAAAAAATAAGACCTGATTAGTTTTTGAAAATTCATAAAGACACCTTAGTGCATTTTTTGTTCGTTCAAGGTCAAAATTAACAAACGCATCATCAATAATTAAAGGCAAATCAGCTCTTCCGTTAGGTTCATTTGTAACTCCGTCTTTTGTATAATTTGAAGCATAACCCAATCTTAAAGCTAGATATAACTGTTCTCTTGTTCCTCTTGAAAGTTCGTTCCATTTCTTTACTACTTTTCCTGTTTTATCTTCAATTTCCTCCCTGTCTAAATTAATCACTTCATATTTACCGTTTGTTAATATTGAAAGGAATTTTTGAGCATTAATTAAATCAGGCTGCGTTTTGTCAAAATTCTTTTTCGCTTTTTCACTTAATTTTATGGTCATTTGATATTCAAATAATTTTTTTACTTTATTCTTAAATTTTTCAAAATAAACATCTCTGCTAATTTTCAGGTTACTTATACCTTCAAATTTTTCAAGATTATTTTTCTTTGTTTTACATTCAATTAAATAATCCTGTTTAATTTTTAATTCATTATCAGTTTCGTTTATTTTATTATCAATATCAATAATTATTTCCTTAGGATTAAAATCAATATTTTTATTCATCAAAGATTCAATTTCCGAACGTTTACCATTTATTTCAAAACAGAGTATATCAATCTGACTTTTAATATCATTATTTTTCCTAAAATATTCTTTTAAATTTTCAATGGTTTCCTCGATATTTTCGCTAATTTCTATATCCGTTTCATTATTTTTTATATATTCATAAATATCTTTTTTTATATTTTCGTTATTATTTTTATATTGTAAATTTTCATTTTCCGAATCACTTTTTTGTTTTAAATACTCTTTTAAAGATTTAACGGCTAAAATAACCTCATGATAGTTTTTCCTGTCAATATTAAAAGAAGGATTTTCAGCTTCAATAATGGATTTAATATTTTCTTGTATGTTAAAAATTTTTTGATTAAGTTCTTCGATTTTATTTTTTATTGTGTTTATTTTGTTTTCACCTTCAATAATTTCATACTGTAAAGACTCAATATCTTTTTCCTCTGCTTCAATTTTATTTAATTTATTCAAAATTTCTTGTCTTAGTGCATCTAATTTCGGAAAAAGATTAAATTTTTCATAATGCTTTATACTTTCATCATAGTCAATAAGCATTGATTTTAATTTCTCCAAAACGGAATTTTTAAAATTAATTTTTTCCAAATCCTCCTTTGAATATGATTTTATTAAAATTACAAAGGCACATATACTCGCAGCAACAGATGCCCCTCCAATATATAAAAGATTATTATTTTTTTGATAAAAACCAAGTATTAAAGCGGATAAGGATATTAATATCATTACAATTAAAACCGCATATATACTTTTACCGATGTAGGGTTTTTCTTTACCTGATAATTCATTTAAAAGATAGTTATACTGTTTTAACCCCTCATCCGTTTTTTTATAAATTTCTTTCAGTTTAACTTTTTCATCATTATTTATTGAATTTTCTTTTAAATATTGAAGTTTAGATTTTATATTAATAAGTTTATCTTCATTTTCGTCATATAACCTGTTTTGATTAATAAGTTCTATATTTAAGTCCTGTAACTCTTTTAACATGTCTTTAATTTGATTAAAACTTTCATTATTTACTTTAAAATTTTTAATTGAAGCTTCATCAAAACTCACTTGAAATTCGGAATTTAACTCCCTGATTTTATTTGTTATTTCATTTTGGATATCATCAATTTTTAAATCTAATTTTTTAATATTTTCCGTATTATTTTTGTATTGACCGTATTTTTCAATTAAATTTTGATATTCCTCTTTGTTTTCGTAAAGTTTTTGATTAAAGTTGACATTGAGTTTATTTTTTTCCGAGATTTTTATATCCAGTTCATCTTTTAATTCATTTATCTTTTTTTGTAATTTATAAGACTCAAGCTCCTTCACTTTATTATTAATCTCTCTTTCAACGGAAGCAATTTCTTGAATTATTTCGTTATATTCACCTTCTTTTCCTTTAAGCTCCTGAATTTCTTTATCCAAGGTCTTTATTTGAGATATTAAAATATTAGTATCTCCCACAAATTTATTATTGTCCCCGAATATTTTTTTTGATTTACTTTTTATTTCATCAATTAAATTATTAAAATTATCCCCTGCAGGATCTTTTATAATATTAACCAAGGATATTTTATCGTTAGATTTTAAATCGGCGAGGTTGTCAAGATTAATTATAAAACCATAATTTATATACTTTTCATTTAAGTATTTATCTATTATTTTTGAAGTTACATTTTCATTATTTTTATCTGAAGTAATTTTCAAATTTTTATTTTTAGCGGATTTTCCGTCATATTCAGCCCTATAGCTGCTTACAATGCCGTCATCATCAATTTTAAAATGAAGTCTGCCCTTATATAAATCTTTTTCATTCAAAAAAGAACTTTTAATAAAACTCATTAAAGAGCTTTTACCTGCCTCGTTTTTACCCGAAATAACATTAAAGCCGTCCGAAAATTCAAAGGGTTTAGATATGTCTATATCTTTATCCGTTTTATCTATAACTATTTTTTCAATAGACAACTTACCCATTTAAACTGCCCTCAGCATTATAAACATTATTACATATATTAATACAGCTGTCTTTTGAAGCTTTAATAACCTGATTTTTAAACTCTTCATACTCTTCATTTTTTAAAGAACATAAACTAATTTCTTTTTTTAATTTTTCATATACCTGATTATAAATATTATTCAGTTCATTTTCATCATTAATTACTTTATACAATTCACCTATAATACCGTCATCTGATTTTAAAATATTTTCTTCCACCCTCGGACTTGAATTATTTTCAATTTTTGAAATTACAATTTTGTTATCAAATTGTAGTTTAACTCTTTGAACAACCTCGTTATAAAATTCGTCATTTAATTTGTCATAGAAATCAGACAATCCTTCCAAATTAATTTTGGCGAAAACGAGTTCAATTTTGTTTGTATCATCATACGAACTTAAAGCATTTAAAATCAAATCAATAGCCTTAATTTCATTGTCACAATCAGATAAATTAATATCAAAACTTTTATATCTGATAACATCTAAAGGAATAAATTTATTTTCAACAATACATTTATTTTGAACTCTAACATATCTTATACCATGCTCATCGACTTCTTTGGAGTTTCTGCCCTGAATAGTCCCCGGATATATAATATTGTTTTCTATTTCGGAAGGAATATGAATATGTCCTAAAGCCCAATAATCATAATTTAAACCCAATAATTCCGCCTTTGAACACGGTGCATAAGTATTATTCTTATCAGGATTTAATTCCGTATGCAAAAGTCCTATATTAAATAAACTCTTTTCCTCCTCGGATAAAGGATTAAAATAATTTATGGGATTTTCAACGCATTCCCTGTCCTTATAACTGAAACAATGAATGACAGCCTCATTATTGCCTTCCTTATTTTGGAAATAAAAATTACCCGAAATTTCGGAATTTAGCCCTATAATTTTTATGTTTGAGTTTTCTCCATAATCATAAATACTTTTATTGTATGAATTTACGGGGTCATGATTTCCGCACACCAAAAAAACTTTAATATTATTCTCATCAAGTTTATTCAAAGCTTTTTTGAGTATTAATTTTGATTTAAAATCCTGTTCCTTGGAATCAAATGTATCTCCCGAAATTAAAACAAAATCCACATTTTTTTCAACGGCAATATCAACGGCATTATTAAAAGCTTTTTCAACTGCATTCATACAAATACTTGCCAACTCATCAGAATTCGAGACCTCTGACAAATCCGAAAACGGACGTCCTAAATGTATATCTGCAATATGAATAAAAGAAAAACCCAAAATTTATCCTCGTTTAATCTGATATTTAATTTTATAATAAATCACTTTAAAGTCAAAATTTTTTACATAATACTTCTATACTGGACGGCTTGTGCTATATGCGATACGGATATATTTTCACTTCCGTCCAAATCCGCAATTGTTCTTGTTAATTTTAAAAGTCGGTCATAAGCTCTTGCTGATAAATTAAAGCGTTTTACAGCCTCTTTCAACAAAGAAGAGCATTCATTATCAAGAACACAATATTTTTTAATTAATTTTGGTGTTAACTCGGAATTAGTAAATATTCCGAGATTTTTGTATCGTTCAAGCTGAATATTTCTTGCTTTAATAACTCTTTCTCTTATTTGACAGGAGGATTCAACTGTGCCTGAAGGTTTTTCCATTAATTCATTTAAATTTAATCTCGGTACGTCAATAACAATATCAATTCTGTCTAAAAGCGGCCCTGACAGTTTTGAACGATACTGTTTAATCTGAAATTCACTGCAGCTGCATTGTTTTTCACTGTCACCCAAATATCCGCAAGGGCATGGGTTCATAGCAGCGATTAAAATAAAATCACTCGGAAATTCAAGACGCATTTTAGCTCTTGCTATGACTATTTTACCGTCTTCTAAGGGTTGTCTTAAAACTTCAAGTACGTTTCTCGGAAATTCAACAAATTCATCAAGAAATAAAACACCTCTGTGCGCTAAGGTGATTTCACCGGGTTTAGGATTTGTTCCTCCCCCTATAATACCTATCGCTGATGCGGTATGATGAACGCTTCTGAAAGGTCTTTTGGTTATTAAAGGATGAGAGGGATTAACCATTGAACTGATACTGTATATTTTAGTAAGTTCAATGGATTCTTCAAATGTCAACGGAGGTAATATTGAAGGAAAACACTTTGCTAACAATGTCTTACCCGACCCCGGAGGTCCTGACATTAAAAGATTATGAGCTCCGGCAGCAGCAATTTCCATTGCTCTTTTGGCTTTTTGTTGTCCTTTTACATCCTTAAAATCGTATCCCTCGTTTACCTGTGAATCATTAAAATATTCTTCATTGTTTGTTACGGTAAAATCAAGTTTTTTATGTTCGGGCGAGCTATCATTAAAATGATTGACAACCTCAGATAAGTTTTTTACACCGATAACATTCAAACCGCTTATAATAGCAGCTTCTTTTGCATTATCATAAGGAACAATCAAAGTTTTTACACCTAATTCAAAAAGCCCCGCGGCAATCGGTAAAACTCCGCTGACGGCTCTGACTGATCCGTTTAAGGATAATTCACCGATAAAAGCAATATCCTCAAACTCATTTCTTTCAATAATACCGTTTTTTGAAAGAATTCCGACTGCAATAGGCAAATCATAATAACTTCCGACTTTTTTAATGTCGGCAGGTGCTAAATTAACTACCACTTTTTTATTCGGAAACTCATAGCCCGAATTTTTTATAGCGGAACGCACTCTCTCTTTCGCTTCATTTATGGCTAAATCAGGCAGACCAACTATTGAAACGGAGGGCAGTGAATTATTTATATCCACTTCTACTAAAACTTTATATACATCAAGACCTATTACACTAGCTGTTAATATCTGTGATATCACAATTTAATTCCATATACCGAATATTAAATTCAGTATATCATTAAATAGATATATTACGCTAATTTCTTTTCGGTTTCTTCAATCTTTGTTAAAATCATATCTATTTGATTTTTAAACCATTCGGTAAACAGCTTTATTTCGTTCTTAAAACTGTATGCACCAGGCCATACCCAATTATAATACATTTTCAACCTTTCTTCTACTATCCGTACAATAAATTTATCGGCAAGATTTTTTAAAACTTTAATATTTTTTATTAAGAAATGTAAATTTAAATTATTAAAACAGCATTAAATTTTTTTCAGGGACATTAAGTAAAATGTAAGACTCGAAAGTCTAAAACTGAACAACTATCTACCAAAACTAACCTAGTTAACGCTCTTTTAAAAAAGAGCTTTTTTTTTGAAATCATATAAATAAATGTGTTATATATTTAAAAAAAATGGTATTAATATTATGAGAAGTATTGCGAAGGAAGTAATTCTATGGCTGATGACAAAAATCCAATTTTAAATTCACTTGAACAATCTTTAATTCAGTATTTATCACAAAAACCCGAAGTAGACAAAAAGGTTGCAGGCGGTTACAGAAGAGTCAGATCGCTGACTATAAGTATTGATGAATCTAACCCGAATAAACCTCTTTTTGCCGTTCGTATCGGAATGTTTGAATGCGTTTTTGACTGTACTACAGGATTAAAAGAAAAGGGAAGCTGCTACGGCATTGAAAGATTAATTATTGATTGGTATTCAAGACCAAGTGTTCAAGCGGAAATGAAAAACGTAATTACAACAAGACCAAATATAAAAAAATTACAAACAGAAAAGGAATCTTAAAAAGATTCCTTTTCTTCTAAGTTTATATTGATAAGACGAAATTAAAATAAATTTTTAAATCTTTCCATAGCTTCAATGGTTTTTTCTCTGTCTCCAAAGGAAGTTAATCGGAAATATCCTTCACCGTTTTTACCAAAACCTGCCCCCGGAGTACCCACTACTTGAATATTATTCAAAAGGTAATCAAAAAATTCCCAAGAAGACATATTATTCGGACATTTTAACCAAATATAAGGTGAGTGTTTTCCGCCGGTATACCAAATTCCTTTACTTTCCATAGTGTCTGCAATGATTTTCGCATTTTCACTGTAATATTGAATATTTTCTTTAATTTGTTTTTGACCCATTTCCGAAAAAACAGCTTCAGCCGCTTTTTGAACAATATAGGGAACACCGTTAAACTTTGTGGTTTGACGTCTTAACCATAATTTATTTAGTTCAACTCCCTGTTTTTTCAAAGCTTTCGGAACAACGGTATATCCGCATCTGGTACCCGTAAAACCTGCCGTTTTTGAGAATGAACAAAATTCTATGGCACAGTTTTTTGCACCCTCAATTTCATATATACTGTTTGGAAGTTCTTCTGATTTTATAAAGCATTCATATGCGGCATCAAATAAAATTACCGCATCATTTTTATGTGCATAATCCACCCATTTTTTTAGCCCTTCTTTAGTATAAACGGCACCTGTAGGATTATTGGGCGAGCATATATAAATAATATCACATTTTACATTTTCATCCGGCAATGGTAAAAATCCGTTTGATTCGTTTGCATCCATGTATAAAATTTTTCTGCCTGCCATAACATTTGTATCAACATAAACAGGATAAACAGGATCCGGAACTAAGACGGTATTATCCAAACTGAATATATCTAAAATGTTTCCCAAGTCACTTTTAGCACCGTCAGATACGAAGATTTCATCCGCTTCAAGTGTAACACTTTTTCTCGCATAATATTTTTGTATGGCTTCTCTTAAAAAAGCATACCCTTGTTCGGGGCCATAGCCTTTAAATGTTTCTTGTTTACCCATTTCATCAGCCGCATTTTTAATCGCATTAACAACCGCAGGGGCTAATGGAAGTGTTACATCTCCTATTCCCAATCGGATAACTTTTTTATCGGGATTTTCTTTTACAAATTGAGCTACTTTCTTTGCTATTGTTGAAAATAAGTAGCTGTCTTCCAAATTTAGATAATTTTTATTTATATTCATATTCTCTCCAGTAACTTTACAAAAAATATTATACATAAAAAATTTTTTACAGTAATTTGTTAATTTAGTGTAATTCTTTGAACAAATTCTATCGAAAATTTAAACAACTTACATTTCATTTTTTAATGCGGCAAGTTTTTCCGGAGTATCATTATAAATGTAAGTTTTATTTGGTGATTTTGCAATGCCTTCAAGCATTTTTATAACTTTTTCTTTTGTATAAACATTAACGTATGCATTAAACCCCTCATGTCCGCCAATATCAGTTTCATGTTGAGTTTCACATCCCATTATATTATATAAAGTACCTCTGTCGTACTTTTTAAAACCTATTTGGGTCGGTATTGCTTTAAATTGAGGTATAAAACCTCTTCTTATACTGTCTTCTGCCGCTGCCTGAATTAATATATTCAATATGTTTTTATATTTTTTATTACCGGTTAGAGTGTATGCATATTCAACAAAATATGTTTTATTTTTCTCGTTTTCATATATATCAATATATCCTAATTTTTCTTTATCTTTTCCCTTTTTGTTTATTGAATATACATATGAATCATCATTAAAAGAAATTTTTTTAATTTCAGCTTTTATTTTTCCTGATTTATCACGTTTCTGTAAATCAACTTCACCTATTTTTTCATCAGAGTTTATTTCTTCATAAAAAGGTCTGAGTAATTCAAAAGAGAAAGCAATAGGATCACTAAAAAACGCTTTGATATTATTAACGGTAGGATATGGTGATATAATATATATACTTATTTTTAAACGATTGTATAAATTTTTAAGTTCATCTTTAAAAGATAGGTTTTGTTTTTTAGAATCTTCACTCAGTATTAACTCGTCAGATTGCAAATTTTCATTGTGTTTATATTTTGTTGCGCAAAATGACGGATTATAAAAAATATTATAATTGTTATTTATAGAAGAGATATTCATACTGTAAATAATAAATCTAAACAAAAAGAAAATTGTTAAAAATTTTCAAAATATTTTGGTTATAGTATAATTTTTTTATACATTGTAAATAAAAAAAAGGATAAAATAATGGCAACAAGACAAAGACAACAAGAACAAGACCCAATGGTAAGACGAACAAATTTTGATGCCGTTGAGTCAAATTTAACGGATGAACAGGCAAAATTAGAAGCATCCCGCTGTTTAAATTGTAAAAACCCAAGATGCGTACAAGGATGTCCGGTTAACATTAATATACCTGCATTCATACATGAAATAAAAGAAGGAAATATAGAAAAGGCAGGAGAAGTAATCAGAGATTCAAGCTTACTTCCTTCCGTATGCGGAAGAGTATGTCCTCAAGAACGACAATGTGAAGGTAAGTGCGTATTGGGTATTAAATCGGAACCAATCGCAATCGGTGCATTAGAACGTTATGTAGGTGATGCAACAAATGTTAAAATAGGTGAAATAAAAGAATCAGGCAAGAAAGTTGCAATTATCGGTTCGGGATGCGCAGGAATAACAGCAGCTGCAGACTTAAGAAAAGCAGGTCATGAGGTTGTAGTTTTTGAAGCACTTCATAAATTAGGCGGTGTTTTAAGATACGGTATTCCTCCTTTCAGACTTCCCAGAACTTTCCTTGATAAAGAAATTTCTAACCTTAAAAATATGGGAGTTAAATTTGTTACTAACGTTGTTGTCGGTAAATCAATAACGGTTAAACAATTAAAAGATGACGGTTTTGATGCTATAGTCATAGGCTCCGGCGCAGGACTTCCTAAAATGATGGGAGTACCCGGAGAAAATTTAAACGGTGTTTATTCCGCTAACGAATTTTTAACCCGTGTAAATTTAATGCAAGCTAACCTTGAAGAAACACCAACTCCGATTAGAGTCGGTGAAAAAGCTGCTATCATAGGCGGAGGAAACGTTGCTATGGATGCGGCAAGAGTTGCCGTAAGAATCGGATTTAAAGAAGTTTATATAGTTTATAGACGTACGGAAGCAGAACTTCCCGCACGTCTTGAAGAAATTCGACATGCAAAAGAAGAAGGAGTAATCTTCAAATTCTTACACGCACCTAAAGAAATATTTAACAAAGAAGGTTATGTAGGCGGAATGCAATTTGAAATAATGGAACTTGGAGAACCTGATGAATCAGGCAGAAGAAAACCCGTTCCTACTGGTAAAACTGTTGATTTAGACGTTGATACAGTTGTTGTTGCACTCGGAACAGGTCCAAATCCTACAATCCAAGCTTCAATGTTAAGAGATAACATGAATCTTGAAACGAATCCGAAAGGATATATAGTTATTAATGCTGAAACAGGTGAAACATCTATAGACGGTATTTATGCAGGCGGCGATGTTGCCCCTACCGGTTCATCAACAGCTATTAATGCTATGGGTGCAGGTAAACGTGCAGCTAAAGCTATTAATGAATTACTATCAAAATAACAAAATTAATGTTGAAAAGAAGCCCCGTATACTCAGGGCTTCTTTTTTGTTTATTTATTTTTTATTTCTTTGTAAGAAATATTATTTTTTATAAGAAATATAGCACCTGTTATTGAAACGGTTAAAGTGACTATTGCCTGCTCGACTAAAGAAACGGCTATGGCAGTTTCTTTACTTATATCATAAATTGCAAAAGCACAAATAACCGCAACCTGATAAGGACCTATAAATATAGAGGTTGAAGGAATCATTGAGGCAAGTGCTATAAAACTTATTATAAAAAGTATTACAGACCAATTTACCTCTAAATGAAAACCCAAAATCGTTATATAATAACATAAACACTCAAAAATCCATATTCCTAAAACAGAAAGTATAACAAATAAAAGTTTTCTCGGATATTTAAATACTTCAAATCCCGATATAAATGAATTAGAAATGTTATTTATAAATTTGATAATATGGGAAAGTACTTTCGAAACAACATTGGGCAAAGATTGAACTTTTTTGTTTAAGAAATCACAAATTACATCTGTTTTATTAAATCTGAATATAACAAAAGCCGCAAAAAAACCGCCTGTAAATAAAATTGAAGCAGCCAAAAGTAAATTCAGTGCCAATTCATTTCTGTTAAACAAAAAAATACCTAAAAATAGTATAAATACAATTATTACACCATCAAAAATACGCTCTAATATTACAGCTCCCAAAATTTTTATTTTATCAACATCATATTTGCTCCCGACATAATATGCCCTGAAAATATCGCCTGCCCTGACAGGAAGAAATATATTCAGCGCCGCACCGGTCAAACATAAGGGAATGAGTTCTTTTAACGGAGGTTTTACGGTATTTGATATAAGCAACTTAAAACATAAGCCCCTGAATGACAATGAAATAACTATACTTATTATCAAAAGTAAAACGTATTTAATATCAAAAAGCTTAATTTCATTTATTAATTTTTCAAAATTAAGATTAAAAAAAATCAATAATAAAAATATTACGGTTATAAAAAATAATACAATTTTTTTAGTATTAAATTTCAAAATTAACTCTCCATAGAAATAAGAATTTTAAGAGTATCTTTTTGTTTATTTGCCCTAAAAGCTTCAATTGCGTCATTTATATTATAAATACCCGATATTAAAGGGTTAAAATTTACTTTTTTCTGTTCCAAAAATCTCAAAGCGGGTTTAAATTGACCGCATCTTGAACCTAAAACGGTTATTTCATTAACAACAATAGGCGCAAAATTAAACTCTTTGGAAGAGGCAATTGTACTTTTTAATACTAACGTACCTCTCGGTTTAACTAAAGCAATTGAAGTTTCAAACCCTGATAAAGAACCTGTTGCCTCTATAACAACATCATAAACCGGTTTAATTTCAACATTGTTGAGCAATTTTGTCTTTACATTTTGATTTTTTGCTATATCCAACTTATTTGAATGTTTACCAATTAATTCAACATCCAAACCTGAAGCATTTAAAGACAGGGCGCAAAGCAAACCCAATTTTCCGTCACCTAAGACGGCAACTTTTTCAAAAGGTTTAATATGCATCTGTTCTAAAATTTCAAGAGCTGCGGCCAAAGGTTCAATAAAAACAGCTTCTTTATCCGAAACACTCTCCGGTATTTCTACAAGATTTTTAACAGGTAGGGTAACATATTGAGCCATACATCCGTCTTTGTGCCAAATACCCAAAGTTTCTCTATCGGGACAATGTCTTTCAAGCCCCTTAAGGCAGTATTCACATTTTCCGCATCCTAAGTTTATCTCACCAACAACTCTTTTCCCTATCAAAGACCTGTCAGATGAATTAACATCCTCAACAATGCCGACAAATTCGTGTCCTAAAATGCCTTTATAGCCCATATATCCTTTTGTTATTTCATAATCGGTATTACATATACCGCATAATAAAACTTTGATAAGTGCCTCATCCTCTCTCATTTTTGGAAGAGGACATTCTTCAAGTTTCAAAATTTCATCAAAAATTACAGCTTTCATATAGTTTCTTTCTTAAATATATACAGTAATTATACTATATAATTTTTAGCCCTGAAATTTTTATTTTTTTTCTTATTTTCAACTTTTCTTTTATTGATTCAAAATCTTCTTCATAAAACTTTTTTAAATTGAATCCGTTAATGTCATTTTTAGATTTAAAATAAACACTGTAAGCCTGCTCATATTTCTTTAGTTTAAGCAATAAATCAAATTTTATACCCATCAATTGCGAATATAACATATAATCTTCGTTACAGACCATAGAAAGTGCTTTATTGCAGTAGTTCAAAGATTCCTCATGCTGATTTAATACATAAAGACAATTACAAATTCCGGCATAAACTTTTACAACGGCAGGAGTTATGTTTAAAAGTTCTTTATACAAAGACAATGACTTTTTATAAAATCCTTTAATAAAACAAATGTCAGCTAAAAGCATTATACTTTTATGATGAAAAGGAGTAAGAGCGATTGCTTTTTCTAATTTTGAATAAGCACTTGACAGCTTATTAAAATAATAAAAGTCATCTTCTGCTTCTCTGAATAATATTTCCGATTTTATATTTATTACTTTATTTTTATTTATATAATACGAATTATTTAAGTTCTGCATAATTTCTACCTATAAAATAATAATTTTTATAGGTATGACAGGGCTACACTCATATAACAATTAAAATCAATCAAAATCATGGAAAGCATGACAGAGCATGACTTTCGAGAAATAAAATTCAAATTAACATTTTGTTACATAAATATTATTGAAAAAGCAATATTCATGGAAAGCATGACGGTACATGTCTTTTAACCGAATTACAAAAGTTAACATACTTACCGTATTGATATTAAAAAATGTGCATAGTATTATTTATTTAAAAGCTACCGGAGGGAAAAATGAATCAAATTATAAAAATAGCCTGGGACTTAAACGAAAATACGGAAAACAGATATCAATTAGTTTATGAAATAGCAGAACTTGCTAAAAAATTAGTTGATGAAAATCAATTAAAAAGGGTAAAAGAAGAATACAGTTTTGATGAAGCACCATTTGATAATTCAATTAAGAAAGAAAATCCCGTTGAACATGCAATTATGGTTAAAGCATCAGAATGTGATGATTCAGGTTTAGTAGGCTAAATTAAATTTTTATTATAAAAAAAGCTCCTCAATGTCAGGAGCTTTTTTTTGGTAAAAAACAAAATAATTAAGCCATCAATTTATTAACTGCTTTAGTTAATCTTGATTTTTTTCTTGAAGCAGTATTTTTATGTAAAATACCTTTTGAAACAGCTTTATCACAAAGTTGGTATGCTTGTGAAATAGCTTTGTTTATTGCTTCTTTGTCTTGTTCTTTTGCTTTAGCTAAAACAACAACCTTTTTAACTGCAGTTTTAATAGCTGATTTAAAAGCTACATTTCTTTCATAATTTCTTTCTGCTGTTAAGATTCTTTTTTTAGCCGATTTAATATTTGCCATAATTTTCCCTTTCTAACGCATAATTGTTTAATGACTACAATCTGCTTAGAGGATTAGTGAGTAAGTATATTATATAATCAAAAAAAATAAAGTAAACAGATAATTTAATAATATTAAAATTTAAAAATATAGTAGCAAAAAAAGTTTACCTCTGTTTTTAAACAATAGCGGAAGCCGAAAAAAGATAATATTATCAAATGAAAATAAATCAACTTCAATCATATACGGAACCAAATAAAACAATAAGCAGCAAAGGCGCAAGGGAAGTCGTCAGAACCCTTGCAAATTCTGATTCTTTGGCAGCCACTATTTTACTTGAATCTTTTGTAACGGGCGGACGTTCTATCAACGCATATAAGAGAGGGGGATTTTATGAAACCCGTGAAAGATTCACGGATGATGTTGTTTCTGCATTTTTCTGGATGAAAGGTGTTGATATTTTTAATAAATTAGGCGATAAATTCGGGAAAAAAGTTTTAAAACTACCTGTCGTTGATTTTGACTGCGGTAAAGATGCTTTGAGAAGCCCCATTGAAAATTTAGTTTCAGACCTGAATAAAACTCAAAATCCGGAAACTGCAAAAAAACTTTATAATAAGCTCGCTTTATTTAAATTTTCAAAAATAATACTCTCAAGTATTTTAGCAATAGGATTTGTAGGCTTCTGCCTGCCTAAAATTAACCAGTTCATCACAAAATATTTAATGAAAAATAAAAAAACAAATAATAAAAACGAACAAAACAATACAACATCAAAACCAATATCTATTAATGAATTTTCGGATATGATAAATAAAAAGAATAACAAAGATATTGGCTTTAAAGGATTATCGGCTGCTTCGATTACGAAATTAGCCCATAATCTTGAGACTAACAAAATATGTAAGATGTTAACCTGTGATACCGGTATTCTTACGGGAAGAATTACAACCGCAAGAAATAAAGACGAGGGAATGGAATATCTTTTTAGAGATACAGCCTCATCTTTCTTCTACTATGCATCTACTCCTTTAATATATAAAGGGCTTCAAAAAATTACGGGCAGCTGCAATTCAACCACTATTGACCCTGTTGCTTCAAGACAAATACATGAAAAAATTATTGAACAATTGAAATCTCAAAATATTCAATCTATTGAAGCTAAAGAATTTTTAAACAAAACAATAGGCGTTATTGACGACAAAGCTAAAGCATTATTGGAAAAACTTCCGTTTAATTCGGATGTAATTTCATTAGACGAACTTAAAAAGTATATTAAAGATGAAAATATCCTTTCTAAAGCATCAGAAATGGCGAAATTACAACCTGCAACATCTGCAATGGGGCAAATTTTAACTAAGCAGCAAGTTAAAGATGTATTTACCGATTCTGCTATTACATCGCCACAATTTATGCAATCGATATTTAAAGAAAAATTTAAAGGAGATTTAACTAATCCGTATAAATTTATTCCCATGAAAAAGATTACTTCTTTCAGAGATAATATTGATAAATACATTCAAAGTATCGCAGATGAAGCGGTAAAAAATAATAACGGTAAAATTGACATTAATTTCTTAGATAAATTAAGTAAAAAGAATTTCATAAAATCAGTCGGATTCAGATTTTTTGCCTTAGGTGTTTCTGCTTTTGCTTTGGGTTTTGCAATACCAAAAATTCAATATGCAATTACGAAAAAGAGAACCGGTAAAAATGAAGCACCCGGATTAAGAGAATACAATAATAATAATGAAACAAAAAAATCCGAGAGTTAAATGTTAATTTTTGTTAACATCTAATCTTCAGTCATATCAAGGTTTTGTAAAGTTATATATACTTTATATGCAATTTTTATAATAGAAATGTTTTTATATATGTAAGAGAAGATTACATAATAAAAGAGGAAAAATATATGGCAAGAGTTTTAATTTCAATGCCCGAAGAATTCTTATCAAGAATTGATGAAGTTGCCGAAGGGGAAAACAGAACACGCAGCGAACTTATTCGTGAAGCACTGAGAACTTATATTCACAAACAAAAAGTTAAAGAAAATGCATTAGCAATTAAAAATGCAAACTTATTAGAAACATTATTGGATTAAAAAAGAGCAATCATAGCTAGGGATTAGGATTTGGGAAAAATGCTTACTTTATGTAAGCATTTTTTTGTAATATTCGTTTTTACTTTTTGTTGTAAAATATAACTATATGAGTAAAAAAGGAATAAAAAATGACAACCCCCCTAACAGGTAATGAAATAAGAAAAGCATTTATAGAATTTTTCAGAGATAAACATAATTCAACGGAAGTTGCGAGCTCGAGTTTAGTACCCGACAATCCTACGGTACTCTTGACTACAGCAGGTATGCTTCAATTCCTTCCGTATTATTTGGGCTTGGAAAAACCGCCATATAATCCGCCCCGTGCAGTATCATGCCAGAAATGCGCAAGAGCCGGCGGTAAAGATTCCGATATTGAAAACGTGGGAAGAACTCCGAGACATCATACTTTTTTTGAAATGCTCGGTAATTTTGCTTTCGGTGACTATTATAAAAAAGAAGTAATTCCATGGGCATGGGATTTTGTAACTAATTATTTAAAGCTTGATCCTAAAAGACTGTGGGTTACAATTTATGAAACAGATGATGAAGCATACGAAATATGGACAAAAGATGTCGGAATATCCCCTGAAAGAGTTATAAGGAAGGGTAAGAAAGATAATTTTTGGGGCCCCCCGGGGGCTACAGGCTCATGCGGACCTTGCAGCGAAATACACTATGACTTGGGTGAACATCTAAAATGCAGTGATAATTGCTCTATTGCTACATGTGAATGTGACAGATGGGTTGAAATTTGGAATTTGGTATTTACCGAACTGTTTCAAGATGAAGAGGGTAATTTTTCTCCGCTTGAAAAGAAAAACGTTGATACCGGCATGGGTTTAGAGCGTATCACAATGGTTGTACAAGGCAAAGAATCAACATTTGAGACAGACCTTTTATACCCCATATTACAAAAAGTGTCAGATATGTCAAAAGTACCTTATAAGCAGGATAACAAAACAGACATATCGCTCCGCATAATAACCGACCACGCAAGATGTGTTTCATTCATGATAAATGACGGTGTCATGCCGGGTAATGAAGGAAGAAGCTATGTTTTAAGAATGATTCTAAGACGTGCCTTAAGACACGGTAAACTTTTAGGACTCGAACTTCCTTTTATGTCCGAAATTGTTGATACGGTTATAAATCAATATAAAGAAGTATATCCTGATTTGGAAAAAAATAAAGATAAAATCAAATCCGTTATAAAGACCGAAGAAGAAAGATTTAAAATAACTTTGGACAGAGGATATAAACTTTTGGAAGAATTAATGCAAAATTCTAAAGTTATAGACGGAGAAAACGCTTTTAAATTATATGATACATTCGGATTTCCTTTGGAATTGACAATTGAAATTGCGGCAGAAAAAGGTGTAAGTGTTGATACTGAAGGCTATAAAGATGAAATGAAGAAACAAAAAGAAAAAGCAAAAGCCGCAGCCCATAAAATCAGTTTAACCGATGACCTTGTTTATGTTGATGTTGAAAATAAATTCGGTTCTACTGAATTTTTAGGATACACACAGACAGTAGCCGATGCAAAAATTATTTCTATAATAGAAGCAGGTGATTTTGTTGACATTATGTTAGATAAAACCCCGTTTTACGCAGAATCCGGCGGTCAAATAGGAGATACGGGAATAATTGAAAATAATCACTTTAAAGCTGAAGTTTTAAATACATTTAAAGTTAATAAATTGTTCGTCCACAGAGTACAAATTGTGGAAGGAGAACCGAAAACAGGTGATATTGTTAAAGCGAAAATTGATGAAGAAAGAAGAAAAGATATAGCAATTCATCACTCTAACGCTCATTTAATACAAGCGGCATTAAGAAAAGTATTGGGTGAAGAAGTTCATCAGGCAGGTTCTTTTGTTGAAGAGAACAGAACACGTTTTGACTTTACATTCCCGAGAGCTTTAACTCACGAAGAAATATCAGAAGTTGAAAATATTGTTAACAAATGGATTTCAGACGATATTGAACAAAATACTCAAATAATGAATATAGAAATGGCAAAAAAATCGGGTGCTATGGCATTATTCGGAGAAAAATACGATGATGAAGTAAGAGTAGTAAGTTTTGGCAACATATCTAAAGAACTTTGCGGCGGAACTCACTGTTCATCAACAGGGAAAATAAGACTTACAAAAATAATTTCCGAAACGGCAGTATCCGCAGGAACAAGAAGAATTGAAGCAGTATGTGCCGACAGCGCTTTGAAATTATTAACCCGTAAAGCTCAAATCGTTGATAAAATGGCAAATTCTTTTAAAGTACCCGTTGAAGAATTGGGTGAAAGAATAATGAAACTCGCAGTTGATAATAAAAATTATCAGCTTGAAATAGAAAATTTAAAAGCCGAACAGGCTAAAACAAAATTCAAGTCATTCATTTCAAAAGCACAAGATATTTCAGGCGGTAAATTGTTTATATCGGAAACAGAGGCTTTTCCTTCAAATATCTTACGCTTAGGTTCCGAAATACTTTCTTCAAGATTAGGAGAATCAATTATAGTACTTGCTTCGGTTGATGAAGATAAAATAACATTTATTGTAAAAGTATCTGACAGTTATACAAAAAAAGGTATAAATGCCGGTCAAATAGTTTCTAAACTATCTCAGGCAACCGGAGGAAAAGGAGGCGGACGTCCGAATTTTGCACAAGGTGCAGGTAAAGATAAATCAAACCTTACAAAAATCCTAAGTGAAATTGAAAAAGAAATAAAAGAAGCTATCTTATAAAAGATAGCTTCTTACTACACCTTAGTTATGCTTCAATAAACAATCTTCTTCCGACAATATTGGGTTTCCCGTTATAATATCCGGCGAAATATCCGCCTTTAACCGGTCTGTTGACGGCATAAGTCCTTGATGATATCGTATTAGGCTGCATAAACGGATTTTCAAACGGGTTATACCCTTCAGATGATTTTACCGTCTGCACTGAAGTTGATGCAGGAGCATAAAATACACGGGCTACCATATTTTTTAAACTGTTTATCATACATTATTCCCTTTTTACATACACATAATCATGTATAATAATAAAATTATAAATGTCATTATTTTTTTTTAAACCATACTAATGTATGAATTGACAAAATAAATGGCGCATCTTGCGCCAAGTTTGATTTTCCCAATCTCTCCTCACCTATATAGCCTTATAGACTAAATTTTATACAGGGTTGATTCTTAAAAACCGAGAGTTAAAAATTTCACTCTCATTCTTTTATTATTAAATCATTAATATTATTTGTTGTATAGTTTAATTCTTAAAAAAAAATTTATAAAACGTACATAATACACTCAACATTCAACAATAGTAATGTATTTGTTGACTATAATCTCTTGTTACAAATCTTAATAATTTCATTTCATCTTTATATCAACCATATTGTATTATTCAAAATAAAATGATATTATTAAGCTAACTTAATACTTAACTTTAAACCTGTTAAGGAATTGTAGTTAGACGGTTTGAAAGAATAATATGCAAAAAGAGTTATCAGTAGCATTTGTATGGCACTTCCACCAACCGAATTACCAAGCACAACCCGGAGGTATAAGGCTTATGCCCTGGGCAAGGTTACATGCCATAAAAGATTATCTTGATATGTTGCTGATTTTGGATAAATTCCCCAATATAAAACTTAATTTCAGTATTGTTCCGGCTCTAATTGATACAATAATTGATTACGGTACAAATGAAGGTCATGATATACATTCCAAATTAACGATTACACCCGTAAAAGAGTTAACCGATGATGACAAATTGTATATTTTAAATTATTTTTTTGATGCAAATTACGAAAATTTAATATCTAAAAATCCGAGATTTAATGAATTATATATAAAAAGATATTCAAAAAGCGAAATAAGTATAAATGATTTTAGCGATCAAGATTATGAAGACATATTGTTTTTATTTAATTTTGTATGGTTTGACCCTATTTGGAAGGATGTTTATCCCCAATTAAAAAAATTTGAGAAAAAAGGTAAAAATTACAATTTAAAAGACAGAGAAGCTTTAATTAATTTAAACAGGGAAATAATAAAACAGATAATTCCCACATTTAAAAAATATCAGGATGCAGGCAGAATTGAAATAATTACGAGCCCTTATAATCATCCGATATTACCTATTTTAATAAATGCTAATGATTTAAAGATTCCGACATTAAAGAATTCTCTTCCGGAATGCAGAATAGCATTAACAGTTGATGCAAAAGAACAAATCAAATTAGCATTAGACAGAATTGAAGAAATATTTGGCAAAAGACCAAAAGGAATATGGCCCAGTGAACATTGTATAAGTCAAAAAACACTTGATGTTTTGGCAAATATGGGAGTAGAATGGGCAATTACGGATGAAAGTGTTTTATCTAATTCCATTAAAAAAGAGTTTATAAGAGATTTTAGAGGATGTTATGAAGACCCTTATGATGTATGCTCTTTGTACTTATATAAAACAAAGAGAGAAAAAGAAATCAATATAATTTTCAGAGATTCTGTAATTCCAAACTTAATTAACTTTGAATATTCTCATCATGACAGTAAATTATGCGCCAATGATCTTTTTGACAAAATAAAAACAGTACATGACAAATTAAAATATGCACCGGATAAAAAGCATTTGTTTACGATAGCAATGGATGGCGAAAACTGTTGGGATTCTTATCCGAGTGACGGTGCAATTTTTCTGGAAAGGCTTTATTCGCTTATAAATGATGACAAATCGCTTAAAACGGTATTAATTAGTGATTATGTCAAAGAAAACAAAGCGACAGAAAAGCCTTTAAAGAAAGTAGCATCAGGTTCATGGGTAAATCAGGAATTTCAATTGTGGGTAGCAGAACCTACAAAAAACCTTGCATGGAGTTATTTGGTTCAAACGAGAAATGATTTAAAAGCCGCTGAAAAATCAGGGAGATTAACAAAAGAGCAAATAAAAATTGCGAAAAACGAACTATATATTGCAGAAGGTTCAGACTGGTTCTGGTGGTACGGAGAACCAAACAATTCAGGGCAAGACCACATTTTTGATTTTTTATTCAGAGAACATCTTAAAAATATTTATAATATACTTGAAAAACCGATTCCGAGTTATCTTGAAATGCCTTTAATTTCTTTTATAGGAAAACCTTTGAGAAATCCTAAAAGAGAAATTACACCGAATATGAACGGTATGGTCAAAGATAATGACGAATGGTTATCTGCAGGTTGTATTGATATTCCTGACGGCCCTAACATTCAGGAAAATAAAATATTTAATCGCATTTATTTTGGTTCCGATAAAGATAATTTATATATAAGATGCGATATTAACAAGTATATTTTAGAGAGCAAAGACAGTTTTAAAGAATATTTTTCAATTTATATTTATATCAAAGCATATAACAGTTCAGCTGAAATAACTTCTCCGTCAAGGACTACGAATAAAACTGACAGTTTGCTGCCGGTTTTACTTGATGGCTATACTCATGAAGTAAAAATAGCTTTAACAAGCAACAGAAAATATCCTCTTCAGTATTCTTTAGCTGTTAAAGACGGTTTATGGGAGTTAAAATGGAGCCATCACATAAAATATGTTCATAAAGAAATCTTAGAAATAAGCATACCATATGAAGATTTAGGCATTGACCACGGCGAAAGTTTTGATTTCTTCTTTATTACAGGATGCAGCGGAGTTACTGAAGATATTTATCCTAAAGACATACCTTTAGTTTTATCAAGGCCTTAAATAAAAAAAACCCTTCTTTTAAAGAAGGGGATGAGCACTAAGAATAAGCAATCAGAAGAGTTGAGGATTTACTTATATATAATAGAAGAATTTCTGTTTCGATTCATTCTACTTAGTAACTATATTTAGTAGTTATACTTTTGTTTAAAAAAGCTTACATCTTATTTGTATTGTTATTTTAAATAATGTAAAATAATTTACTATGGGGAAGGGAAGTTATGTATAAAGAGGAAGAATTAAATAAATTAAAAAAAGAGTGTGTTAACTGTAAAAAATGCACATTATCCGAGAAAAGGAATAATATTGTTTTTTCTGACGGAAATGAGAATGCAAAAATATTGCTTATAGGTGAAGCTCCGGGGGCGGAAGAAGATTTATCTGGAATTCCTTTCGTTGGAAGGGCAGGGAAATTATTAACTAAATTAATTGAAGAATGCGGGTTTTCGAGAAAAAATGATTTCTATATTTGCAATACCGTAAAATGCAGACCGCCTGAAAACAGAATTCCCACTGATGAAGAAAAGAAATTGTGTGAAAACTATCTTTTGTCTCAAATTAAAATTGTTAACCCAAAAGTTATCGTTCTTTGCGGAGCTACAAGTGCAAAATCCTTTTTAGGCAATAAAATTAAGATATCTCAAATAAGAGGTAACTGGTATAAACTTTTTGATAATATTGATACCACGGTTATTTTTCATCCGTCATATCTTTTGAGAAACCACAGTGAAGAAGAAGGTTCTCCAAGATGGCTGACAAAACAAGATTTAATGAAAATCAAAGATTTTATATCTTAATTCATACTTGTTTTTAGGTTAAATATTTTAACATAGTATACCCTTTAGTTTTATTTTGGTAGAATAAATATGAGATATAGTATAGAGAGTTTAAGATGGACGCTGAAAATTATAAAGAAATTTTAGATGAAGTTTGTGAAAAATTAAAAGCATTAAACAACAATGAAGGAGCTGATTTGTCGGAATTAAAAAATTCCGTTGAAGCTATTGAAAATTTAATAACCGACACTCAGGCAAAATTAAATTTTCAGGAAATAAAAGATAAATTAATTAAAATTTCCGATAACATTGACAATTGTAATGAAGCTTTTATCAAAAATTTATATAACGACATTAACGATTTAAAATCTTCATTTAATAACATTGGTACTCATCTTGAAAATATACAAAATAATCAAAATTTAGCTCTTACAAGAGCGGAATTTGAAGAATATCAAAAGCATCAAATTGATTCTTCACTGCAAAATTACGATACTATATCTAAAGAACTTTCTGAAATAAAAGAAAAATCAGGCTCTGCTTCAATTGAAAATTTAGGCGGTTTAGAGGCTGAGCTTAAAGAATTACATTCTAAACTCTTATCATATTTAGAGCAATTTTCTCAAGGACTAAAAAATCTTCCTAATATTGAAGAAATAAAAAATATTCTTAACAACATTAACAATGTACAAAATAAAAATATTTCAGAAACCGATAATATACTTAAAGACATTCAAACAGGCTTAACAAACTTTCAAGAGGATATCAGAAACAGTGATTTTGCAAATCAAATTTCTAAAATCAGCGCTATTTATGACAGCATGAATATTATTCAAGCTTGGATTGAAAAAGCAGGTTATATTAATAAATCGATAGAAAGTTTGTACTCAAAATTAGGTGAAGACATCAACTTCAATGATATTTCTTCAAAAGTGGATACCATTCACAAAAATATTTCAGATATTAATAGCTTAACGGGTAAAATTGACAATATTAATTCATTAATAGGTGAATCAGGAGAAAATATAAATAAAAATCTAAAAGGCATTTTAGAAAAATTAGGTAATGATGCTGATTTTGACGATTTATCCGAAAAAATTGACATAGTTTATGATAATATCACAGCTCTTAATTCTTGGGCGGTGAAAATTGATAATATTGAAAAAAAATTATCAGGTCTTGATAATTTATATGAAAATTTTCAAAATATACCCGAATTTAAAGAAAAAACAGAGGCAATTCACTATGGCATTTCTGCTCTGACTTCTAAACTTGAAAGTCTTAATGATGATTTTCAGTCTTTTGCCGATATTAAAAAGTTAATTTCTTCTCTGTCTGAGGATGTTGACATAACTGAAATTGAAAATAAAATTGATATAATTTATGAAAATATATCTTCTCTTAATACATGGGCTGGTAAAATTGATAATATCTCAAATAAATTAGATATTTTAGATGATACCGATACCAATTCCTTAATAGCACGGGTCAATGATATTCATAACATTGTTCATAATATCAATTCCTCAATTAACTCTGATAATTTTATATCTTTAGATGCTAAATTAGATAATATTTATCAAAAAATAAGTGTTTTAGATGATTTTGATACGGATACTTTATTTTCTCAGATTGATTTAATTTATGAAAATATAATGTTCCTCAATAATTTTGCAAAAAAAATTGATAATATTAATGAAAAAATTGATAACATTAATGTGAAATTTGACAGTATAAACAGCCAAATTGAAACCTTAGATAATAAATCAAAAGACAAAGACAATAAAATTATTTCTAAAGTTGAAACAATCAATACTGATTTAATCAAAACAGGAGAAATATTAAATACATCATTACTTGATTTAGAAGCCGATTTCAATAAATTACAAAAGTTTTTGGATGAAAATACAAAGATAACATCGAGTGATATTTTTTCATTAAAAAAATACTTTAAAGAACTTACCGAAGATATTTCAAGTATAAGTATCAGAACTAATAAATTAATCTTGGGCGCAGATGATGCAAACAAGGAATTTAAAAATTATCTTGAAATATTTAAAACTACAATTGATAATTTTAATAATCAAAAACAAGACCAAGATACCGAATTAAAATTTGCGATTTTAGGCGAAAAACTCAACAGTTTAAATTTATTAATGCAAAATTCGGTTAAAGCAAATAAAAATTTAAATAATGCTTTTGCATATTTAGCGGAATGGATTGATGCATCAGGTAATGTGTTAAATTCTCTGCAAACAGATATAACCTCTATCAAATCTCAGGCTGAAGCAGCAAACTCGGAAGAAATAATATCCTTAAAAAATGATATTTCAGACGTAACTAAAAAAATTGACAGTTTAGTTTCAAATCTGTCAGCTGTTAACGATATTGAAGAGACATCAGATATAAAAAGTTTAATATCAGGCATAAGTGTTCAATTAAATACGTCTTTATCTCCAAATATAGACTTACTTAATGAAAAAATTGATAAAATAACGGAAGATAATAACAGCAGGTTGAAAGAATTTGAAGATTTTATAAATAAAAAGTTTGAAATCCAAAATAAACAAATAAAAATTTTATCAGATAACATTGAAAATCTGAATAAGAAATTTGATACTTTAATCAATGTATTTGCCGAAGATAATAAAGAGTATGATATGAAAGATATGCTAAGTTATTTAGTATCTGAAATATCCTCTGTAAGTGAAATTGTTAAAAACAGGAAAAATGATGACGAAATTATAAAAAAATTAGAAGAAAAAGTATCAAGTTTTGATAAAAATATTAACAAGATTGTATCATACATAGAAGAAGACTAAACTGCATTTATATTCACTATGGTAGAAATACTTCCGTTTTTCTTAATCATAGTTTTAATTTTGCCGTTATCATATTCAAAAAACAGTACTTGAGTATCATTTTCACCCTCTCGCATATATACGGGGAGTTGTGTATATAATGTTTTTAATACATTCTTTAACATTTCAACCGTTTGCGGCTTATATAAATCGTCAATTCTGCCGTTTGATAATGCAAATCTGTCTATTATTCTTAGAACGGCATGGAAAGACAAATTAGGGAATTCTTCACCGTTATCAAAACAGTCACGCCACTCTTTTGAGTTAATAAAATCTATAAATTTATCGGGTATAGCTTTATTAATGGCATCAATATACTCCGCATAACTGCCATTAGAGGACAAATCCAAATCTTTTTTTCTCAATTTCAAAGCTTTTTCAATATTACTATACTCATGTTCATCCTCGTATTGCCTGTATATGATTTCTTGTGCCACCATATTTTTTGAATATATTCTCGGTTCTTTACACATTGAATTTTTGAGAGTATATATAAAATTTTTTCCTTCCGGCGCTCTTAAAAATTTATTTAAGGCAATATAAAAATCTGTATCACTCATTTTTTGAACATTTTTTATTTCATTCATATCCAAATTTTTAATTTTACTATTGGTTATTTTAAAACCAAAGCCCATTTTTTCCATTCTGTTTTCAAATTCTGAAAGTGAATTTACATAATTATCAAAATTCATATCTTGAGGGGAAGACTTTATATGAGATACCAAGTTTTTATCAAAATATTTTTCTTTACCTTGGTGTTTTTTAAGAAAATCACGCCATTTTGATAAAGATTTTATTTTCCTATCCGCAATTATTTCAACAACTTCACTGAGTTTTTCTTCATTGTCAAAACTGCTTATAAACTGGCTTAATGATGATTTTGACATCTTTAAAAAGCCCGTTTTATTCAAATTTTTTATTCTTCTTACAGTCAACTCTTCATTATTTTCATCATACAATTTTGACAAAATTACACGGCAATTTTCTATGTGTTGATTTTCCTCGGGTGAATTATCAAATTTTATATTAGCCTTATGAATAAATTTAAAAAGTAAATCTTTTTGAGGGAAAAATTGTTTTAAACCATTTATTTTAGAAATTTTATAAGAATATTCATCCGAGTTTTTTATATTAAAATCAACAATGTTACTAAGAATTTCACTTATATTATGTTCAGAGTTTATTATCTGATTTTTATACTCTTTAAATATATCAATAGGATTTTTATCAGATAAATATCCCGTTTCATCTTTTTCAATGAAATCTTTTATACCTTCACGATATTTTTCAAATAAAGCTTTTTCACTTTGTAATAACTTTTCTACGGTTGTATGTTTTTGCTTGGCGATTTCAAAAAGGTTTTGAGAATCTGAGTATCTGAATAAATCTGCAAAATTTCTCAATTCTTCTGCCGTAATATTCTTTTTATTATTGTTAGTAGCTCGGTTATAGAATTGAAGCAAAGACTCCTGATTTTTAATATTAAATCTGTTAATAATATTTATCAGACATTCAACATCTTCCGTTCCTTTTGTTTCCTTGTCATAAAGAGCATTTACGGAATCTTTAAATTTTAAATAGAAATCTGTTGTTTTTTGATTGTTATTATCAAACAATATTTCTAAATCTTCCGTTGCAACATCTTTGTTTTCCACACAAGTATTAATATCAATATCCGAAATAATATAATTACTTGCCAACATATTTAATTCAGAAGGTGAAATATTATTGACACGCAAATAATTATAAAATTTTATTTTATCCTCAACACTGTTAAACCCGTTAAATTGTTCTTCGAATTTTTTCATAACAGACATTTTTATCTGATTACTTTCCGAAATGATTTTAACCGTTTCCTTTATGTCATTTTTGCTTTCATCATTTTGATGCATATATAGATAGTCAAAAACATCATTATTATTTTTATAAATATATTCAGGACTTTTCTTACCTTTTGCATTTTCCAAAGGTAATAATTCGGAAATGAAATTTAATCTGTCTTCATAAGTTTTATCAAGATAATTAATTAAATTAAATTTATCCTCCATTGTTTCAAAATCATTGAAATCAGATTTTAAATGAGCGAATTTTTTATCAAAATCGTTAAAATTATTCAGACCTAACTTTGAAAAGACATCACAGTATTCATTTAATATATTATAATCAGGTTCTTTTTCTGACTTTTCCAACTGATAAATATATAAAAGTGCTTGAGGATATTTAGCTAAATTACCTTTTGAATTTAAATATCCGTATATTTCAAGTTCCTGAATAGAGTTATCTTTAAATACTTTTTTTACATCCGGATTTTTAAAACTGTATTTAATAAAATTCTCAAGTCCCATAACATTTTTAATACCGGAATGCTTTAATAAATTTTCAAGGTAACCTCTATAACTATCATTTTTTGTAAAAATCACATCATTAAATTTTTCAATTTTATAATTTCTTAATTTCTTCATTGAAGACATTATTTGATTATCAGAAACATAAGTTAAATAATCATTAACAAAGCCTTCTCTTAGCATATCATTAGATACTTTGACAATATCATAGAACAGCTCTCCGTAATTTATTTTTTCTCCGAATGAAACATTATTTTTTTCAAAAGTATCATAACTTACCCCGTTTTTTAAACCGCCACAAGAGTCTAAAGGGTGAGTTA
This sequence comes from Candidatus Gastranaerophilales bacterium, assembly GCA_947625345.1. Classification (GTDB taxonomy): domain Bacteria; phylum Cyanobacteriota; class Vampirovibrionia; order Gastranaerophilales; family Gastranaerophilaceae; genus Avigastranaerophilus. The sequence goes on from CANQNX010000004.1 coordinate 40,365, forward strand.
TATGTTTTAAACTTTTTAAATTATATGAATGTATAGAGTCGACTTTTGATATTAACATTATTTGAACCTGAGATTACTCATGATAAAAATCATAAACAATTTTTTTGCTTAAAATATAATAATATTTAGAAGTTTTTAATTTTTCTTAAAATACCGTCATTTTCTTTGAGCATTTGCAGAGCATCATTATATGAAATGTTATATTTTATTTGCACAATAGCTTCCTTAACTTTAAAATTATTAGCTTCGAGCACATTTTTTGCTTCATCATAATTACAGCCTGCAATTTCGGAGACTATTCTTACTGCTCTGTCTCTAAGTTTTGTATTTGTAGGTTTAACATCCACCATAAAATTTTTATAAACTTTGCCTATTTTAACCATTGATGCGGTTGTGAGCATATTTAATACCATTTTCTGAGCTGTTCCCGCTTTCATTCTAGTTGAACCGGTAATAACTTCCGCACCTGTTTCTATACAAATCGGAATATCCGCAGTTTTATATATAATGCCTTCTTTATTGCAGGTCAGAGCTATTGTTTTAGCATTCTTTTCTTTTGCTAATCTTATTATTTCAACCGGATAATTAGCATTACCGCTTGCAGATATTGAAACAATCGTATCATTTGAATTAATATTTAATTTTTTAAAATCAGCCTGAGCGCACTCAACTGAATCTTCAGCACCTTCAATTGCATTTCTTAAGGCACTGTCACCGCCTGCTATTATACCCATAACCATTTCGGGGTTTGTATTAAATGTAGGAGGACATTCTGATGCATCCAATACCCCTAATCTTCCGCTGGTACCTGCTCCAAAATATATTAATCTTCCTCCCTTTTGAAAATTATTTACTATAACATCCACAGCCTTTGATATATCCTCTAAATTTTCGGATATCTTTTCGGCAACTTTCATATCTTCATTATTAATCATCCTTATTATGTCAACTGTAGATGATAAATCTATATTAACCGTCGCAGGATTTGTTTTTTCGGTTATTATTACACCTTTCATACTTCTAAAACTCCCGTTTTAATTGTTGTTAATTTTTCAAATATAACATAATCGCTTTTGTCATCCCACTCAATATAGGGATTTAATACAAAGAAAGCAGAACCGCTTCCTGACATCAAGCTCCCTTTCACTTTGTTTTTTATCTCCGATAACTCTTTATGAAAAGGGAATAAAGCCTTTTCCAAGCTGTTATATAAAAGTGTTTTATCAAATTTACCTTTTTGTAATAATTTAACCAATTTTGAAGTATTATCAGGATTTGATTTATCTTTTAACTTTGAAAAATTAGTATAAGCTTCTTTTGCACTTATTCCTATATTTTTAGGTTTAATAAGCGCTAAACTCTGTTCATAAACAGGTAATTCACGAATAACCTCACCTCTTTGAGTACATAAACAACAACCGCCTTTTAAGCAAAAATTAATGTCCGAGCCCAATTTCGAACATAAATTATTTACTTCATCGTTATTCAATACGTTGTCGTACAATTTGTTTAACGCATATATTGTCCCTGCGGCATCACTGCTTCCGCCTGCCAACCCTGCGGCAACAGGTATATTCTTTTCGATATTAACCGTTAATTTTAAATTTTTTTTGTTGATTTTTTCAAAAAATATTACGGCGGCTTTATATATTAAATTAGATTCATTATAAGGAATTTCATTTGAATCTCCGTATAATTCAATTTTAAAATCTTTACTTTCTTCAATTGTAAAAGTGAGGAAGTCATACAAACTAATTGCCTGCATAATTGATTGGATATTATGAAATCCGTCCTCTCGTTTGTTTAAAACTTCAAGAGTTAAATTAATTTTAGCGGGAGTTTTTACCTTTATTGTTTTCATAAATTTTCCTTTAAAATTTCTGATAATTCACCCATCTTAGAAATTGAAAGAGATTCACCTCTGATATTTTCATCAAGATTCAATTGTGAAAGGGTTTTTTCCACGCTGTTTCTGTCAAAACCGGCATTCATTAAAGAATTTTTAATGTTTTTCCTTCTTGTTTGGAAACAGCCTTTAACAACTTTTCTAAAAAATGAATAATTATTTAATTTCAACAACGGTTGTTCTCTTACGGTCAACTTAACAATTGCGGAATCCACTTTTGGTGCGGGAAAAAACGAACGGGCACTGACCTTTTTTATAAACTCTGCCTCTGCCCAAAATTGTGCCAATATTGATAACGGGCCGAATTCTTTTGAAGGTGAACTCTCGTTTGCAATTATTCTTTTTGCCACTTCATATTGAACCATCAATACAATTTGCACTATACTTTGACGATTCTTATTGCATAAATCATCAATTTCACCCAAAAGATGAGCAAGTATGGGAGAAGTTATATAATAAGGAATATTAGCAACAATTTTCAAATTTTTCCCGAATTGAGATAAATCTGTTTTTAAAATATCCTGATGAATTATTTTAAGATTATCCGCCTCTATTTTACTAAGCTCATTAACCATATCTTCATCAAGCTCAATTGCATAGACTTCTTTTGCAAGATTTATCAATTTTTCCGTTACAAAACCCAAACCTGCACCTATTTCAACAACAATATCATCTTTTGTAATATCGGATACATCTAAAATAGTTTGGATACAACCTTCATCAATCAGGAAATTTTGTCCCAATCTTTTTTTAGCTCTGTACTTTTTCGCTCTTTCATAATAGTTCATAACTTTTATAATACTACAAAATATGCTATTTTATAATTAATGAAATGTTATAAATATACTTCAAAAATCGGTAATCTGTATATAAGTGCCGATGATAATTACCTTTATTCAATTTCATGTTGTCAAACAAAAGAGACGGGAACAAATTACATTATAAAAGAAACCGTAAAACAACTTGATGAATACTTTGCCCTAAAAAGGAAAGTTTTTGATATACCTTTAAATATAAAGGGAACGAATTTTCAGAAACAAGTATGGAAAGAGCTTTTAAAAATTCCATACGGTGAAATCAGGACTTATAAAGATATTGCAACATCATTAGGAAATCCTAATTCTTCAAGAGCTGTCGGAAATGCAAATAACAAAAATCCGATAATAATAGTAATTCCCTGCCACAGGGTAATAGGAAGAAACGGAAACCTAAGGGGATACGCACCGGGGGTGGATAAAAAAGAAATTTTACTAAAATTGGAAAAAGCATTTAATCTAGTGTCATACTGTTCAACAGACTAACTTTACAATTTGAATAGTTAAAATTAGGCAAATTTAGACTTTTATGTTATATTTGAAATGTGAATGAATCATAGAGAAGGAAAAATAAATGATATCAGTAAACGATTTAAAAACAGGCTTAACACTTGAAATTGACGGCGGTCTATGGAATGTTGTCGAATTTATGCACGTAAAACCCGGAAAAGGCGCCGCATTTGTAAGAACAAAATTAAAGAATGCGGAAACAGGAAACGTTGTTGAAAAGACATTCAGAGCCGGTGAAAAAGTTGCTAAAGCTACATTAGATAAAAGAGATATGCAATATCTTTATAAAGAAGGTAACGATTATGTAATGATGGATTTGGAAACTTATGAACAAATATCGGTTGCAGCTGATAAAATAGGGGACGGAGTTAAATATTTAAAAGAAAATATGAATGTTGCAATATTACTCCACGGTTCAAATATAATAGGTATTGATATTCCTAACTTCGTTGAATTGGAAGTTGTAGATACACCGCCAGCAGAAAAGGGTAATACGGCTCAAGGCGGTACAAAACCTGCTACTCTTGAAACAGGTGCAGTTGTTAACGTTCCTTTCTTCGTTACCGTAGGAACTATTATCAGGGTTGATACGAGAACAAACGAATATTTAGACAGAGTCTAAGGATTATAAATATGAAATTTGAAATCGAATACTTAGAAAAATTAGCTAACTTAGTTTATGAAAAAGACCTTTCAGAAATTACAATAAAAGATGAAAAAAAGTCAGTATCATTTAAACGTGAAAAACTTTCAGCAGCTGTTAATACAGCTCAAAATTACATGCCTGCAACAATAACTTCTCAAGTTATAGCACCGGTGCAGCAAAAGAAAGAAACCGTTAATAATAAAGCTCAATCCGAGCACAAGGGTAAACCAATTACATCACCTATGGTAGGCACTTTTTATTCATCTCCGTCACCTGATGATGAACCTTTTGTTAAAGTCGGCGACAGTATTGCAACAGGACAGGTTGTTTGTATAATTGAAGCAATGAAGTTAATGAATGAAATAGAAGCGGAAGCATCAGGCAAAATAACCGAAATATGTGTTAAAAACGGCGACAGTGTTGAATTTGGTCAAGTTTTGATGTATGTAGAATAATAAAAAATATAATAAAATAAAAAGACCTCAAAAATGAGGTCTTTTTATTTTTACAGATACATCCTCAGAATTTACTTTTTCAAGAATTCAGGAATATCTAAAATATTATTAGCGAATTCAGCTGCTGCCTTTGACAGTTTTTGACTTTGTGCCGGATTAGCAGAGGTACCGAATAAATCCATTGCACCTAAGGTTTTTTCTTGTTCTTGTTGATTGAATTTTTCTATTTCTGTTTTCTTTAATTCAAAACCTGTTGCAATAACGGTAATTTGAATTTCACCTTGGATTTTATCATCAATAACAGCACCGAAATGAACCGTAGCGTCTTCCGATACCGCATCATGAATAACTTGAGCCGCATCCGTAACTTCATATAAAGTCATATCAGGGCCGCCGGTTACATTCATAATGATACCCGAAGCACCGTTTATGGAGGTTTCTAACAGAGGAGAATTAATAGCCGATTTAGCAGCTTCTAATGCTCTGCCTTCGCCTGTGCCTCTGCCTATACCCATTAAAGCTGAACCTGATGATTCCATTACACTTCTTACATCGGCAAAATCAACGTTAATCATACCTGCTACGGTGATTATATCAGAAATACCTTGAACACCTCTTAAGAGAACTTCATCAACAACTTGGAATGCTTCTCTCATAGTTGTTCTTCTGTCAACAACTTCGAGCAGTTTATCGTTAGGAATAACAATTAACGCATCAACGGTTTCTTTTAATTTTTCAAGTCCCTGAATAGCTTGATTCATTCTCTTTTTACCTTCAAAGCTAAAAGGTTTTGTAACAACACCGATTGTCAAAGCGCCTAATTCTTTAGCTATTCTTGCGACAACGGGAGCTGCACCGGTACCGGTTCCGCCGCCCATACCTGCGGTAACGAAAACCATATCAGCTTTACCGATTGCGTTAACAATTTCATCTCTTGTTTCTTCTGCTGATTTTTCACCTTTTTCAGGGTTTCCGCCTGCGCCTAAACCGTTTGTAAGTTTACTTCCGATTCTTATTTTATTTTCAGCCAATGATTGTTCAAGTACTTGAACATCAGTATTCATTGCCCAAAATTCAACACCTGCCAAGCCTGCTTTAATCATACGATTTACGGCATTTCCGCCGCCGCCGCCAACACCGATTACTTTAATATCTGCCGGTGTACCGCCTGTTTGTGCTGTGTTTGAACTGTTATTATTTTCTTTTTTACCAAAAATGTCCGGAACAAAATTTTCCACTTATTCGCCCTCTTTTTTTTCTATTACTTTTATTAATCCCTAATTTACATGCAACTGAATGTAAATATCTAATACCATAGTATTGTAAATTAAATAATTAGTAAAGAAAAAAAACTTTAAATATTAATTTATGTTTATGTTTTTTTACATATTTTTATTTGCTTTGACAATTATTTGTTGAGCTTCCGTAAGGTTTTTAGCAAATTCGTTATAAATTGATGTATCTTCTCCGTACGGAACTTGTGTATTTAATATTTCATCAACATTTTTGTTAATATTGTTAAGGGTTTTTACCGTTTCTTTTATATTTTCTTTTTTTTGTTTCAAAAAACAATAATTTATAAGAGGAATTGAGTTTAAAATTTTTTTAAATTTCTTTTTAAAATTTGAAAATCTTTTGGAATCATCTGTTATAAAAAAGTTTGTATTATCCTTTTCTTTTTCTGAAATTTCGGCATCATCTGGCAAATAATCGGTATCATAAGTATATAATCTTTTTATTTTACCGTGTTTTTTCTGAGATTTTTTTATGGGTTTTGTAATTTTATCGGAATTAAATTCGGAAACGATTACATTTTCTTTATATGCACGATTATCCGCATCTATTGCGGTATTTATCGTATTGCCGGTATTCTTTGTATAAAAGCTTACGGGCTGATTTATACTTCCGGATATTTCCATTTATAATTCCCCTTATTATAATTATATTTGTTAACGGTTTTTTTTTACCGTTCAAATATATGAAATTTAAGCCAAGATAAAAAATTAATTGTAAAATAAAATTAAAGTATTTTATTATTTTGTCGACATGAAGTATAAAAAAAGGTAAACATAATGGAAATACTTGAGGATATTGATTTAAAAAAAGTAGGACTTGAATTAATGTTTCTCACTCCCGAAAAATGTTTGAGGGAGGAAGGTATTTCTGCAGTAGAATTATCTAAAGCACTTGATATGCCGCTTGAAACCGTTAAGAAAAAATTGAAAATTCTTTTGGATAAAGAAATTATAAGGGTATACGGCATTAATCCGAAATTGTGGAAGTTTGACGAATTTAAATTTCAAAAAATGGACGAAGATGATGATGTATACAGACTTTTATGTAATTTTGACGATGTCGATTTTGACAGGTATTTTTCATATAATTAATGCCCTATACAAGTACGATTTTGTTACCTGTGAAAGCTCCACAGGTGGGTAAGCGCCTTAACAAATCCGTTTCCTGCTGCAAGGCAGGTCTACTGCATTGTTATTAGAGTCAACTTTCCCTATTAATCAAGATGTAGGAACAAAATAAATACCCGTATAGAGCTTTTTAATTATAACACTTATTTTATTAATTTTCATTACTCTTATTATATTTTTTCACTTATCTGATATAATTTTCCTATGAAGAATTTATTTAAAGATTGTCTGTTAATATTATTTGTGTTTGTCGTAATGTTTTTTGTTACCGACCAGCCTTCTTTTTCACGAAATTTAAAATTCGTACAGCTTTCTGATATACATTATTCTTTAGTTCAAGACGATTCTTCGGGATATAAATTTCTGTCAAAAACCAAACCTTTATTGAAAGATGCAATATGTCAAATTAATGATATGAAAAAAATAAACTTTGTAATTATTACGGGTGACGGTATTGACAAAGCTAATAAAGAATCTTTGTATAAGCTCACAAATGAATTAAATACTTTGAAATATCCTTGGTATTTTGCTTTAGGAAATCACGATACCACAACAAGCGGATATCTTACAAAATCTAATTTTGTAAAAATACTAAAAGAAACAAATCATGACTATACTTTTGATTCAACCTATTATACATTTAAACCCAAAGCGGGTTTCAGAGTTATAGTTTTAGACGGTGCAAAAAATAAAGGTATTTCATCTCACGGAATATTACCCGAGGAAGAATTAATCTGGCTTGACGACATTCTTAATAAATCTAAAAATGACGTTGTATTGATATATATTCATTTTCCTCTGATTACACCATACGAAGATAAAAAACACGACATATTGAATGCAAAAGAGTTTAAAAATATTTTATCCAAGTATAATATGCCCATTGCAATATTTTCAGGTCATTATCATGCAACAAAAATAACAAAAAGAGGAAATATTCTTCATGTTTCAACTCCTGCTCTTTCTCAGTATCCTAATGCTTTCAGAGTCGTTGAAATTGAAACCAAAAGAAAACAAGTTATATTCAAAATTGAATTTATTGAAACGAGATTAAAAGATATTCAGAAAAAATCAAAAATTGTAATGCTCGGCGGTGCAAAATTTTACGGAAAACCTGCGGACAGAAATGCTGTTATAATTATTGATAAGTAACAATGAGGAACTAATGGAGAAAAATAATCATTATATTAAAGTAAAATTTTGGGGTATAAGAGGGTCATACCCTGTTTTAAATAAAGATTTTTTAAACTATGGCGGAAATACTTCCTGTATTGAAGTTATTGCCGGTAATCACAGAATTATTCTTGATGCAGGAACAGGCATTATTCCTTTAGGTGATAAAATTGTCAGAGAACATATTTCTTCAGCAGATAACTTAAAAGACAGAAAACCTATTGAACTTACACTGTTATTAAGTCATATTCATCAGGATCATATTCAGGGATTAAACTTTTTTAAACCGGCTAATATTCTTTCCACAAAGCTTAACCTCTTTGGATATAGCGGTTATAATGAATCCTTAGAAAAAATACTCTCTGAAATAGTTTACGGAAAATCGTTTCCCATAAAGCTGTATGATATCACATCCGATTACAACATAAACGATATAACGGAATCCGAGGTAATAATATTAAAGGACGGAAATAATAAACCAATTGTTGAAAAAAATATGAATATTGAGTTAGTCAATACCTCAGAAAATAATAATGTATATATATCTGTACTAAAAACCAACTCACATCCTAATTTTGGTGTTTTATGTTTTAAAATATCATATAAGGGAAAATCTATAGTATATGCAACAGACACGGAATGTTATGTCGGAGGTTCAAAACGGCTTGAATTATTTGCAAAAGATACGGATTTGTTAATACATGACAGCCAATATACAACAGAAGATTATCTTTCTAATATTTCACCAAAACAAGGTCACGGTCATTCCACATTTGACATGGCAATGAACACGGCTCAAGCCTGCAATGCCAAAAAATTGGCAATGTTTCATTTTGACCCGTCATACTCGGATGATAAATTGACTTTTATTGAAAATATCTTAAATAAAAAAAATAAAAATTATATTCTCGCAAAAGAAGGTATGGAAATTTGTATTTAAAAAAATTTATTATTATATTTTTGATATTTTTTATGACACAAAACTTTTCTGTTGCCGATGAAGTCATAAAAGCCCAAAATAATGCATACAGACATAATAATAAAGGACTTTTGTACTTGCAGGATAATTATTATTACGGAGCTATAAAAGAATTTCAAATAGCAATAGACCTGAATCCCAATACACAAGCGAGCGCCGCTTATTATGTTAATTTAGCAAAAACTTATGAAATAATAGGATATGACAATTTAGCTCAGCCTAATTATGAGAAAGCCGTTAGTCTTAATGTTATGTGTTTTGAATATTATCTAAAATTAGCTGAAAATTATAAAAAATTAGGAATTATTGATAAAAAACTTAAAGAACTTCAAACAAAAAAATATTCTCCTTTAAATGATATTTTAATAGGACTTTTATATATTCAAAACGGTTATGTTACTACAGGAATAACGGTTTTAGATGATTTTTGCAACAAAGAACCCGATTTATTAGTAACTTCGGGTGTGAGAAATTATATTGATAATTTAGTTAAAGAAAAATTATAATATTTTTTTCCGTGACAGTCGGAACCGCCCGTTTGGATTAAGTTTAATTTTTTTGCAATTTTTAAAACGGTTTTTCTGCTGTGGAATTTTATAATACTTCTCCATCTTTTGTAAGGATAATAAACTTCCAGTCCGTCCAAGCCGATTTCCTTTAGATTTAATATAAAATTTTCCAAATTTATTACCCAATAGCAGGCAGGATGAGCAAGAATTGCAAGTCCGTTTGCGCAATGGATTATGTCTATAACTTTTTTAGCATCTCTCAGACGAAACAATCTTGTTATTTTACATTTTTTACCCTTAATGTCATCAGAGAGTATTGATTTTAATTCATCATTTTCTAAATCAATCCCATAAGCCAAAATATGAATGTAGATTCCTTTATAAACACAATCAAATTCGGCACCCGGAATTATAATATCGTCCTTCGGACATATTTTTTCATATGCATCTATGGCATTATGGTCTGAAATACAAATATACTTCATATTTAATTTTTTTGCGGAGTTATAAATTTCGTCAGGCTTCATTTTGCCGTCAGAAACATCAGAGTGAATATGTAAATCCACATTTTTACAGTAATCCTCTTCTTTAAATGACAATAATAATTTTTTTAATTCTTCCATACTCATACAAAGCTTAACTCATTTCATCTAATATGATATTATAAAATTATTAGAAACTGAAATAAAGAGGGAATATGACAAAAAGAAAAAATAACAATTTCATTGAAGTATTCAAAATATTTTTTTCAAGTATAAAAACATATTTTATGTATTTGGATCAATGTTCAAAATATTTAGCATACCCGATATTCGGTCAATTAATAAGTATTTATCTGTTATTTGCCATAACCTATTATTTTAATAAAAACGTAGACCATATCAGGGCTCTTTATCCGTTATTACAAGATGATAATACATTACTGATAAGCTTTTTTGTAGTATTAACACCATTATTTTATATTTTAATACAAACCGTATACAGATATATTATTGCATTTGAATCATTAAACATATTATTTAGCACTGTTTCACACTTTAAGAAAAATAAAAAAGTTGATTTTGCACTTAATGACAGGGCTGTAGAAAGAAGATTATTCGGTTATATACTGCTTATGCTGATAGTCACATTTTTATTAATTACCCCGCCGTTAGTTTTATTTGCACCCATAACATGGATATTTTTATGTTTAACATTTCAGGTTCACACATTAGAAAACAATACTTCACCGTTTGATGCCGTTTCAAGGAGTGTTAAACTCGTTAAAAATAATATTATTCCGACAATTATAATGATAATATTGTGTTACGTAACAACATATTGGTTTTTAACCGAATTAGCCATATGGGCATTGGATAAAATTTCGGTTACTCACTTTTTTATCAACCTGTTTATACCCTTTATAGAGCTTTTGCCGATAAATGAATATAACGCAATATTACAGGGAATATATACAATTGATTCGGTCACAATTGCAAAAGGAATTGTAGAAGGCAGCATCAGCTTTATTATAATCGGATTTACTCTGCCCTTCAGATGTTGTTGTTTTACAAACCTATACAGATTATATGATTCGGAACAAATTAAAGAATATTCAAAAGAATCCGATGAAATAATTAAAAGGGCAACCGGTAAAAAAAGATAATTATGTTCAAGTGTAAAAAATGTCATTCAAAAGATAAATTTGAAGTTATGTTCAACCCTGAATATAAAGGGCCGAAAAATTTCAATATTGAATACACAAAGAATAATGATATTCAAATAAGTGTGGACGGATATACATTTATACCCGATTTAAATTTTATGAACAGGCATGCCGTATGCAGATACTGCGGAAATATAAATTGCTGGGATTACGAGTAATTTTGTTGCAATTGCAACAAATAATATAAACCTGCAAAGCAGGCTTAAAACTT
>CANQNX010000005.1 GCA_947625345.1 Candidatus Gastranaerophilales bacterium
AATATCCGACAGCCGCTGTAATATATAATTTAATCGAACCCTTCGGTGATGAAGAAAGAGTTAAAAATTGCATTAAACATTTAACTAACACAAAAGAATTAATTACAAAAAAAGAATTTGATTACTATAATCTATTTTCAAATAATATCATTCCGACTTTTTCTTGCGTAATGGCAAAAAAAGATGTTCTCTTAACCATTCCTTTTGAATTTGAAGTGCCAAAATGCTTCGACTGGTATTTATGGAATACAATTATTCAAAAATATCCAATTGTATACATAGATAAACCTTTAACCAAATTCAGATTACATAAAACAAGTTTATCCTGTTTAAAAAAACAAAAAACATCAATATATAATGCATTATTAAACATATCTGAAAGAAAATATAAAATTAATCTTCCTTATAATATTTTTAAATTTTATAAAAAATTTACATCTTTTGAAAAAATATTCAGAACATTAGTTCGCCCAATAGATAAGTTTATTTATAACAAACTTTATAAATCAAAAAAAGTAAGCGTTATTATAGAATCCTAAGATTAGTTTTTGAATCAAAAAACATAAGATTTAGAGTGTTAAATCCGAGTTTAATCTTTTTATCAACATTAAAATCAGAACTTAGTACACAGGAACATTCACAATCATTAGCCTTAAAATAAATAATACGATTTGCACCAAGCATTTCCGAAATTTCAACATCTGCAGAAAATTCAAAATTTGATGACTGACTGTTAAATTTCTCAGCTCTCAGCCCTAATATAACTGATTTATAATCTTTTAATTTCAATTTCTGATTATCATTAAGCATAAACTCACTACCGTTTATACTTACAAATGAATTATCAGTTATCTCTACGGGAATAAAATTCATGGAAGGAGAGCCTAAAAAACCGCCTACAAACTTATTAACGGGATTATTATAAACCTCATCGGGGCTTCCGGTCTGCTGAATTATTCCGCCGTCAATAACCGCTATTCTATCCCCCATTGTCATTGCTTCTGTTTGATCATGAGTGACATAAATAAATGTTGTTTGAAGTTTTTCGTGCAATTTCTTTATGGATGAGCGCATCTGGACTCTTAACTTAGCATCAAGATTAGACAACGGTTCATCCATAAGAAAGACTTTAGGATTTCTGACAATAGCTCTTCCTAATGCCACTCTCTGTCGTTGACCGCCTGAAAGCTGTTTGGGTTTTCTGTTTAATAAATCAGTTAAATTTAACATCTCCGCAGCTGATTTTACTTTTTCATCAATTTCCTTTTGACTTAATTTTCTCATCTTTAAAGGAAATGCCATATTATCATATACACTCATATGCGGATAAAGCGCATAATTTTGGAATACAAATGCAATATCCCTGTCTTTAGGATGCACATTATTTACACATTTTCCGTCTATATATATTTCACCCGATGTAATATCTTCAAGTCCGGCAATCATTCTTAAAATAGTTGATTTTCCGCATCCTGACGACCCGACTAAAACCAAAAATTCCTTATCTTCTATCGTTAATGACACATCGTCTATTATTTTTTTTGTATCATATATTTTTATAATATTTTTTAGTTCTACTTTCGCCATTGAAACACCTTATTCTACCAATGTTTTTTCAACAGGAATTATAAAACTGAATGTTACCTGATTTGCATATTCATTATTTATCCAAATTTCACCTTTTAATTTATTTATAAATTTCTTTGAACTGCCTAAAAGTATGCTTTGAAGCATATATTTTTTTGAATTTTTATCCGCCTGCACATAAGGGTCAAAAATATCAGCATTACTGTATTGTGAAGCATCTATGCCCTTTATGTTTATTTCAAACATAAAATAAGATTTTTCATTTGTATTATTATCTATTTCAAATCCTTTTGAAATTATAAGCTCCGGCAAAGGATTAGAAACAGAAATATTAATAGCTCCGGTATCAATCACATTAATTGCATTTTCTATTAAATTAGTCATAACGGTTTTTACAACTTCTTTATCCGTATAACAATTCTGTTTAAGTAAATCGGAGGTATTTGTCGTCATTGTAACATCTCTGTTTATTAATTTAGATGCCTCTTCATTAATAACTACGGTTAAAAGCCCCAAAATATCAAAGTTTGTATATTCAAACTTATAAATATCTGATTCAACCTCTGACATTTCTGTCAATTTTTCAAGGAAAAGTAAAAGTTCATTTGAATTGGAATTTATAATTTTAATATATTTTTGCTGTTTATCGTTTAAATCACCGCTCAAGCCCTCTAACATAGCCTGCGAAAAACCTGCAACGGAATGCAAAGGAGATATTAAAAAATTTGACATCTTTGAAAGAAGAACATTCTTTGTATGATTTAATATTTTATGCTCTTGTCTTTCCGTTATTAACTCATCTAAAAGTGAATGGTCTTGAGTATTATCTATAATCGTTAATATATATTTCTTATTTTTGCCGTTGGATATGTCAACAACTTTTACATCCGTAATTTTATTATTTTGTTCTTCAGATACTATCTTTAAAATCTGCTTAATTTCTTCATCTTTATTTTTAATTATATTATCGGTATCAATGAGAAAATATTCATTTATATTTTTACCTCTGAGTTTTTGAGTCTCAAACAGAGAAAAAGCTCTTTTATTTGCGTAAAGTATTTTTCCTTTATCATCAATAACTAAAACAGCTTCAGGCAAGTGTGTTAATATATTGTACTGTTTCCCGAATATCAGGCTAAATATGCTCATTATAAAATTCCTTATAATATTCAAATAATAATTCCTGTTGAATATTTTAGCATATTATAAACAAATTTAAAAATTAAAAAAAATCTAACCGGAGAGTGGAACATAAATTCCGGTTAGAATATTTATCAGCTTATATAGTCTTTCAGATATTTAACAGCGCTAATACTTCTCAATTTTTTTAATGCAATACTTTCTATCTGTCTGATTCTTTCCTTTGAAAACCCCATGTCATGCCCTAATTCCTCTAATGTTTTAGGTTTTTCTCCGTCAATACCGAAACGTTTAATTATTATTCTCCTTTCCTTATTATTTAATTCTTTTAAAATTTTATTAATATGCATTTTTAACATTGTACTTTGAGTATTATTCTCGGGAGAATGATAATTGTCATCGGAAATATAATCTTCTAAAGACAGATTTTCAGCAACAGGTGTATCAAGGCTTATCGGCTCTAATTTCATTGTATTAAGAGCAATCTCAACTTGTTTTTCCGGTATTTTAAGTTTTGCCGCCAACTCTTCAACCGTAGGTTCACGCCCCATAGAATAAGACAAATCAAATAATGCCTTCTTAACAATTCTGATTTTATCAGACATATGTACGGGGATTCTTATAACTTTTGAATTATTTGCTATTGCTCTCACTATGGTCTGCCTTATCCACCAAGTAGCATAAGTGGAAAATTTAAACCCTTTTGAATAGTCATATCTGTTTGCGGCTTTGATTAATCCTAAAGACCCCTCCTGAACTAAATCCATGAACAAAACACCTTGTCCCGTATATTTTTTTGCAATACTGACAACTAATCTTAAATTTGCCTGTATAAGCTTTTTCTTTGCGATTAGTGATTGTTTCTCATCCCCTTCTATTATTTCCTTTCCCAACTCTTGCTCTTCATTTAGCTTTAACAACTTTGTTTTACCTATATCTTTCAAATACATCTGCAAAATATCATCTTTATAAACAACATTATTAAAAGAAGTTATTTCCTCCTCATTTTCATCCTGCGAATTTGAAACTGTCTCAACATAATTTTCATCAAGACAATATTCATCAATATATTGAATCCCCATAAAAATATCCCTCACTCTTATTAAAGTTTCGGACGAAAAATTTTTAGATGAGTTCCTTATCTTTTTTAAAAAAATTGACTTTATAAAAAAAAACATTAATAAAGATTCAGTGTAAGATACAAGTTTTAAAATTTTGTTAACATAACTTAATAAAATTTTAAAAAAAATTAAAGTTAGTATTAAACTCTGTCGATATAGAAATTACAGTAACAATTGATGGAGAAGGACAATGGGCTTAGCAGCATCTCAGGCAAGATTTTTAGGTATTACGGCAAGAAAATCCAACATAGAATATGAAGGACAACAGGTAAACCAACAACGTACGGCTTTAGCTGAAGAAGTAAATTCGCTATATAACAAGCTTTTATCATTGGATGTACCTATAGCTCCCGATGCTACTGATTATTATGAAACAAATTATTCATTTAATATTTCCTCATCTCAAAGCGGATATAAGGGTGAATATTTGATAAAAGAATATTATGAGAATGCAGACGGAACATATTATATTAAAGTTGATCGTACAGTTGATAAAGTAATTGCAGAAGAAAATAACCTTCCGGAAAATAAATGGGAAATTATACAAGATGCCGACGGAAAATATTACTTAAAACAAATCGGCAGTGAAGAAAATAAATTTGAATTATCAGAAATAACTGATACTGCAAAAAATGAAGAAATACGTAATTTAATTAACGAAACAGCAGGAATTGATCATGTAGCAGATGATACATCATTTTATTCATACAAAACAAGTGACGGTCTGACATATTACATTGATAAAGGTCAAGTTGAAACAAAAGAACCAAAACACTCATATTTAAAAACTAATAAAACAACAACGACATCAGATTCATTTGATAATGTAAAAATAACATTTGATGCAAATAACAGAATGTCATCAATCACAATACCTGATGTAGTAACAGGTTTAGATGTTGATACAACAAGAGTGCATAATGATGAAGCTTATGAAGCTGCATTAAGAGATTATACAATGAGCAAAGATGAATACAATAAAATGGTTGCGGATTTAAATGCTCAAACAGAATCTTTACAACAAGAAGATAAAGTACTCGAACTCAGATTAAATCAAATTGATACAGAACAAAACGAACTTCAAACAGAATTAGAAGCCGTTAAGAAAGTACTTGAAGAAAACATAGAAAATACATTTAAGACATTTGCATAATAAACAAATTCTTAAATAAAACTGTGCAAACACAAATAAACACTAAAGGAATGTAAGAAGATGAGTTACAAAAATGACAGTTACTTAGTTATTTCAAACAAGTATGGAACTTTAAGCAGTGATGCGAAAGCAATGCTATTTGAGACATACGACCTTTTAAGAGATATAACGGTATCAGGATCTGCATCAGACGGTGCAGGCTTTGGTACGGCAGGAAGTTTTTTGTGGAAATTGGCGAGTATGATATCCCCAAGTTCATTTATGTCAACAATGGGAGGGGGAACGGCACTTAACATTCCGGGGACTTCATACTGGTCACCATCGAACACAACAAACGGTTCAACCTCAGCTTTCGGAATAGGCTCTTTATCTCAATATTCGGGATTTACAGGCGGTGCAAGCCCGATTATACAAGGTTTTGGAACATCAACCCAAGAAGGATTTATGACCGGCGGTGCATCTTCTTTAACAACAATAGGAGATATAGCAGGCTCAACAGGTCTTAATGCCTTAGGATATACTGCAGGTCTTGCTTCAGGATTCGGTTTCGGTGACAGTTTCTTACTTCCTGCAGCAGGTGTTGTGTCAGGCTTTGGCGGAATTTTACAGGCTATGTCCCCTTATTTAGGGTCGTTTGGACTGGGTACAACTTTAATAGGTAACTTATTACAAGGTGTTTCAAGTGCGCCTTTAGCTGCTTATCAAAAGGTTACCAGCAGTATTTTAAATAATGCCGATGTTATACTTGAAAATAAAGTTAAAAACATTGAAACAGTTTGCAAAATGTTGGATGCTCAAAATGATGTCGTTAAGAAGATGTTAAAAGATGATATCGACGGCATGAAAGATAAACTTCAAAATATGTAACTTCTTTCTTCTTTTATTTTATAAAAATTTCCCAATTCATAAGGATTGGGAAATTTTTTAGCCAAATGGCTATTATTTGTTATCCGGTTGGTTTATTTATACATTAAATTTTGTAACTTATAATATCGCTATGACTAAAAAGGTTACTAGTATAATTTGTTCGGGAAACTTTTGCGATAAGGCACGCAGACGTAATTTTGTTTCAGCAATTTTTAAAATAGAATCACTCAAATTTCCTCTGATATCTTGGATTTACGGTAAATTTTTTCTGAGACAATTTTTTATTTTTATATTAATCAATAACTTATTATTACCTTTATCGGCAAAGGCAAAAATGTATGAAAAAGATTACGTAAACCAATATTGCGGTGGTTATATTGAGTATGTACTACCCGATAAAACAAGAGTTGACTGTTTAACCGAGGAATATGCCATAGAATTTGATTATGCTAAGAAGTGGGCTGAGAGTATCGGGCAATCTCTATATTATGCCAAAAAGACAGGTAAAAAACCTGCTGTTGCAATAATATTAAAAAAACCTTCGGATGAAAAATACGTAAAAAGAATTATTGAAACTGATAAAGATATAACTATTTTTAAAATTCCCGCAAATGAAAATAAAAATTTGTGCAATTGATTTATAATTATTTTATGAACAAAGTTATAGAAAGAAATTTTTACACAAAAGAAACACCTATAGTGGCAAGAAACCTTTTAGGAATGGTACTATCAAGGCGAACAGATAAAAATAAAATTCTAAGAGGAATAATAGTAGAAACAGAAGCCTACAGACAAGATGAAGAAGCCTGCCACGGTTATAGAGGGAAAACGAAAAGAAATGAAGCAATGTTTAAACATCCCGGAATTGCCTATGTCTATTTCACATACGGGATGTATTACTGTTTAAACATAATAACAGAAAAGGAAGGATATGCTTCAGGAGTATTAATTCGTGCAATAGAGCCAATAAACGGGTTTTCTAACTCAAACGGGCCCGCAAAGTTGTGCCGTGAACTTAATATAACAAAAGAACTCAATGAAATTGACGTTTGTACAAATAAATCACCTCTATGGATTGAATACGGGGAAAAAACAGATGATAAAAATGTCGTAACAACAAACAGGATAGGCATTAATAAAGCTAAGGATTTACCTTGGAGATTTTATATTAAGGATAATAAATATGTTTCAAAACCTTAATTGAGAGATAATTTATAAATTTTATTTTTATTTTCTCCGTATAATTTAGAAATTATTTTTGAAATATCTTTTGGACTATACCCTTCATTTTTAAGTATTTGAATTTTTTCTTTTAATACATCATCTTCCGTTGAATTTCCATTTGCGGCAAAAATCATAACAACCAATTCACCTTTAATGGGGTTATGATTATAATAATCAATAATTTCAGAGATTTTTCCGATTTTTATCTCTTCAAAAACTTTTGTTAATTCTCTGCCTACTGCAATTTTTGTATTTTCGCCTGATATTTCCAAAATATTATTTAATGTATCTTTTAATCGATTAGGAGATTCATAAAAAACTAAATTTGAATACTTGTATTTATTTATAATCTCCGCTTGAGATTTAAAAGTTCGTCCTATAAATCCTATAAAAGAAAATTCTTCCGAATCTCTGGGAATCAAGCTTAAAAAATCAATTAAAGCGCAAGCTCCGGGGATAGCAGTTATTTTTACATTATTTTTATACAATTCATTAATTAATACACTACCCGGATCTGATATAAGAGGAGTACCCGCATCCGAAATTAAAGCAATATTTTTTCCTTCATTAAGAAGTGAAATAATTTTTTCACTTCTTTCTTTTTCGTTAAATTTATGGCAATCAAAGAGTTTGGAAGATATTGAATATTTATCCAATAAAATCCTGCTTACCCTTGTATCTTCACACGCAATATAATCCACATTTTTTAAAATTTCTAACGCTCTTAAGGTAATGTCTGATAAATTACCTATAGGAGTAGAAACAATATAAAAATTACCATCCATTATATTTAATGCCCTTTAATAGGGTTAGAGGATACATTTTCAAATGTTTTATTTATCCCCGTAACATCTAAGATTTTACTAACATCCGGTTCCACATTGCTTATGGATAAAGCTTTATTGTTTAAAAGCGCAACTTTTTGTATCTTTAACAGCATTTTTATGGCAGTTAAATCTATTGATTTTATATTTGAAAAATCCAAATTTATTTTTTTAGCTTTTTCAAATTCGGTATTATCTATATTTATAATATTTTTAAATAATTCAGAAGCTTTTAATATTTGCATTTTAAAACCGACTATTCATTTATTTGTTGAATATTATTATAATATAATTTTTATAAAAATAATGCAATAAAAAAATGTTGTTATTCACAAAATACTAACCGGCTTTTCTGATATTTTCCATTTCTTCTGCTTGATATTTATTAATAACAAATTCCTTAGGAACAGAAGCATAAATATTTGAGGAATTAAATCCGTTTTTAATATTATAATTTATAGAAGGAATTCTTTTTTCCTGAATTAAGTTTTTCTTTCTTAAAGTATCAGCTTTGGATTTAATTGTATTATAAGAATTATTTGAGTAATATCTTTTTTCTTTTGGTCTTAAATTAAGTAAAACAATGAACATAAGTATAAAAGATAGTATTGAATAAGATAACAATTTTTTATGCGGAATAAATAAAAAAGAAGGATTATTTAAATCAATATTTTTAATTAAACCGGTAGATAACTCTTTTATGGTTATATCGGAATTTTTAATATTATTGCCTTGAAATAAAATTAGTGTATTATTATCATTTTTCTTTTGAACAATAACATTATTTATATCCGAAGTATTATCGTAAATAATTTCCATTGAATCTGAAGGTATTGCGGAAGAAAGCATAATTGTCAAATTATCATTGCCGTTAAAAATTTTTTTCACGTCAACAGCTTTATCCAATTTTAGCTGAATATTATAACTTCCGTTATTATTTTGTTTAACATCGATAGCAGAAAGAGAGCTTTCAAATGCAATTGCTTTTAAATTTGTAAAAAGCAGCATGGAAAGTAAAAAAATCATACTTACAATTGCTTTAAAAAATATCCTTGATCTCATATATCTCCAACGAAGTTATATCCTTATTGTTTATTTTAAATATTTTAAAGAAACAACACATCAATCAAACGGTTTATTAAATCATCTAAACCTTTAGATTAATTTTTTCTTGCGTAAAACATTAAAATCTAATATCATGAAATAGTTAAATTTCACATTATACATATGTAAAAAAAGAATAGTTAGGCAGTGTATTTTAATGGTTTTTAAGAGGTAAGATTGATGCTTGATTTTTTATTAAAAAAACAAAAAATTAACAGGTATGAAACAGTAATTTCACAATATAAGAAACTAAAAGACATCTATTGTAAAAAAACTATTGCGTTTGAAAGGAAACAAGAATTAGGCAATTTAATTGAAAAATACGGATACCTCCCATATTCTCAGGCAAGAGCATTGGAAGAATTAACACAGGAAGAAGTAATATTTTGTCTTGAGAAAAAATTAGAAATCAACGGAACAATGAAGGAGGGAATACTTCATTTTGATGAAAATAATATCAGCGCAGTAAAAAGAAGCGGTTTTACTGATGCCGATTGGATAAAGCAGGAACAACATGACATAAAGATTATAAATTTATCGGCTTTAGGTAATTCATTAGAAGATAATATTACTGCTGAATTTATAGACTGGTTAAGGCAAATCGTAATATTACCTCAAGGAAATATTTCAAAAAATATTTTATCAACAACAATATATCTAATACCGTTCCACCCCCGTGATTTCGGAAACGCATATTTAACGGCAAGCACGGAAGAAGTCAGCAAAAAGCTATCCGATAAATTACTTGAAAAAGAAGGAATAACAGCGAAAGAACAAGTACAATTATTTATAACATTAGCGCAATTATCCGGACATCCGGTTATTTATGACGTATTTCCCCAAACGGGAAGATATTCAAAAACCGTATTAGCTCATCCTGAAATAGTAAGATGGATAGACACTAAATTTTTAACCGAAGAAATATCAAAATCTTTAAATTATGTTGCAATTAAGCTTTCTGCCGAATATGATGAAGATGACGTAACAATTGTAAGAAATATATATAAAACCACTCTGACAAACGGCTCATCAGACTTAACGGAAGAATTTAAACCCATATTTGAAAGATTTAACTATGAACTTGAAGCAAAGAAAAAAGAACTTTCAAATTATATGACAACAAGAAAAGAACAGATAAAGCTTCAAAAAAGAGTTAAAAATATTGTTTCAAAAATTTTAAATATAAGCCCGAATAAAATAAAAAACGACAGTGACATAACAAAGAGAGGGGAAATAATAAATGCCCTGATTGAAGAAGGATTATGGACGCTTCCTGACGGAGCTTGGTGTTCAAGCGGAATTCCGATATTTGAGAGAATGGCTGAATGCGAAGCATACCCGATGTTTTCCCATTATGATGCGAAAGGAATGGATGTATCTAAGTACGCAGAATCCGACTGTCAAACTCCGTTTTACTTTGTTTATTTGGAAAACGGTGAATATAATTATAAGGTCATTAATTTTTATTTGGATTATCTTCAAAAGCTTCAAGAAGATTATAATTTTGACGGATTCAGAATTTCTCATACCGATTTTGTCGTTGATGAAATGAGTGAAAATAATTTAAGACCAATAAGCTACAGAGCACCAAGATTACTCTTAAAAAAAGCAAATGAAATTCTGAAAAGAAAAGTACCTTATTTTGCAACTATTGCCGAATATAGACTCAGAGGCTCCTTCTTTAAAGAATATCATCAGGATATGGGATTTGACCTGTTATGGGGAAATGATACAAAAACCGATTATGAAAAAATTCCGTCTGAAGTTATTACAAATAACAGAGAATTAGGTGATTATAACAGTGAGATAATAAAGAATTCTCTTCTTTCAATAATTAAGACATATAATAATCAGGACGGAGATTTCAGAACCGTTAACAGATTTTTAGGTCTTATGGATAAAGAAGAAGCATTATTTAAATGGTTTAAATTTAAATTTTTACCCGGCGGAAAATTATCGCAAAGACCTTGCATGTATGTTGACGGAGATGAATCTTTTTCTAAAGATGGAATTGAAGGAACTATCTTAGAAGAAGTATCGTTAATAAGAGATAATGACGAAGACTTTTTTAACAAATTTGATGCAATAAGAAGACTTGCCGTTAATAATGAATTAACAACACAAGGTGAAGCGCAAATTATTAACCAGCATAAAAACGGCTTTGTCAGCTGGATGATTTCAAAAGAGACGTCAAAAGAAAGCTTAATAATAGCCGCAAACTACCTGAGTGAAAACGAAAAGCTGTTAAAAGCAAATGAAGAAGGTTTAATGGAATACACAATCAAAGTAAATAATGCCGTAGAAAACAAAAAAATCGAACTCCCTTCTGATTACACACTTCAAAGTGAGTTTGTATATGAAGAAGATAAAAAGGATTATACTGAACATTATTGTCAACCTAATATAACAACTATTGAAATAGACAAACTTGAACCTTGTGAGTTCAGAATATTTAAAATAAAGAGATAAAATAAAATGCAAATTCTAAATTTAAAACAAAAGATAGCAAGAATGTTTATCTTGGGTTTTGAGGGTGAAGATTATAATGTAAATCCTTATTTTAAAGAACTTCTTGAAAATAATTTGGGCGGTGTAATATTTTTTACACAAAATATTATCTCTGAAAACCAATTTATAACACTTATAAATTCATTAAAATCCGAGGCAAAAAGTCCAATATTTTTATCTATTGACCAAGAAGGCGGAAGAGTCGAAAGAACGGAAAATATACATAACGGAAAAAAATACCTTAGTGCAAAATATGCATATGAAAAGGGTGAGAAATTTTTAAAAAATCAAACAAAAGAAATAATTTGTGAACTTAAAAATTTCGGAATTAATATGAATTTTGCCCCCGTTTTAGATGTTAATACGAACGAAAATAACCCTATAATCGGCGAAAGAGCCTTCTCAAATAATCCTTTTGATGTGATAAAAGGGTTTAAAACAGTATTCGAAGAATATGAAAAAAATTCAATAATAACCGTCGGAAAACATTTTCCGGGGCATGGCGCAGCAGATAAAGACTCCCATAAAACACTTCCCAAAATAGATTTACCATATAAAGAATTGAAAGAGATACACATAAAACCCTTCACAGAAGCAATTAATGAAGGTATACCCGCAATAATGGCGGCACATGTTCTCTATCCTGCTCTTGAAAATGATATTAACACTCCTGCTTCTTTATCAAAAATGATAATCACGGATTTATTAAGAAACAAACTCAATTTTAAAGGAATTATAATGACTGATGATATGGAAATGAACGGAGTAAAAGGATTTTCAAGACTTGATGCATGCATAAAAGCCATCAATGCAGGAATAAATATGTTTATATTCAGAAATACGACAAAAGAAATATTTGAATTAATTAACCAATTATCAGAAAGTGTTCAAAAGGGGATTATAGAAGAGAGCGCAATTAATCAATCGGTTAATATTATAGAAAATACAATGCTCCGATACGGTATAGAAAAATGAATATGGAAAAAAATTTCTCTTTTTATAAAAATTTTTATTAAGGAGGGAATTATGGGGAAATTTTTTATTTCATTATTAACTTTTATATTTACGGCAAATACTTCTTTTGCAGCAGGATTTGAGTTATCGGATGTTATAAAAGAAGCAAGAGAAGCAACAGTAACTCAAATAAATTCACATTCGGAAAAAGAAAACATTCAACCTGTAAAAAACGAAATTACTAAAGCTATAACAGGAGAAAATAAATCCGAATCAATTACGAAAGAAGAAATTATAAAACAAGCTCAAAGTCAATCAAATTAAGCTTTTATATATTTCTCCAATCATATATAAACTGCCTGTCACAACTTTTAAATCTGCCGTGTTAATTATTTTATCAATATCTGAGTAATTAATTTTTTTCAGATTATTTAAAAAATTAACATTAGAAGAATATTGATTGAAAGTTACCGCATTTTTATGATTGAATTCCAAAAAATATATTTCGTCATCTCTATTAAAAAGCACTCTTGCCACAGAAACGTAATCTTTTGTATTTAATGTCGAATAAATAAATTTACGTTTTTGACCTTTAAAATAGTAATCAAGACTTTTCTTAAGCTCAAATGCCGCATCGGGATTATGAGCACCATCTATTACCATATTTTTATCTCTTATATATTCAATTCTCGCAGGCCATTTTACCGTCTTTAAAGCTTCTTCCAAATATGATTCAAGTATATTATACCCTTTGGTGTTTAAAAAATTTATCGCATTAAAAACAAGTTCAATATTCTTTTTTTGATATAAACCTAAAAGTGAAAACTCAAATTTGTGCCCGCTTTTTATGACATAATTCACTCCGTTTTCAAAACAAAGCTCAATATTGTTATCTGTATTTATCAATTGAGAATTTCTTTCTTTTGCAGCTTTTGATATGACTTCAAACCCCAAATTATCGGAATTAACAATAACAGGAACTTTATTCTTAATTATACCTGCCTTTTCAAATGCAATTTCATTAATTGTCGAACCCAATCTGTCAGTATGGTCAAGAGATACGGAAGTAATAACGGATAAAATACAATTGTCACCAACATTAGTTGCATCTAACCTTCCGCCCAATCCTGTTTCAATTACGGCAATATCAACTTTTTTATCCGCAAAATATTTAAAAGCTGCTGCAGTAAGAATCTCAAACTCCGTCAAATCAATATTATTTTTTTCGGATATTTCCAAAATTTTACTAACATAAAGCGCAAACTCATCTTCCGATATATCAACATTATTGATTTTTATACGTTCGGTATATTCTGACAAATGAGGGCTCGTATATAATCCCGTTCTATATCCCGAGCACTTTAAAATGTTTGAAAGTATTGCACAAACAGAACCTTTACCGTTAGTACCTGCAATATGTATTGTTTTAAAAGCGTTTTGAGGATTTCCCGTAAGATTTAAAAGCCTGATAATTCTCTCTAATCCGGGATTAATATAAAATTTCCCCGAAGATTGCAATAATTCTACAGATTCTCTATAAGATAACATCATTTTATTGTACTTTTTAATTGTTTGACTATTTCATTAACGGGATTCATTTTAACAAACTCTTTTGTTTTTTCGGACATGGAATTGAGCTTATTAATATCACAAGTCAGTTCATTAATCTTTTTCATCAAAGAATCATAATTGCATTCGCCATCTTCAAGATAGAGAGAAACACCTCTTTCAAGCATTTCTTTTGCATTTTTTCTTTGATGATCCTGAGCGGCATAAGGATAAGGAATAAGAATTGAAACAGCATTGCAAGCAAGAATTTCCGATAAACTTAAAGACCCTGCTCTTGAAATAACAATATCGGAAGCTTTTAACGGATATACCATTTCATCAAAATACGGCCTGACAAGTATATTCGGATTATTTTTATAATCAGGGTAAATATTTTCAAGTTCTTTTTCAATTTCTTCAAAGTTTTTCTTCCCCGTTTGAAGAATAACATAATAATCCCCGCTTAAAGGTTGCAATAACTTAATCATTGCATTATTAACGGTTTTAGCACCCTGAGAACCGCCCATTGCAAAAATTACTTTTTTATCTTGAGGAATATTTAACTTATTTTTTGCTTCCTCTTTAGTCACTGTATAAAATACTTCTCTGACGGGATTCCCGTTAACGACTATATTATTTGACTTTAAAATATTTTTAGAATTTTCAAATGCTACAGAAACAACATCAGCTTTATGTGCCGCTAATTTAGAAACCATGCCCGGAACCGAATCACAATCATGAATCATATAAGGATGTTTCATAAATATTGAAGCAAAAACTATTGGCGCAGAAACATATCCGCCCGTAGTGAAAACAGCATCGGGAGAATATTTTTTAATGTAAGAAACAGCCTTAGTAAAAGCAAAAAACAACTGAATTGTCCATTTAAAAAATGACAAACTAAGCTTTCTCGGCATTCCTGAAACATCCACGGGTAAAAATTCAACTTGAGGATATTGTTTTGAAATCTCAAACTCAAGATTTTTAGGGTTGCCGATGAAGTAAATTTTCTTTGTATCATCAAGTTTTAAAAGTTTATCAACTATTGTAAAAGCAGGGTATATATGACCACCCGTACCGCCACCTGAAATAAAATAAGTTTTTTTATCGGACATTTGGAATCCTTCTAATTCTTTTTTTTGAAATATTAAGTAAAATACCGACCATACACATTGTTATAAATAATGAAGTGCCGCCATAGCTGATAAACGGAAGCGGAACACCCGTTGCAGGAAGCATTGAACTTGCAACCGCTATATTAATAAATGCCTGAACGGAAATTGAAATTGTAATACCTGCTCCTAACAATTTCCCGAAAATATCTTCAGCTTTAACGGAAATTAACAACCCTCTTTGAAGGAAAGCTAAAAACAGACCGATAATTAACAGGCAGCCGAGGAAACCGAACTCTTCGGCAAAAACCGCATAAATAAAATCAGTATGCCCTTCAGGCAACCAGCCTAACTTTTGAACGGAATTACCGTATCCCTCACCAAAGAATCCGCCTGCCACAAAAGCAAGCATAGACTGTATAATATTATATCCGGCACCGAACGGGTCAGCTTCAGGATTTAACCATGTTCTGATTCTTTGCATTTGAAATGATTTAATTAAAAAACTTAAACCGAAAAGTCCTAAACAAGATACGGTTATGATTAACTTTACGGAACCTCCTCCTGCAAAATACATTGCCAGCGAAGACAAAAGTAAAATCATAACCATACTTAAATTCGGTTGTTTAAAAATAAGCCCGATCATAATAATAATAGGAATAAAATATTTTAATGAATTCAAATTAAAAATATTTATATCTCTCGAAAATGCACTTGATAAAAGCATTATAACTGCAAGTTTAGAAGCCTCGGAGGGCTGAAACTGTATAGGCCCTAATGTTAACCACCTTGTTGCTCCGTTAACAGTTGTTCCGCAGAAATGAACGGCAATCAAAAGTAAAATTATAACCCACGCAAACGGAATTGATAACTTATCTAATGATTTATAGTTAATATGGCTTAAAAAGAACATTGCAAAACAACCCAATAAGAACCATATAAACTGCCTTGTAACAAAAAATGCCGAGGAGGTTCCCTGTATAATACACTTTGGTGCACCGGCTGAAAATATAGCCAATAAACCTATCATAATAAGGAACATAACTATAAATGTAAGAGTTGTATCATACTTTGAAAGTATTACACCTCTGTTTATATCTTCACTATAATTAATGTAATTTGGATTTGACATATTCTTTAAACACTTCTCCTCTGTGTTCATAACTGTTAAACATATCATAACTTGCACATGCAGGTGAAAGCAATACTACTTCATTATCGAGGGTAAGTGAAATATCAACGGCATGTTCAAGTGAATCAGCTGAAATAATATTGGAAAATCCGTTTTTTTCCATATTTTCTCTGAATCTTTGAGCAGCCTCACCGATTAAAATAACCGTTGATACGTATTTATTAACATAGTCCCTGCAAAATTCGGTTAAATCAGTATTTTTATCTCTGCCTCCCGCTATAAGAGTAAGCTTTTTCCCTTTAAATGCCTTTAGTGCAACAAAAGAAGCTTCGGGATTCGTCGCTTTGGAATCATTATAAAATGACTTTCCGTCTATATCGGTAACGTATTCTATCCTATGTTCGACAGGTTTAAATGACATAATTCTGTCTTTAATATTTTCATTTGATATTCCGATTAATTTTGCAACCGTAATTGCACACATTGTATTTTGATAATTGTGTTCACCCACTAAAGGAATATCTTTTAATTCAATAATTTCTTCTTCTTTTGTACGTTTAAAATAAATCGACTCATTTTTTATGTAACAACAATTTTTATCTGTTTCAATGGAATAAATAAACTTTTCACCCGTATAAGTTTTTGAAAAATCATAAATTTTCTCATCAGCCCCGTTGAAAACAGCATACATAGGCTGTTTATAATCTTTAAAAAGACTAACCTTTGCTTCAAAGTATTTATCAAGACCTCCGTGCCAATCAATATGATCAGGTGTAAAAGTTAGGAAACAAGCAATCTGCGGTCTGAATGCAGGCGCCATGGCCAGCTGAAAAGAACTGACTTCGCAAACAAAATAATCAGGATTATCCGCTAATAACGAAGTTGGCGGAACACCTATATTTCCGCAAACCGGAGCATTATATTCACTTGAAAGAATATGGGAAGTTAAAAATGTAGTAGTAGTTTTTCCGTTAGTTCCCGTTATAGCAACAAAAGGTGAATTTGCTTCGAGATACGCAAGTTCAACTTCACCGATAACAGGAATATTTTTCTCCTTTAAACGTTGAAATATCTCACTTTTAGGCGGTATTCCGGGACTTGTTATTGCTATATACGAATCATTAATAAATTCCTCTGAATGAGCACCCGTTTCAACATTAATTCCCTCTTTTACGAGTTCTTCATATAAATTTTTATCTTTTTCTTCAAGAGGTTTAGATTCTGTAATATAACAATCAGCCCCCATATCAGAAAGGTATCTTGCAGCGGAAATTCCGCTTTTAGACAATCCCAATATTAAAACTTTTTTATCAATCCATTTTCTTTTCATATTTTTATCCTACCAAAATAAATAAAATAAACCAACTGCAATTGAACAAAAAATAAGCGTAGTTAAAGAGAAAACAATTACTATTTTATTTTCACTCCATCCTGATAATTCAAAATGATGATGAATGGGACTCATTTTAAAAATTCTTTTACCTGTTAACTTATAGCTTGCAACCTGAAGAATTACAGAAAGTGTTTCAAGACAAAAAACAATACCTATTAACAGAATCCAAAGTTCAAACTTACCCATAACCGCAACGCAACCTAAAAAACCGCCCAAAGCTAAAGAACCTGTATCCCCCATAAATACCTTTGCCGGAAATTTATTGTAATATAAAAAAGCAATACAGCTTCCCATAACCGCTGCCGTAATAATGGCAAGATTCTCCTGTCCCGTAATTATTTCAATAACAGTACAAGCCAACATTGCCACTGCAAAATTTGATGAAGCAAGTCCGTCAAGTCCATCCGTCAAATTAACGGCATTAGATACTCCCGTTATAAAAAATATGGCAAAAAACGGATAAAGATAATGCAAATCAACACTATACTGTCCTATACTTAAATAAGTCTGCCCCGAAATTGTCATATATATAGCAGGCAATAGGGAAATAGCAATCTGTAAAAACAGTTTGTTTCTCGGTGTAAGCCCCCCTTTATTTTCTTTATGTTTTATTTTCCCCCAGTCATCCGTAAATCCTGCAATCATAAAGAAAATAAAAGTTATTAAAACAAGTATTGATTCTGTTGTTAAACCTTGATTCATTGTTAACAGTGCAACAGAGGCAAGTATTGAAGATACGATTATAAAAACTCCGCCTGTTGTTGGAGTTCCCGCTTTCTTTGCATGATTTTCAGGTACATCCTCCAAAATATATTGGGTATACATTTTTTTCTTAAGAAAATCAATATATACAACCCCAAGCAGTAAGGTTAATACAAAAGCTACGAGCATTGAAACTATTATTAAAACATTAAACCCCATTATCTCTTTAACTCCTCAATTATTTCTTCAAATTTCATAAACCTTGATGCTTTTAAAAGAATATTTGAACCTTTGGGAAGATGTTCTTTCATAAAACAGGTTAATTCGGATACTGTATTAAAATGCTCGGTATTTTTATTTTTAGGGTTGATTAATTGCGCAAGTTTTCCTAATGTCAAAACATAATCACAGTCATAATTTTCTATAAAATCACCTGTTTGAATGTGATATTCTTCTTCATTTAATCCCAATTCACCCATGTCTCCCAAAACAAGAACTTTAGGAGACGGAGTATACGATAAAAATGTATTTATTGCTGCTTTTACGGATTCGGGATTTGAATTATAGCTGTCATTTATAATATTAAAGCCGCATACATTCTGAACATCCCATCTTTTTTCTATGGGAGAAAATTCTTTAAGCCCTTTTGCAATAATTTCCGGAGTTAATCCCTCAAATAATCCGGCTTCAATAACACTTAAAGAATTTTGAATATTGTGCTCTCCGGCAACATTTAAAAAATATTGGTGACCTTTATAATTAAATTTACACGATTCCGAAGTCATTTCAATAATTTCCAAATTTGAATCTTCCAAACTAAAATATATTGTTTTATGTTTATTATCGTTAATTTGTTTAATCAGTTTGTTATCATGAGCTATTAAAACACCCTCCGTGTTTAAATACTTTGCTATTTCAAATTTAGCTTTTGCAATATTGAGTAAAGAACCCAAACGACCTATATGAGCGCTACCCGAATTAACTATAACCGCAATATCAGGTTGAGCATACTTCGATAAAAGTTCAATTTCTCCGAAACCTCTCATACCCATTTCAACAATAAGATATTTTGTATCTTTTTCAAGAGCGGAAAGTGTTTGACATAAACCTATTTCATTATTGTGGTTTAAAACAGATTTTACGGTTTTTCCGTTATTTTTAAAAACACAATACATCATTTCTTTTACGGTTGTTTTACCGCTGCTTCCCGTTATAGCGATTGTGTATGGTTTAATTTTATTTTTATAATAATTTGTTATTTTTAAATAAGCTTCTTTAGTATCTTTTACATATAAAATAAAGTCAGCATTATCGTATATTTTCTTTTTATCGGTGGTAAAATAGCCTTTAACACCTTTATCCAAAGCGTTTTTAATAAAATTTTCGCCGTCAAAAGACTCCCCTTTTAAAGGAAGGTATATATCATTTTGAGTTATTGTTCTTGTATCAGTAGAAATTGAATAATCACTATCAGAATCATAATTTTTAATTATTTCCGCATCCGATGCATTTATAATTTCACTTAAAGTTAACATCATTATTATTTATATCCCCAAAGACAGCTCAAAAAATAAACTGTAATACAGAAAAATTTTACCATAAACCGAATAATATAACTACAATGTGAATATTTGTTCAAAAAATTAATATAATATCGTAAAATTTTTATATACAATTTATAATATTACTTGACTTAGAGTAACTGTCAAAAAATAAAATAAATAAAAAAAGGAGAAAATATGAAACGGCGTGATTTTATAAAAAGTTCTATACTCGCTTTAGGCGGAACTGCATTAATGGCTACGGGATGCGGCAAAACCAAACTCGTAAAAGCTGAAGGACAAGTTATAAAAAGGAAATATAAAGATATAGAAATTCCATTGCTCGGTTTCGGATGTATGAGATTACCTATGGACAAAAACAAAATTGATATGGTCGAATTGGATAAAATGGTTGAATATGCCATGGCACATGGTGCAAATTATTTTGATACCGCTTATATGTATGTTGACGGCAAGTCTGAAAATGCAATAGGTAAAGTATTAAAAAAATACGACAGAAGTTCTTTTATTCTTGCGGATAAAAGCCCTATATATAAAATGAATTCAAGAGAAGATGTTAGGAAAATATTCGACGAACAGAGAAAAAAATGTCAGGTAGACTATTTTGACTTTTATATGTGCCACAATATTAATGTTAATACCGTTGACCAATATAAAAATGTAAAAATGGTTGAAGAACTATCAAAACTTAAAGAAGAGGGTTTAATCAAGTATTTTGGCTTTTCTTTCCATGGAACACCCGAAATTTTAAAAGATGTTGTAAAAGATTATAAATGGGATTTTGCACAGTTACAAGTAAATTATCTTGATTGGGATGTTGTAAAAGCACATGAACAATATAATATTGTACATTAGATATACCCGTTACGGTAATGGAACCTTTAAGAGGCGGCGGACTTGTTAATTTAAGCGAAAAATCACTCGCAAAATTAAATGAAAACTATCCCGATACTACACCTGCCGAGTTCGGTTTAAGATGGTCAGCCAGCTTAAAAAATGTTGTTACTGTATTATCGGGTATGAGCAACTTAAAACAAATGAAAGAAAATATAGCTACTTTTGAAAACTTTACGCCCATGAATGAACAAGAAATAAAAGTTGCCGATGAAATGGCAAAAATTATTCAATCACAAGGTGAAATAAATTGTACTGCTTGTAAATACTGCACAGAGGTATGTCCTAAAGGTATTAATATTCCGGCTATTTTTTCGCTTTATAACCAATATAAAGTTACAAACAGCCCCTTCCATTTGAAAATATACTACGAAACACTCAGTGATAGCGAAAAAGCTAACAACTGTATAAAATGTAATTTATGTAATAAAAACTGCCCGCAAAACTTACCTATACCCGAGTTATTAGCTCAAGTTCAAAGTGAGTACGAAAAATCTAAGGTTAGTTCATAATGCTGTATAAATCAAGAATTATCATTTCTATAATTGTACTAATACTTACAATCTTAGGAATTAGCGCTATATTTTATCCGGTATCATTTTTAGACATTCAATTTATACCGCTTCTTCAAAGAGTTTTGGTTGATTTTTCTGCTATGGCAGTTATTTTATTATGTATCTTAATATTATTTACTTTATTATTCGGAAGATTATATTGTTCAATAATCTGTCCTTGGGGAATAATTCAGGAAATAATTTCACTGATAAGAGGCAAAAACAAAGAGAAACAAAGACTTAATTTGCCGTTCAAATATTTTATATCATTTCTGACAATAGGGATGATGATAGGCGGAAGCTCGGTTTTAATAAGATATATTGATCCATACACCTTATCGGGTTCTTTTATAACTCTAAGCTTGACGGGAATATTTGCCGCTGTTTTTATAATTTTACTTACAATATTTAAAAATCGCTATTTTTGTACAAATATATGCCCTGTCGGGTGTATTTTAGGTTTAATATCAAAGTTATCATTATTCAAAATTTACATAAATCAATCAGAGTGTGTATCCTGCGGTAAATGTGAAAGAAATTGTCCGTCAGGATGTATTAATTCAAAAGAGAAATTTACCGATAACGAAATCTGCATAAAATGTTTAAAATGTACGGATATATGTCCTAAAAACGCAATAAAATACGGTATAAAACCAAAAGAAGAAGTCAAATTCAGTCCTAAAAGAAGAGAATTAATAATTGCAACGGCAGCTTTAACCGTTTTAATCGGTGCAATTAAAGCAGGTATAGAAACAGGGAAAATTTTTGGAGAAAAACTAAGAAATGTTATTTTACCTGCAGGAAGCGATAATGCGCAAAGAATGCTCAATAAATGTTTAAATTGTAATTTATGTGTTAATGCATGCCCGAATAAAATAATAGTTAAAGCAAATAATGACTTTAATACAGTACATATTGATTATAGAGAAGGCGAAAAACATTGTAAATATGACTGCCGAGAATGTTCAAGAGTATGTCCGTCAGGTGCAATAGAGAAGATAACACTTGAAGAAAAACAAAAGACAAGAATAGCAATGGCGGTTATTAATTCAGACAAATGCATAAAATGTGCAATGTGCATAAAAGAATGTCCTAAAAATGCAATAACCATTGAAAAAAATAAAACCGCAATAATAGATGCACAAAAATGTATCGGCTGCGGAAAATGTAAATTGGCTTGTAAGACAGATGCAATAGAAATATTTGCAATAAATGCACAACAAAAGGTATAATTTTTTGTAAAAGGAGAATAAAATGTCACTTGGAATAACGGAAATTACATTAATTTTAGTTGTAATCTTACTTCTTTTCGGCGGCAAAAGAATTCCCGAGTTAGCAAGAGCATTAGGTAAAGCTTCATATGAATTCAAGAAAGCAAAAGAAGTAATAAAAAAAGAAACAGATGAAATAAAAGATGCAATTGAAGATGCACAAGAAAAACCGGAAGAATATAAACCCGATAACGTATAATTATGAACAATGAAGATAAGAACGAAAATCTTATAGCACATCTTGAAGCATTAAGAACAACACTTATCAAATGTTTATATTCTTTTGCGATTGTATTGCCTTTTGCTCTGTTCTTTGCACCAAGAGTATTAAATTATCTTATAAAAATAATAATCGGAAATAATAATGTTGTACTAAATTTCTTTTCCCCTCAAGAGGTTTTTCTGATACAAATAAAAACAGCCGTAATAATGTCATTAATTGTTAGTTTCCCTTATATAACAAAACAATTATGGAATTTTTTACTCCCTGCACTGTATGACAATGAAAAAAAGTTTATAAAATCAATAGTTTTAATTTCTACAACGCTATTTATTTTAGGTGTAATATTTTGTTTATTTTTAATCATACCCTTTATAATAAAATTCGGAATGAGTTTTATTTCAAGCAATGTTCAAGCCGTATTCGGTATATCTAATGTGGTAAATTTAGCCCTATGGTTAAGTATTGTGTTCGGTATAATGTTCCAATTGCCGTTAATAACATTTTATTTAATTAAAACAGAAATAATATCATACGAAGCAATGGCAAATAAACGTCCTTATGTGATAGTGATATTACTTATTATGGCAGGTATTTTAACTCCTCCCGACATTGTAAGTCAAATAATGCTTGCGATTCCTTCATATTTCTTATTTGAAGGCGGATTGTTATTTGCAAGATTAGAAAGCGGAAATAAAAAAGATAATATTGACTGATAGCCGCTATCAAAAGTAAAATAATCTTATGGAAAATAATAAAAGATACACTGATTTAGGATTCGCAAAATTGGATATGGAGCGCACAAAACGCAGAGGATACTCTGAGGCAATATACTGCGAATGCAAAACTAAAGAACAGCTGCTTGAAATATTTCAAGCATTTAAAAATGAATCTTTAAACGTAATAGGAACCCGTGTCAGTAAAGAGCAGTATGAATATTTAAAATCCGAGTTTCCGGATATTAAATACAGTGCACAAGGCAGAATTATAACATTAATTAATCAGGAAATAAAAAAAATTGGAGAAGTTGCGGTGTGCACCGGCGGTACAGGTGATATACCCGTTGCTGAAGAAGCTGCTTTAACTGCGGAATTTTACGGAAGCAATGTTAAAAGATATTATGACATAGGTGTATCAGGAATCCACAGACTTTTTGATAAAATAGACGAGATAAGAAAAGCCAACGTAATAATTGCCGTTGCTGGAATGGAAGGGGCTTTATGCTCTATTATAACAGGTTTAGTAAGTGTTCCCGTTATTGCCGTTCCCACATCGGTAGGTTACGGAACATCTTTTAAAGGCTTATCGGCATTACTCACTATGTTAAACTCTTGCGCCGAGGGAATGAGCGTTGTTAATATAGATAACGGGTTTAATGCAGGATACAGTGCAAATCAAATTAACAGGTTAATTTCGGGTAAAAAAGAATGAAAATATATTTTGAATGTAATTCGGGTATTTCAGGTGATATGTCTGTTGCGGCGCTCTTGGATTTGGGAGCGGACAGAACAAAGCTTGAAAAAGCTTTAAATTCAATGAATTTAAATAACGAATTTAGCTACAAAATAACAAAAGTATCCATAAATGCCATTCAGGCAACTGATTTTGACGTAATTATAAGTGAACACAAAGATGACCATCATCACCATCATGATGATAAAACACACCATCATCACGAACACAGAAACTTAAAAGATATATATGAAATTATAAATAAAGCCGATATGACACAAAGTGCAAAAACTTTAAGCAAAAAGATTTTTGAAATAGTAGCAACGGCGGAAGCAGAAGTACACGGAAAAGACATATCAGAAGTACATTTTCATGAAGTGGGCGCAATTGATTCCATAGCGGATATAGTAAGTTTCGCAGTATTATATGATGATTTGGCTCCTGACAAAGCTTATTTTTCAACTTTAACTGAGGGGCAAGGAACAATCGAATGTCAACACGGCACTTTAAATATACCTGTACCTGCAGTTTGTGCCATAGCAAAAAAATATAAATTACCGATTAAAATAACGGATAATAAAGGAGAAATGATAACTCCGACAGGCGCAGCAATTGTCGCAGCATTATATACCGGAGAAAAACTGCCTTCGGAAATAATAATAAAAAATATAGGCTCGGGAGCAGGAAAGAGAAAATATAAAAACCCGATATTAAGAGTAATGTTAATAGAATAAAGGAGATAATTATGCATTTAGGTAATTCCGTAATCTGTCCCGTAACAGGGATTCCGATGTTAATAGCTGCCGGAGCAGCGGCTATATGGGCTTTTAAAAAGAGCAGAAATGATTTTAAAGAAGAAGATGTATTTAAAATGGTTTCACTTACAATGTTTGTATTTGCTCTTCAAATGATAAATTTTGCTATTCCTCAAACAGGTTCAAGCGGACATATCATAGGAGCAGTACTTTTATCGGCGCTTTTGGGCAAGTATAAAGCCTTTCTTTCAATGTGTACAATATTAACCGTTCAAGCATTATTTTTTAATGACGGAGGTCTTTTATCCTTAGGCTGCAATATATTTAATATGGGAGTTATTGCTTGTTTTGTGGTTTATCCTCTGTTTTATAAACCGATTGCGGATAAAAATAAACCTTTTATTGCCGCATTATTATCCTCAATCCTATCACTTCAAATAGGTTCCGTTATGGTGGTTTTGGAAGGGATGTTATCAGGCAGTATCAGCATAAATAATTTCCATTTCTTAGGTTTAATGCTTGCTATACATCTTCCTATCGGTATTGTTGAAGGATTATTCAGCGCAGTTACCATATTAATAGCTTCAAAAGAAGGATTCACAAAAAAACTGTCATATACTTTCTCTTTTATATCCTTAATTTTAGGTGGTTTAATTGCTCAATTTGCATCAACAAAACCTGACGGACTTGAATGGTCATTATTAAATATCTCTGAATCATTCACAGCTCAAACTCAAGGTGTCGTTTATGCAGCTCTTCAATCACTGCAAGATAAAATTTCAATATTATCCGGCATAAATCCTATAATAGGAAATATTTTAGGTATCATAATTACAGCCATATTAATGATTATGATGATAAAATTAATAAGTTTTAAGTTGAATAAACAAAATTAGATATGAAAAAACTATAATATGAAAAAAGCAAGGCTCTTACCTTGCTTTTTTTATAACAAAAAAGGATAATAAACATATGGAAAATTTAGAGAATTACGAAAAATTTTTAGAAATTATAGATTCTGATTTACAAAAAATCTTTTATAATCAACGGGAATATATATACTGTAAAGAAGGCTGCTCTTTATGCTGTGAAAGAGGAGATTATCCTTTGTCAAAAATTGAATATGATTATATGACTATACAATATAATCAATTAAACGAAGATATAAAAAACATAATAAAAAGTAACATAGAAAGAATAGAAGATAAAGATTCATATGTATGCCCGTTTTTAATAGAGCATAAATGTTCGATATACTCACACAGACCAATAGTATGCAGAACCTTTGGTGTTTTAACCGAAGATGCTAAAGGATTACCGAGTTTTCCGTTTTGTGCATCAATGGGATTAAACTATTCAAAAGTTTATGATGAAGAAAAAAAACACTTATCAAATGAATTGGCAAAAGAAAAAATGGTATATGCAATGCCGCATATATTCCGATTAAGTAATAAAGTTGTTACAAATCTGCCATTGGCAAAGAAATTAAATATTAATTTCGGCGAACAAAAAAGGTTGATAGATTTTCTGACAGAATGAGTGTATAAAATTGTTTTGTAAATCTTTATTTAAATTGCTTATTATTTTAAGATTTTAATTGAAATTTGTGTTAAATTTTATATGTAGAAAATAGATTAAATAAACATTTAACGATAAAAAGTTAAATATAATCTTAAACAGTTAACGATTCAGAGTCAAGGAGATTAAAGGTATGAGCGAATACTTGAGCAAGGAAGAAATTCGTAAGTGGAGAAGCTCATTAGAACGCATTACATTAGAAGAATATGCAGCAAGGTTAGGGAAAGTTATTCAGGAACAAAAACATGATGACAGTTTAGTAGACAGTGTCATGCTAAGGTCATTAAATTCAATGTCAATGGATAAATACACACCAAAAACTGAAAAAATTCAAACTTTAGCTATAAAATCATTTAACAAAGAAAAAGAAATAATTGCAGAAAAAAAAGCATCAAAAGTATCATCCGAAAAACAAGTAAAAGAAGAAAAGAAATCTGTGGTTAATTCTGAAAAGAAACCGGAAAAGAAACCCGAGTCAGTTAATCGTCAGGAAGTAAAACGAGTACTTGAAGAATCCTCAGTTAATTATTCATTTAACAAGAATCTTACAGCTCGGGAACAAATGGTTTTTGATCACTTCTTAGCAAATAAAAACACAATAGTTTATGCGAAGGATTTGGCAAAAATTCTTGAATTACCAAGAGATTATGTATACAAATATATAAAAAATCTGAGAAGCAAACTTAATGAAGATATACTTCAAAATGCAGATAACGGCGGTTATTTGTTGAAGGTATAAAATGAAAGAAAAGAAAACAATAAAAGTTGCTTTTCCGCATATGGGGAATGTGTATGTGGCATGGGCTTCAGCACTCAAAAAATTAGGTGTTGAGCCTTATATTCCGCCACTCACAAGTAAAAAAACATTAGAGTTGGGTACTAAATATAGCCCTGACTCTATTTGTCTGCCTTATAAACTTATTTTGGGAAATTTTTTACAGGCATTAGAAAAAGATGTCGATTATGTTGCAATGATTTCATCACCCGGAATTTGCCGTTTGGGTGAATATGGGCAAAGTATTCGAAACGTTTTAAAAGATTTAGGATATGAATCAAAATATACAGAACTCCAATTGTATGACGGTTTTAAAGGAATGTATAAATTTTTAACCGAATTGTCAGGGATTAAAAATCCTTTTATATTAATAAAAGCAATAAATATAGCTGTCAGAAAAATGTTTGTTTTAGACAGAATTGAAAACCTCTTTTCATACTACAGAGCAAGAGAAATAACTCCGCTGACGGCAGAAAAACATTATCATAAAGCCATTTCAATAATACTAAATGCTGATAATATCAAACAATTAAAACAAGCTGAAAAAGAGGCAACAGAGGAAATCAAAAAGACAGAAATTGATAAAGACAAAGAAGTTGTAAGAGTTGATATAACAGGTGAAATTTTCTTGGTTCAAGATACATTTGCCAACCAAAATATAGAAAAAGAATTAGGCAGAATGGGCGTAGAAACAAGAAGAAGTCTGACTGTTTCCGGATTTATTAAAGATGCAATTATACCAAAATGTTTTAAAAAAGGCGAAACACACTTAGAAAGAGCCTTTAGAATGGCAAAACCATACCTTATGCGTGATATAGGAGGCGATGCATTAGAATCTGTCAGTGATGTTGCATACGCAAATGAAAAAGGTGTTGACGGAATTATTCACATAAGCCCGTTTACCTGCATGCCCGAAATTATGTCGCAAAATATCTTTCCTTCAATGCGAGAGGATTGTAAAATTCCGATATTAACCTTAATTATGGATGAACAAACAGGCAGAGCCGGTTATATTACAAGACTTGAAGCATTTGTTGATTTAATGAAACGTCGCAAATTAATGAATAAAAGGAAGGAAAATAACTCTACAACACTTTGCAGTTAGTCATTATAAAGTTTTTCGGGGTGATTGGAGTTTGATAATACTATTTCTCTGTATTCATTTTTATCAATATCTATTCCCATATTCTTTATGTTAATTTTAAATTTAGACTTCTTTTTTGTTTTTTTATCTTTATTTTCCATTATTTATACCTTGAGTAAAGAGTTATCTCTGTATTTTTCAATACTGTCATAAGTAAAGTTTTTTTCTTCCATATAGCATTTCAAAGCTTCTATATATGCTTTAGCCGTATCTAAGACAGTAAAACAAGGAGTTGAATACATTTCAGCGATTGTCCTTATTAAGAAACCTCTGTCCTCCGAACCGTATCTGTATGGATTTGAATTTGTTGAAGGCGTATTTATAATAAAACACAATTCCTTATTTTTCATATTTCTTTGAATCTTTTTAATATCAAATTTCTCAATTTCTTTTGACTCAATACCGTATTGTTTCAAATATTTATGAGTTCCTGTTGTTGCAACAAGATTATAACCTAAGTCAACCAAGTCTTTAGCAACACTTACAGAATCTTTCTTATAATGGTCATTAATTGAAATTAAAACATTTCCTCTTTCATTTGACAGCTTATAACCTGCAGCTAAAAATCCTTTAGCTATAGCTCTTTCAAATGATGTATCAATACCTAAAACTTCGCCCGTAGATTTCATTTCGGGAGCAAGCGCAGGATCTATTCTGTTTAACTTTTGGAATGAAAAGATAGGAACTTTTGCACAAACAAGATTTGATGTTTTAACAAGTCCCGGTGTATATCCTTGTTCCGTTATTGATTTTCCTAATATTGCATCTATTGCTATTTTTACCATTGGAGTATTTGTTACTTTACTTAAAATGGGTACTGTTCTTGAGGCTCTCGGATTAACTTCTATAATATATGCCACATTATCTTTAAGAACAAATTGTATATTCATTAAACCTTTAACTTTAAGAGCTTTAGCTATTTTTTCCGTATATGAAATTAAATTATTTATAATTTCATTTGGAATTGTTCTTGTAGGATAGAGTGCAATCGAATCACCCGAGTGAATACCTGCTCTTTCAATGTGTTCGGTTATTGCAGGGATTAAAACATTCTCACCGTCAGATACGGCATCAAGTTCAAGCTCGGTACCTTCTATATATTGATCTATTAATATAGGATGTTCATCAGAAAACTTCATTGCTCCGTCAATGTAT
This sequence comes from Candidatus Gastranaerophilales bacterium, assembly GCA_947625345.1. Taxonomy (GTDB): domain Bacteria; phylum Cyanobacteriota; class Vampirovibrionia; order Gastranaerophilales; family Gastranaerophilaceae; genus Avigastranaerophilus. The sequence goes on from CANQNX010000005.1 coordinate 29,730, forward strand.
GAAATAAGTTCTTCTTTATTATAAACAACCTGCATACCTCTTCCGCCGATAACATATGAAGGTCTTACCAACAACGGATAACCTAATTTTTTAGCAACATCAAGTGCTTCAGAATGTTTCTTGATTGCAAACCCTTTAGGTTGCGGAATTTTTAAATCTCTTAAAAGCTGTTCAAATAATTTTCTGTCTTCCGCTATATTTATTGATTCCAATGAAGTACCCAATATCTTAACACCCTTTTGAGCTAATTTCGGAGCAAGATTAATGGCTGTTTGTCCGCCGAATTGTACCATTACTCCTTCAGGATTTTCTTTTTCTATTATGTTCATTATATTTTCTATGTTCATTGGTTCAAAAAACAGTTTATCAGCCACATCAAAGTCGGTTGAAAGTGTTTCGGGATTTGAATTAACAATTAATGATTGATAATTATTATTTCTAACCTCCCAAGCAGCATGAACTGAACAATAATCAAACTCAATACCCTGCCCGATTCTAATCGGTCCCGAACCTAAAATTAATATCTTTTTAACATCTTTATCAGGTTCCAACTCATCTTTTTCGTTGTATGTCGAATAATAATATGGTGTGTATGCTTTAAATTCTGCGGCGCAGGTATCTACAATCTTAAATGAAGCACTTACTGCATTTTCTTTTCTGAATTTTTCCACTTCATCAATTGTAATTTGTGCATACTTAGCAATTTCTTCATCTAAAAATCCTTTTTCCTTTGCTTCCATATATAATTCAGGTGTCAGATGTTCAAATTTTAATTTATTTTCAGTATCAATAATGGATTTAATTTTATAAATAAACCATTTATCTATTTTTGTTATTTTATTAATTTCATCCACACTTACAGAACGGTTAAGGGCTTCTGCAACTCTGAAAATCCTTCTGTCATCCTGAACATGAAGAAGTGCTTTTAATTCATCTTCACTGCATTCCGTATGCAATCCTCTTAACAAACCTGTATACTTTGACTCAATTGAAGCAATAGCTTTTTTAAATGAACTTTCAAAAGTTCTGCCTATCGCCATAACTTCACCCGTAGCTTTCATTTTAGTTCCTAAAATTCTGTCTCCGTGTTTAAATTTATCAAAAGGCCATTTAGGTATTTTTGTTACAACATAATCAAGTGCAGGTTCAAAAGCCGCTACTGTCTTTTTTGTTATTGAGTTCGGTATTTCATGTAAATTGTATCCGATGGCAATTTTGGTTGTAATTTTTGCGATAGGATATCCCGTTGCTTTTGATGCTAATGCTGATGACCTGCTGACTCTGGGATTGACTTCAATTACGTAATATTGATTACTTACCGTATCAAGTGCAAATTGAACATTACATCCGCCTTCAATTTTTAAGGCTTTAATAATTTTAATTGCAGCACTTCTTAACATTTGACATTCTTTATTTGTAAGCGTTTGCGTAGGTGCTACAACAAAGCTGTCACCGGTATGTATACCTATAGGGTCTATATTTTCCATATTACATATGGCAATACAGGTATTATTTGCATCTCTTATAACTTCATACTCTATTTCTTTATATCCGGCTATACTTTTTTCAACCAAGACTTGAGATATAGGGCTTAATGAGAGTCCCGTATAAACTATTTCTTCATATTCTGACCAATTTGTCGCAATACCACCTCCGGTACCTCCTAATGTATATGCTGGTCTGACTATTATAGGAAATCCTATTTTTTGTGCAAACTTTGAAGCATCTTCAAAACTTGATACTATATCACTTTCAGGGATAGGTTCATTTATTTCAAGCATAAGGTTTTTAAACATTTCCCTGTCTTCCGCTTTTTTTATGGATTCTATTTTAGTACCTAAAAGTTCAACGTTATATTTGTCCAAAATGCCGTTTTCATATAGGCTTACAGCTAAATTTAATCCCGTTTGTCCGCCTAATGTTGCTATTATACCGTTGGGTCTTTCCTTATCAATTATGTATATTAATGATTCAAGAGTCAAAGGTTCTATATATACTTTATCGGCTATATTTTCATCAGTCATAATCGTTGCAGGATTTGAATTTACTAATATTACTTCAATATTTTCTTCTCTCAAAGCTCTGCAAGCTTGTACTCCGGCATAATCAAATTCCGCCGCCTGACCTATAACTATTGGTCCCGAACCTATTACTAAAACTTTTTTTATATCTTTATTTATCGGCATTGTTCTTTCCTTTTTTTATACGTTTACTAAATTTGAGGATTCTTCAATTTCTTTAACCCAATCCGTAATTATTTTATAAGAGTCATAAGGTCCTACAGTCAATTCGGGATGGAATTGTACTGTTTTAATTTTATATTTATCACACTCTATTCCCTCTATAGTTTTGTCATTAAGATTAATATATGTCGCTTCAACACCCTCAGGTAAAGATTCCGCCTTTACCGCATAACTGTGATTTTGAGAGGTAACAAATATTTCACCTGTTTTTGTACACATTACGGGATGATTTCCGCCTCTGTGCCCGTACTTTAATTTATACGTTTGAGCACCTAATGCGAGTGATATAATTTGATGTCCCAAACAAATACCATATAATCTTATTTTCCCTTTAAGATCTTTTACTGTTTGTATTGCGCACAGAGCATCTTCAGGATTCCCCGGCCCGTTTGATATTAATAAAGCATCAAAATTACCTTCTAATATTTCCTCTGCCTTTGTATCTGCAGGGAATAGCGTTATTGCACAATTTAAAGCTTTAAAATTTTCAAAAATACTCTTTTTTATTCCCATATCAAGGATTGCAAGTTTTATACCGTTTCCTTGAAATTTTTCAATTTTATATGTTGTTATATCCAAAGTAACATTTTTACCTATTTTGTACTCTTTAATTTGCTGTTTTATTTGGGGAGTTATTTCATTTGTAGTTATTGCACAATTCATAGCTCCGTAATTTCTTATAATTTGTGTTAAATACCTTGTATCAACACCTTTTATTCCGACAATATTATTTTGTTTCAGATATTCACCTAAAGATAACGAACTTTTATAGTGAGATTCGTGTTCGCATAAATTTTTTATTACAAAACCTTTAGCATGAATTTTACCTGATTCATAATCATCTTTATTTATCCCGTAATTTCCGATTTCAGGATAGGTCATAACAATTGTTTGTCCCATATAAGAAGGATCTGTCAAAACTTCCTGATAACCTACCATTGAGGTATTAAACACGATTTCTCCTATTGAAGTTCCTTCAGCTCCTATGGATTCACCTTCAAATATCATACCGTTTTCAAGTATTAACTTAGCTTTATTTGAAGATACGTAAGATTTATTTTGAGTCAAAAGCGCATTTTCAATTTCTTCATATATCATTTTAATTGCTTTAACTCTGTCATCAGCACTTGTAACAGCTCTGCCGATGACAAGAAAATCAGCACCTTCTTTTATTGCAACACTCGGTGTTGCCAATCTTTTTTGGTCATTTTTATTTGACCAATCAGGTCTTATTCCGGGACACAATACTTTAAAATCTTTACCGCATACTTGTTTTATCTTTTTTGCTTCCCAAACACTTGCTACAACACCGTCTAATCCCGCTCTTTTTGCCATTAATGCCAAATTCAGAGCATAATCTTGAGGCTTAAACGGAATTTTTAATTCATTTTGCAGACAATCTTCACTTATACTTGTTAAAACGGTAACACCCAATATGGTAGGATTTTCTCTGTTCAATTCTTTTGCTGTCTTTCTCGCTGCTTCCTGCGCCATTTTCATCATTTCTTCTCCGCCCGTTGTGTGAAGATTAAAAAATGATGCTCCGTTTCTTATTATATTTTCGGATGCTTTTGCAACAGTATTCGGTATATCATGAAGCTTTACGTCAAAAAAGAACTTAATATTCTGTTCTTTCATAAAATTAAATATTTCATATCCGTTTGACGTATACATTTGAAGTCCGACTTTAAATACGCCTACATAATCTTTTAACTCGGTTATTAAAGACTTTGCCTGTTCTATCGTATCTACGTCTAAGGCTAATACTATTTTTTCTTTTATTTCAGGTCTTATTTGCATATTATTTATCCTATTTTATATATTTTCCCTTTTATTATTGTCATTTTTACTCTGCCTTTTAACTTATATCCGTCAAAAGGAGAGATTTTACACTTAGATTTAAACTTAGAAGCATCCGCAATCCATTCTTCGTTTAAATCGATTACGGTTAAATTGGCTTCATTGCCAATAGAAATACATCCTTGATTCTTAAGATTTAATATTTTCATAGGAGCACTCGTATATTTTTTTATTGCCTCCATTAAACTCAATTTTCCGCTATGTACCAAATAAGTGAGCGTTACCCCCAAAGAAGTTTCAAACCCTGCCATTCCCATCGGGGCAATTTGTATGGGAGATTGTTTCTCGCTTATGGTATGAGGCGCATGATCAGTTGCTATTACATCTATAGTTCCGTCTTTTAAGCCGTTTATAACTGCTTCAACATCTTCTTTTGTTCTTAATGGCGGATTTACTTTGTATTTTGCATCATAATCTTTTATATCATCTTCCGACAAACTGAAATAATGAGGAGCAGTTTCAGCCGTAACATTCAAACCTTCTTTTTTAGCCTGTCTTATAAGTTCAACCGAACGTTTTGTTGAGATATGCGCAAAATGATATTTACCTTTTACGCTTCTTACTACCTCTAATTCACGAGCTACCGCCAAGGATTCCGTTATATCCGCAATTCCTTTTAATCCCATTTGTGCGGAAACTTTTCCTTCATTGATTACTCCGCCTTCGGATAAAGTAGAATCTTCACTGTGAGAAATAATAAGAGAATTTTGCGAATTTATATACTTTAATGCCTCTCGCAATATTTTCATATTCTCAATGGGTTTACCGTCATTTGAAAAAGCAACAGCTCCACTATCAAGCAATTCCGATACATTAACTGTTTTTTCACTTCCAAGTCCCTTAGTAACGGCACATATAGGATAAAAACCTATGTCAGAAACCTCTTTTGCTCGATATAAAAGATATTGCAGCGTAACAACATTATCCGTAACGGGATTAGTATTCGGCATAGGACATATTGCGGTATAACCGCCGTTAATAGCCGATTCAATACCTGTTTTTACGGTTTCTTTTGAACTAAATCCCGGTTCTCTTAAATGACAATGCATATCTATCAAACCGGGAGTTACCGTAAGACCTGTTAAATCTATTACTTCTTCATTGTTCTCAGGTTTAATATCAGGTTCAAATTTAACTATTATACCATTTTCTATTCTTATATCAGATATTTTTTCATAATTTGTTTGAGGATTAACGACTTTTGCATTTTTAAGAAGCATTATCTATTGCCTCCTTTACTTAACAACATATCTAAAATAGCCATTCTGACATATACCCCGTTTTGAGCTTGTTCCAATATCGTTTTACCCATATCATTATCTAAAAGCTCCGAGGATATTTCCATATTTCTGTTTACGGGCCCGGGATGCATTAATATAACATTTTTTGAGGCATACTCTTTTATAATGTTTGTATCAAGTTCATATAATCTTTTATACTCAATAGAATCAGGATATCCTTCTTTTTCAAGACGTTCATTTTGAACTCTCAATACCATAATTACATCAGCATCTTTTATTCCTTCTTTTAAATCCTTATGATATTTAACTTTAAACGAATCATAATTTTCAAATTCCATATAAGAAGGTGATACAACATGTAAATCTGCTCCAAATTCGGATAAAAGCATTATATTTGATTTTGCAACTCTGCTATGCCTTATATCACCTACGATTACTATTTTTTTATTTTCAACGGTATTAATTTTTTCAAGCATAGTATAGAAATCCAACAACGCCTGAGAAGGATGTGCATGGGTTCCGTCCCCTCCGTTTATGAATTTTATCGGATATTTTACCAGTTTCAAAACATTGTTTATGATACCGGACAATGAATGTCTGATTACAACTGCATCCACACCTAAAAAATACAAATTTTCAACAGTATCCTTAAAACTCTCACCTTTTGAAATTGAAGAGTGTTCGGCATCAAAATTTATAACATTCATGCCCGATTTTTTAGCAGCCATTTCAAAACTGCAACGGGTACGGGTAGAATTTTCATAAAACATCAAAGATAGAGTTTTGCCTTGGACTTGAGATTTTCTCGTTCCTGTTTTAAACTCTTTTGCTATTTTTATGATATTTAAAATATCTTCTTTTGAAATACTTTTAATATCAATCAGATGTTCCATTATGCTTTTACCTTATCTTCTCTGCTTCCGGGTTTAACCAAAGGAATACCTTCCCTGCACAAAGGGCAGTTATCAGGCTCATAAACAACAGGGTCAATCTGCATAAGTGATTTTATATTATATTCAGTTTTACCCTTTGTTCTGTCTACAATACAACCAACCGCAACAACTTCAGGCTCATATTCCTTAATTGCTTCCATTGTTTCCTTTATTGTTCTCGCTGTTGTTATAACATCTTCAATGATAACGACTCTTTCCCCCTTTTTAAGAGTATAACCTCTTCTTAATTGCATTACACCGTCTTTTCTTTCAACAAAGAGGTTACGTTTTTTAGCATTTTTTGCCGTTTCATATCCTATAATTACCGCACCGATTGCAGGAGCTACTATAGTATCAAATTCAACATCAGATAATTTTTCAGCCAACTTTTTCCCTAATTTTTCAGTTATATCGGGATATTGGTACAGTTTAGCACATTGAAAATATATATCCGAATGCAAGCCTGAAGTCAGACAAAAATGTCCGTGCAAAACACCTTCAGCTTTTTCCAATAAATTTAAAACATCTTCGCTCATTATTATTTCCTCAATTCTTTCTTTAATTCTTCCAAATTTTCAAATCCGTTATTTTTTATGTAATTTTCAAGTTCAATTACCAAATTTTGAGTTATATCGGGATGAGTAAAATTAGCGGTACCGATTTGTACAGCCTCAGCCCCTGCCGCTAAAAACTCCAAAACATCACTTAAACTTTCAATACCGCCTATACCTATTATCGGAATATCAACCGTTTTATACAGACGCATAACAGCTCCTATTGCAACGGGTTTTATACCTACTCCCGAATATCCGCCCTGTATAATACTTTTTTGAATCTTGCCGTTTAAACAATTAATTTTTATTGCAGTCCCTTTTAACGTATTTATGGCACTTATTGCATTCGCACCCGCATTTTGGGCGGCCATTCCCAATTTTTCTACGGATGTCACATTGGGAGTTAATTTTACAATCAAAAACCCTTTATATTCTTTTCTTACTTCAGAAACAAGTTCATATAAAGAATTCTCATCCGTACCGAATTCAAGACACCCTGATTTAACATTAGGACAAGAAACATTTAGTTCTATTGCTTTTATTTCGTTTGTATTGCATATTTTCCCCAATATTTTGTATTCATCTATGGTTGAACCTGCAATGTTTACAACAAAATCTATATTATTTTCTTTTAAAACGGGAATTTTTGTTTCGAGAAACTTTTCAATCCCGACATTTTCAAGACCTATAGAATTAATCATGCCTGCTTTTGTTTCAGTTATACGAATATTTTTATTACCGGCTCTCGGATTCAGAGAAATGGCTTTCGTAACAATTGCCCCCAACTTAGCAACATCAATAAATTCATTATATTCATCCGAATATCCGAATGTTCCGGATGCAGTCATAATCGGGTTTTTAAGAATCAACCCGTTTAAATCAGTCGTTAAAATATTTGTCATTACTGCCATACGACCTCACTTCCCAAAAATACGGGGCCGTCTTTACATACGGATGCATTAATAACTTTATTATCTTTTTTAATATCTATAACACAGCCACGACATACACCTATTGAGCATGCCATAACTTTTTCCATTGCAACCTGACATTCAACGGAATACTTTAATGCAGTATTTGCAACAGTTTTTAATACTATATAAGGTCCGCAAACATATATTATTTCGGGATTATAAGTATTAATCAGAACACCTAAATAGTTTAAAATACTGCCTGATTCTCCATATGAGCCGTCGTCCGTATAAATTTTATCAGGAGTTATTACGCTCGGGATTTCATCTTTATTTAAAAATCCTGCGGCAAAAAGACTTTCTATATTTAATTCGTCCGTCTTTGATTTTAAAAATGCCATCGGTGCAGCTCCTATCCCTGCACCTATAATGAGAGATTTCTTGTTTTTTATATCAAACCCGTTGCCTAAAGGGCCGATAATATCAATTAAATCTCCGCTTTTTAATGATTTAATATAATTTGTTCCTTCTCCCCGTTCTTTAAACAAAACTCCTATTTCATTATCTTTGGAACTGAACACACTAAAAGGACGTCTTAAAGTTAAACCTTTACAATATATTGAAATAAATTGACCTGCTTTTACTTCAACAGCTTGAGGCAATTCAATTTTAATTAAATATGCAGATATTGATACTTTTTCTACATTTTTAACTTTTGCCTTATATATTTTTTTAACTTTATCTTTTATCATTAAAATTTCCTTGTTTTATAAAAAATGAGAAAAGCAGAAATGCTTTTCTCATTTACAAAATATATTCATCTTTTATCAAATTGTACTTCATGACTTTCCCTTACTTTCATGTATTATGGAACCAAGGCAAATTAAAGTCAATTAAATGAAATACATGTTTACAATTTATTTCCCCCGAACAGGTTATATCTTACAGGGTAATTTATTGCATCTTAAATTATATTAAATTATTACCATATATTAAAATGAAAGGAATATAATATGTTTTCACACGGGGAAATAACAAAAGATTTATCACGGGGTAAAAAATTTTTTGAAGATATTTTATCATTTACCGTAGGTCCTTTTACTCTTGATGAAATAATTGAAAACAGAATTAATACAATAAATATTGTTGATGTCAGAGAATATAATGACTATATAGAAGGTCATATACCTTATGCGGTTCATATTCCGTATAAAGAAGCAAAAGAACATATTGAAATGCTTGATAAAAGTAAAGTAACAGTCATTTATACATATTCTGATTCATGCCCGAGAGCATATAAAACAGCACTTGAATTAATAGAAAAACATTATCCGAGTGTAATATTAAGAGGCGGATTTAAAGAATGGAAAAAATTCGAATTTGACATAACAAAATCAGATTCCGAAGATTATAAAGAGTCTGACGAAAATTAATATAGTGTCGCAAAATTAAAGTAAAAATTTACTTCACAATTAAAACAGGTCATAGATATATTATGTGACCTGTTTTATAATATGAATAAAGAATAAATTGAGAGAAAATAATGTCAAATCATAAGATATATTTTGGCGACAGTCGTGCTTTAAATAAAATAGAAGACAAATCCGTGCAATTAATTATAACATCACCGCCATATTGGCAGTTAAAAGATTACGGAACGGATGAACAAATCGGATTTAACAGCAGTTATGAAGAATATATCAATAATTTAAACCTTGTATGGCAAGAGTGTGAAAGAGTTTTGGATGATGGTTGCAGATTATGCATTAATATCGGCGATCAATTTGCACGCTCGATTTATTACGGAAGATACAAAATTATTCCCATACGAACTGAAATAATCAGATTTTGCGAAACATTAAAATTAGATTATATGGGAGCAATAATTTGGCAAAAAACAACGACAATGAATACTTCGGGCGGCGGTGCAATTATGGGAAGTTTCCCATATCCGAGAAACGGTATCCTCAAAATGGATTATGAGTTTATTCTGTTATTTAAAAAGCAGGGAAATTCTCCTAAACCCACAGTTGAACAAAAACAAAAATCGATAATTTCAAAAGAAGAATGGAAAGAATATTTTGCCTCGCATTGGCATTTCCCCGGAGTTAAACAAAACAGCCATATTGCAATGTTTCCAGAAGAACTTCCCAAACGATTAATTAAAATGTTCTCTTTTGAAGGTGAAACTGTTTTTGACCCGTTTATGGGCAGCGCTACCACAAGTTTAGCAGCATTAAATACAAACAGAAACTCTATCGGATATGAAATAAACAAAGATTTTGAACCTGTTATGAGAGATAAACTAAATATATGTAATTTATTTTCACAAAATAATACAGTTGAATTTTTAGAAGATAATTCAAAAAAAGTTATATCTTTCGACAAACTGCCTTATATTTTCATTGACCCTCATAAATTAGATAAGAAAGTTGATATAAAAAAATTACAATTCGGCTCTAAAATAGATAAAAATTCCAAGAAAAAAGAAAAACTTTTTTCGGTAAAAGAAGTAATTTCTTCAAATAAACTGCTCTTATCTGACGGAAATATAATTAAACTTAAAGGGATATTAGAAAAAAAAGAAAAAACCAAACAAGCAATAAAATTTTTGAAAGATAAATTTAACGGCAGAAAAATATTTTTAAAGCAAGATACTTTATCAAATAATAAAAATGAAGATATATCTTCTTATTATGTATATTTAGACAATAAAACCTTTATTAATAATCACTTGGTTAGAACAGGGTTTGTAAATGTAGACACGGAATCAGAATACACCAACAAAGAGAAATTTATCCGTTCTATACCTGTATAAAAAACCGCCTTATTCAAGCGGTTTTTTTTAAATTAATCTTCAATTTCAAATTTTATATTAGTTTTTGTTTTATTATAATATATCATTTTAACATCAATTGATTCGGAAAGTCTTCCCATTTGTTTATATGTTGTAGGCTTAACGGAATAAGGAACATCACCGACAAAACCGTCTATCCCCTTTGATTCTTCACTCGGACAGGCTAATCTGTATGTTGTTTTGTTATTTTCCGCCAATTTTTTTAATATGGCTTTTTGAACATAAAGTCCGTTATATGTTTTATTTATAACTAAATCTCTAACCCAACTTTCGACTAAATTCCTATCAATTAATTTAATAGCTGAATTTAAATTTTCAAGCTGAAGCATAATTTTATCTGTTGCATTTTTAATTGAATCGGGATGACCTTCTTCATACCATTTTTCCCAGCTTTTTATTGAAATTTCATCGCATAAGTCCAAATATTGCGGAAATAAATCGGACAATTGACCGACCATTTTTGCTCTTGTTGCCTGTGCATTTTGGTTTGCACAGTTTATTATCTGCGAAGTGTATTTAGGAAATTTTACATCGGGAGTTTCATTTATTTCACTAATTTCTTTTGTTGAAATTTTAAATTTCATATTCCTCCTTAATTATGGCAATCACAATTTTGAATTGTTATATATTTAATAAGGCTTCTGATACTAACACCTGCAGCACCTTTAATACCTTCTGAATTCGGTTTATCCAAAAATGCCGTACCTGCAATATCTAAGTGAATCCATGGGGTTTTAGATATAAATTTAGATAAAAATATACCGGCAGCTGATGCTCCGCCGTTTCTTCCGCCCGTATTTTTTGTATCAGCTATATCACTTTTTAAAGAATCACCATACTCTTCATACATAGGCAATTGCCAAAATCTTTCACCCATTTTATTTGCTATTTTAATAAATTCAGCTATTTTTTCATCATTATTACCCATAATACCGCTTGCAACAGAACCTAATGCGACCATACAAGCACCTGTCAGAGTTGCGATATCTATTATTTCATCAACCCCTAATTCTTCTGCATAAGCCAATGCATCTGCCAAAGTTACCCTTCCTTCCGCATCCGTATTGTCAATTTCAATACTTCTGCCTGTTTTTGCGATTATAACATCACCGGGTTTATAAGCACTTCCTGACGGCATATTTTCACAAGCCGCAACTATTGCATGTACTTCAACATCGGGTTTTAAAAATGAAATTGCTCTAATAACAGCTATAACAGCTGCTGCACCTGACATATCATCTCTCATTGTAAGCATTGATGACGGAGGTTTTAAATCCAAACCGCCCGCATCAAATGTTATACCTTTTCCTACAATTGCTATTTTTTTCTTAGGATTTTCAGGTTTATAATGCATGTGTATTAATTTTGGTTCATGAACACTTCCCTGACCAACCGCTAAAAATGCATTCATTCCCATTTTTTTAACTTCTTCTTTATTAAATACCTTTGTTTCAACGTTAGAATTTTCAACTGCGAATTTTGACAGTGTTTCGGGATATAAATACTGCGATGATTCATTAATTAAATCTCTTGCCATATTTACGGACTCTGCTACTATTTTACCTATTTCAACACCTGCTTTTGCGCTTTCATATTTCTTATCATCAACTTCGGCAATAATAAATTCTTTTATATTATTTTCTTTCTTAGTCGTTTTATACTTATCAAATGAATATTCACCCGATAAAGCACCCTCGGTTATCATTTGCGCACAACCTTTAGGGCACAAACCGCCAATGCCTGCCCCATGTAATACGGTTACAACTCTTTGAACGTGTTCTTTTGTCATTAATGTTCTTACGATTTTTGCCGTTAAATCTCTTATTTTAGCAATAGTAAGTTCCTCTTGTTTACCAAGACCTGCTATGATTATCTTTTTATTTTTATCTATAATCGGAAGTTCATATAATTCCATATATTTACCTGAAAATTTTTCTTTATTTATTACATAATCGGTAATTACGTTATTATATGCGCTATCTACAATTCCCGTAACACCTCCTACAACTTTGACACCTTCAAATAAATTTACGACTATAACATCAGCGTCAATATCCAATATAGATTTTTTTTCTGCTTTAATTTCCATATATCTCTCCTTATTCATTATAATTATCCTGAAATTTTTTAATCCATCCGAATATAGAAGTCAATTCGTAAGGTTTTGGCAAGTATAAATCAGCACCGGCATTCAAAACCATTTCTTTATCGTGCACGGTTGTTGTAAATATAATATTTGATTTTAAATTATTAAGTTCAAATTTTAATCTTCTGCATATTTCAAGTCCTTTTAAGGTCTCGGAATTACCCGCATCCAATATTATTACCGAAGGATTAAATTCTTTAACATCCTCTAAAACATTATCGAATTCATTTACAATTTTCACATTATATCCTTGAAGTCTTGCCGTAGCTTCAAGAAGAATGGAAAGTGCATCATCAGGTTCGGCAATAAGTATTTTGTTGTTTATTTCTTTTTTTTCTACGGCATTTTCCGCACTTATTTCGGGACGTTGTATTATAAATGTTGAGCCTGACTTATATTTTGAAAGTTTATGAGTTGAAATTAAAGAACTGATTAAATGTTTTAAGTCCGTATATTTTTTATATTTATTTGAAATAACACCTATGCTTGTTGAAACCAGTTTTATTTTATCCTCAGCGGAATCATCACCATGCATGAACATAAAACCTCTCTTATTATCCGCTTGAGAATAAAATTTTGAAACAACGGTATCAAAAGCGTATACTAAATAATTTGCTATTTTTTCAGCTTTTTCTAAGGTTGTAATTATGATAAAATCTTCAGAATTTAATTGTCCTAAATAATCACTGTTTTCTAATGAAGATTTAATTATTGCTGAGTAAGTTTGCAATAATTTATCAGTTGCAAGTTCACCGTATATTTCTTTATAAAACTCAATGTTATCAATATCTATAAGCATTACAGCCCACTGAGCATCAGAATTTAACGTCCTTTTTAACATTTTATATGAAATTTTCGAATCAAACAACATTGTTTTTTCAGAAAAACTATTTTCTAAATTTCTTCTTAAATGAGCCATAATTCTTGCTTTAAATTCTTCATTGTTAATCGGTTCACTAAGAAAATCATCAGCACCGGCATCAAGAATATCAATCTTATCCTGAATATGATTTGATTTTGACAAAGCAACCAATTCAGGTCTTATGTTAAAGGTCAATACTCTTATTTGTTCTATTGCTTTTTTTATATCAAAATCTATACTATCTGAAATCAGTATTAAATCAGGTTCAAAAGCGTTTATTATTCCTAAAGCTGAAGCAAAGTCAGGCGAAGTAAAAACAGTTATATCACTATTTTCCAATATTTTCTTATATTTTGTTGATTGTTCTTTTCTTTTATCTATTAATAAAACTACTTTTACTAACATACTCTACTCTTTAATCTTAACTAAACCGTTATCTTCAGGGGTAGCTGCTTTAAAAATAATTTTAAATTCGCTGCCCTTAGAAGAACTTTGCACTTCAATTTTCCCATTCATCTTTTCTATAAGGGTCTTTGTAATATATAATCCCAGTCCGTTACCTTGTATTTTCCTTGTTAAAGGTGAATCTATTCTTGAAAATTTGTTGAATATTTTATCAATATTCTCTTTATCAATACCTATACCTTCATCTTTAATACTTATTATAACGGTACCGTCATTATAATTTTGTCCCAAATTAATCGTAACGGTAGTACCTTCATTTGAATACTTAGAAGCATTATCTGTAATATTTAACAAAATTTGCTGAAGTTTATCCGTATCTATCAATATTTTTGGCAAATTTGTATCATAATTGCACACATATTTATGAGTTTTATATTGATTTTTAATAATTTGTATAACGGAATCGACTATGGGCTTAATATCAACTGTTTTATATATCATAAGCTCCTTATCGGATTGCATTTTAGATACGGTTAAAAGATTTTCAACAAGATTTATCAGCCTGTTAGACTGTTCTTTGATTATCAACAAAAATTTTTCCCTTTGTTCGGGAGTTAACCTGTCATAAGAAGTTAAAAGAGTATCAGCAAATCCTCTTATACTTGTCAAAGGTGTTCTTAGTTCGTGGCTAACCGTAGAAATAAAATCAATATGTGCCTGTTCTAATGTATTGTTTTCTTCTTGAGTATTTACCATAATACTTAATTATATAACTGTTTTTTAATTTTTACTATATCTTAATTACAACAAATCATTATCCGAAGCCTTTAAGGGAACACCCATTAATTTTTCGAGATTTGCAGCATAAACATGATAATTTAACAGATTATTATAATAATCAAGCTGAGAATTTCTGTAGGTAGTTTCGGCATCTTTTAACTCAATGGCATCACCCAAGCCCACTTTATATCTGCCTGAAGCCTGATCATACTGTTCTTTTGCCTGATCCATGGATAATTTGGCGACTCCTATACTTTCTTTTGCAGTAGTTAAGTTTAAATATGCCTGTTTTACCTCAAAATATATATTTTGTTTTGTATTTTCATAATCGGCTAAATCTTTTTTATACGTTGCCTTTGCTTCATCAACCTGTTTCTTTAAAGACATCAAATTAACTGTTTGATAATTTAATTGAGCACCTATTTGATAACCATGATCCGTATCAACCTTTTTACCGCCTCTTGTATATGAAGCAAAACCCGATATATTAGGAGTAAATGCCCTTCTTGATGCACGAACCAAAAGTTCAGACGCATCCGCTTTCTTTTTTGCCGCCAATAATTCGGGGCTTGTATCGTATGCAGTATTGACAGCATCATCAGCATTTATGTCATAAGCTTTTGTTGTTAAATTATCCGTTACATCATAATCGGTGTAATCAGGCATGCCCATTGCATTGCTTAATTGTACATATGCGATTTTCAATGTATTTTTTGCCTGAAGCAGATTTAATTTAGCCCTTCCCAAATTATGTTCGGCTGTTAATACATCTATTTTTGCCTTTGTACCGATATCATAATATGCTTTTGCCTGTTCTAAGTGAAGTGTATAATCCTTTACGGTATCTTCATAAACTTTTACCTGCTGTTGAGCAAAAAGTAAATTGTAATATGCCTGTTTTACGGTAAATACGACAGTATTTATCGCTGTTTCAAGATTATATTTTGCCGATTCATAGGTTCTTTTTGCTAAATCCGCCTGAGCTTTTGTTTTCCCAAAATCGAACAACAGCATATTGCCTGATACTGTCGGAGTATAAAACATATCATAAATTTGAGTAGGAAATGCAAAGTTTGACATCTGCATATCATTTCTTGAATAACTTACTCCTGCCGAAAAAGTCGGGAAATAATTTGCCCAAGCCTGTGCTATTTTACTTTTATATATCTCCGCATTACTCATTGCAGACTTAATTGCGGGATGATGTTCAAGCGCAATTTTAACGCATTCATCAACTTCTATAATTTTGTTTGTTTCAATACTGCCTTGATAAGCCGTATCTGTTAATACTTTTTCCGAATTTCCTTCAGAAACGGCAGGAATTTCTTTTTGTTCAGTTTGTTTTTTCTTTCCTTGTGTTTTTTGTTTTTTTGTGAGTTTTGCTTTTTTCTTTTGTTCTTTTTGAACTTTTTCTATTGTTTTTATTTCTTCAATATTAGGTTCTTCAGGCTTTATCTCTTCTGCTTGTTCATTCTTTATTTTCTTGTTTCTTACAAAGATATTTTTTAAGGACTTTTTACTTTTAGTTTTCTTTATTTCAACTGCATTTTGAGTTTGCTCTGTTGTTATTCTTGAAGGAAGTTCGTTTATTATCTGAGGAATAATAATTTCATCCCTTATTGCATTTTCGTCCTCCGCAAAAACAGGGCTTGCCATAACTAATAATATAAATAACAATAATTTTTTATTCATTTTTCCCACTCTACTCTTAAAACTAATTATTTTCAGCTTTTTCTTTTTTCCTCTTTTCAAGATTTTCAACTAATGATTGAACAAGAACATAGAAAACAGGTGTTAAGATAGTACCTATGGTAGCAGCGGCCGTCATACCTCCGAATACCGTAGAACCGACTGAAATTCTGCTCTGAGCGCCCGCACCGGTTGCAAATACCATCGGTAATACACCAAAGACAAATGCTAATGCCGTCATCATAATAGCTCTAAATCTTATTCTTGCTGCTTCTATTGCTGCATCTTCTATACTTAACCCTTTATTTTCATGTAAATCACGTGCAAATTCGACAATCAATATTGACTGCTTAGCTGCAATACCGATAAGTGCAATCATACCAACCTGAGAATATAAATCAAAAGACTGACCTATCATTAATTGGAATACTAAAGCACCTAATGCCGCAACGGGAGCGATTAATAATACCGCAACAGGGATTGACCAGCTTTCGTACAATGCAACAAGGAACAAATATACAAATGTCAGAGCAAGAGCAATTACTATACCTGTTTGCCCCGAGGATTCTCTTTCCTGAAGTGATGTACCTGACCAGTCATAACCGACATCATGAGGCAATGTTTTAACTGCAACATTTTCCATTGCCTTCATTGCTTCACCTGAACTTTTCCCTGAAGCAGGCTGACCTGAGAATTGTACACTTCTATACTGGTTAAACCTTGTAATAGATGCGGCACCTACTGTTTGCTCAATATTAATCATCGTCATTAATGGCAGCATTTGTCCGTTCATATTTTTTACATATATTTTTTCAAGATCGGTAACTTTGTTTCTGAATTCGTCTTCAGCTTGCATCTGCACCTTAAATACACGACCTAATTTATTAAAGTCGTTTATATAATACGAACCTAAAGTTGAAGCTAAAGTTGAATACAACTCTTGTATATTAACATTTTGAGCTAAAACTTTTTCATAATCAATATTTAATCTGTATTGAGGCACATTTGCCTGATAAGTAGTATAAACACTGCTTAAACCTTTATCCTGATTTGCTGCAACGGTTAATTGGTTGGCAAATCTTTCAATATCCTGCAAAGAGTGCTCGCCTTTTGAAAGCATTTGGAACTCAAAACCGCCTAACATACTCATACCTGATATTGCAGGAGGCGAGAATGCAGCTATTGATGCTTCATTTATCTTTGCCGCACGAGCTCTTAACTCTTTCAATATACCGTTATGAGATAAATCCGTGGGTTTGCCTTGAATTTTTCTTATTACCCAATCCCAAGGATATATTTTTCTTTCATTCCATTCTTTTAACGGAACAATACAAAATGCCTGGTTTGTAGGTCCTATACCTGCGAAGGTAATAATTCTTTCAGGGACTACACCGTCTATTTGTTTAACTTCTTCAGTTAATTTTAACAATACGTCCTGTGTTTTATTTAACGCAGACCCCGGAGGCAGAACTATTTGAGCCATAACTACCGCTTGGTCTTCATCAGGAATAAATCCTGTCGGGATTACTTTAAACAAAAATCCCATTAACAGTATAAATCCTGCATACAAGCACAGGGTTAATTTTTTATTATAAACAAACTTTTTAACTATATCCAAATACCAATGAGTTGCCTTGTCAAACCTTTCATCAAAAGCGGTAAACACTTTTTTGATAAAAGCAGTAAATGCATTAGAAGGCTTTCTGTTAGGATCTTCAGGTCTTAGGATTATCGAACACATTGCAGGGGATAATGTTAAAGCACATATTGCAGATAATGCAATTGATACTGCAATACAAACCGCAAACTGTCTGTACATTAATCCCGACAATCCTGATATAAATGATACGGGAACAAATACAGCCATCAAAACCATAGCCATAGCGACCAAAGCACCGCCTACTTCCTGCATTGTAAGCTGAGTAGCTTCAACAGGAGTTTTACCGTCCTCAAGGTGCCTTTTTACGTTTTCTATAACAACAATAGCATCATCGACTACTACCGCAACCGCCAGTACCATCGCAAACAAAGTCAACAGGTTTATTGACATTCCGAAAACAGGCAAGGCTGCAAAAGTTCCTATCAACGATACGGGAATTGTTACACAAGGAACTAACGTTGCTCTCCAATCGCCTAAGAATACAAATATTACTAAAATTACGATTAAAGATGTCATTAAAATCGTAAATACAACTTCTTTCATGGATTCACGAATAAACTTGGAGTCATCGTGCATCATTTTTATTTCTAAAGATTCAGGCAGGGTTTTATTAATTTCCGCCACCTTTTTATTAACAAGATTTACTATATTAATTGTATTAGCACCCGGCAAAGGTACAACCTGAATAACCGCAACAGGTTTACCGCCTATTAAACCTAACTTATCATAACTGTAAGCACCTAACTCAACCCTTGCTACATCCTTAATTCTAATGTTTGAACCGTCTGTATTTGAGCGGACTATAATATTTTCAAATTCTTCAGGTTCAATTAAACGGCCTTTTGTCATAAGAGTCATTCTTAAAGTCTGATTTGCTTTACTCGGCAGTGAACCTAAGGCACCCGATGAAACCTGTACGTTTTGAGTTTGAATGGCAGCCTGCACTTCACTGACAGAAACATTTAAGTTAGCCATTTTTTGAGGGTCTAACCAAATTCTCATACTGTAATCGCCTGCGCCGAATACATTTACATCTCCGACACCATCCAAACGTTTAATTTCATCTTTAATATAAATCGTTCCGTAGTTAGTTAAATCTAACTGGCTCCAAGACCCGTCATTGGATACTAAGTCCAAAATACAAGCTCCAGCACCTGCTACTTCATTCGTAGCCGTTACCCCTAAACGCTTTACATCCTCGGGGAGCAGGGCTTCTACCTGTGATATTCTGTTTTGTACGTTTACTAAGTTTATATCTTTGTTGGTTCCTACCTTAAAATATATATCTAACTGATAAGATTCATCATAACAGGTGGAGGACATATAAATCATATTTTCAACACCGTTAATTTGTGATTCCAATATGGAAGCAACGGAGGATTCAATAACGGATGCACTTGCGCCGGGGTATGAAGCGGATACTACTACCTGCGGAGGTGTAATATTCGGATATTTTTCCAATTGCAATCCGAACATTGAAACTAAACCTACCAGTGTTATAAAAATCGATATAACCATCGCAAATCTTGGTTTGGTTATAAAGAAATATAATTGATTTTTCTTTTTATTATCTTCCATTTTCTTTTCCTGCTATTTCGTTTGTGTTTGAGCTTGTGTTTCTTCTTCTAAAGGTGTTGTTTTAACTTTTTGCCCAGGCATTCTGATACTTTGAATACCTTTAGCAACAATTATATCCTCCGGAGTAAGACCTTCTTCAACTACCCAATTTTTATTTATTTCTTCAGAAACTTTAATATCTTTTCTTACTGTTTTACTGTCACCGTCTATACCCCAAACATAATAGCCTTGTGCATCATTTAAAGCTGAAGCTTGCGGAACAAGTAATACTTTTTTCGGAACAGTTGATTTAACTATTACTTTTACGAAATCCCCCGGAACCAAAAGCTCGTC